>NZ_JBEZKB010000032.1:0-100106 GCF_040651475.1 Streptomyces sp. NPDC048442
CAGGGGCGGTGGGGGTCTGGGGGGTCCGGGGGTGGTGGTGTTGAGGGCCAGGGCGGCGCCGCCCTGGCCCTCAAGCGCACCTGCGCGTCAGGCGCCCGTGTCGGGGCCCAGGCCCTCATCGATGCGCGTGGGAACGAGCGAGAGAGAAGCCACGTCGCTGGTCGTCGAGGTCTGTGCAGCCTGGGTGGAGGGTTCCGGAATCCGATCACCGACGAGACGAGTGACCTGATCGGCAAAGCGCCGGTCGAGCCACCGCATTCCCGCGCGGGTCACGGACCGGAGAAGGTATCCGCCGGCAACGGCCGTGATCGTCCAGGCGGCTGCCATGACCAGGTCGGGGCCGGGCTCCGTCAAGATCGTCAGGCCCTCTCCGAAGGTCGCGGCGAATCCGATGACTGCGATCACGGTCGTGTCGGGAGGTTTTGCACTGCTCATGGATCTTTCTCTTCCTTTGTCCGTATTAGTCGTTCCACTGTCCGATGGGCCGCCCGGGGCAGGGATTCTCATCGGTGACCTGAGGATCGAGTTCCCGGCTCCGCCTTATCAAGCGGATTCGACGGAAAGAGATTTCCCTCACGAAAACACAAGACGACCAGCACCCACCGGGAATTTCTGGTAGGCGCTGGTGATCTTGATATGTGGATCTGACCGCTGGGACAAATCCGTGCCCCGGGCGACCAACGGACAGATCTGAAACGACAGGCAGGGACAAAGCTGCCAATAGCTGGATGCCGTGAACTCTGTGCGAATCACTTCGCTGGCAGCCAACTGATTGGAGTGTAGGGCCGGCCGCTGTCTCAGGGCAACCAATCGGCCGACATTCCCCCCTCCCAGGCCCCTGACCAGGCGCTTTGTTCTCAACGAGCCTGTCTTGACTCCCTCTATCTAGCGCGTAGTCAGATGCCTTGTTAAAGCCCATTGGTCTGGCCAGACCAGCCACCTTTGCTCGATGCCTTTCTCATGACGAGGTTGAGCCTCTGAGCTGCGCATTCAACGAGACATCCTTGCGGTGGAGGGTCGTGTGACTGGCAAGTCAAGAAGCGCGGCGAGTGAGTATTCTGCCTCCTCTCAGAGGTTCAGTAGCTTGCTGTGTCCAGGCAGAAGCATGTGGTCCTGACCTGCGGGAATGCCGCTGAGGAGTGAAGCTACTGGCACGGTTGGCTGGGCATCTGATTCCCTGCTCGAATCGTCTATCTCAGGCTGGTTCGTGCGGCTACGAGAACCTGCTTCCCACTGCGATACGACTCAGGACCAGGCGAAGCCGCGCCACCGAGCGTTCAAGGATGCTGGGCTGAAGCTGTCAAGAGCAGGTTGAAAGGGCGGTTGGGGCCGATGTGGGAACCCTCTGTAGTCGAACTTCAGCAGTTGCAGGCCATGTTCCTGCGAGCTGCGGAAGGATTCGGTTGCCGCTCTGCCGATGACGTGCGAGCGGCGGGCTGGCGAGGTCGGACCTTGGGCGGCAAGGTGCTAGCGAGCCAGGGGGCGAAGTGGCTTCGTCTGGTCGCGGCGCCGGCGGGACAGGTCAACGAGAAGCTCTGGCTGGGAAGCGAGTCCGCCCAGGCCATTGTTGGGGCCTCTCGGCCACGACTGGAGAGGTCGGCGACTGGGAAGACGGCGGGCTGCGGTTTCGGGCTGAGTTGTCGACCCTGGTCGAGGACGACCCAATCTCGCCGTCTCCTGAGCTGCGAACGGAACTTGACCTCTGTGAGGACTGGTGGCAACAGCTGGATGTATCTCTTGACGCAGTGGCGGCGACCAGGACGGATCGGATCGCGATCCGCCAGGATCTGGTGAACCGCCGCCTGGACTGGATCAGCGGCCGAGGTATCGATCCGCATGTGCTCTCGTGGGAAGCCAGCCATGGCGACCTGCATTGGGCCAGGGCCAGGATGGACTCCCCACACCTCTCTACACGGGAGGCCCCGGCATGGTGAGCCCGGACGGAATCGGCGAGCTGCTGCGCACTATGAGGGAACAGGCGGACCGGACCCGAGACCAACAGGCCAAGTTGCTGGTTCGGGTACCCGCCACAGAAGCACCTTGTGCACCTCTCTCAGGCGTGTACACGCTGCTCGGCGACACCCGCGCCGCGTACGCCGCGCAGGAGGACGCCCTGGCCCTCACTACGTTGCCGTCGGTGACGACGCGCGCCCTGATCGCCATGGACACCGCCGCGTGCCTGCGCGTCGACGGGGATCCGGGCGCGGCCGCCGACATGGCCGTCGGCGTCTACGACCGACTCCCGGCCGCGTACCGCAGCGGCCTGGTGCACTCCCGCGCCCAACTCCTTCACCGCCATCTGGACGGCACTCCGCGCCAGCTGCTCGGCGACGCCCTCGCCTGACCGGGGGCGAGCGAGGACGGACCGCCGGCTCCTCCTCTCCGGCCCCCGCCTTCACCCCTCAGGGTCACCCCTTTAAAGGGGTGACAACCCGTTTCTGAACTTCGGACGTGGGAGGAGGAAGGCGATGAGTCCCGGCCTGAGCGACCGCGAGTGGCAAGCGTTCATGGGCACTGCCCTTGGCCTCTGTGTTTCCGAGGAAGGCCTGCTCATGGGCACCGACGAGCAGCGGGACACCTGCCATACGGTTCTTCAGACGGTAGCTGGGCACGTTCACGTGTACGCCGACAAGCGGTGACCGTCGTGCTGCGGGCCGTCAGCGGCCGTCGTCGACAGGGCCCGTCCCCAGCGGGCGGCGCCCGTACGGGGGCGGCGTCTTCTCCCGAGGGGTGGTCCATTCTTCGTCGCCCGCACGCTCGGCAACCGTACGGGCCCGGGGATCCCGCGCGGGCGGGTCGGGAATCAGAGGGCCGGCGCCCAGCGGTCGGCGGGTCATCGGCGGGTACCCGCCAGGACGGGCACGAACCCTCCCGCCAGCTGGCCGCGGCGCACGGCCCTCTGGTAGGCCGCGAAAGGCGGGTCGGGAGAGTAGATCGCCGGCCGGTCGAGTCGCCCGGCCAGTAGGGTCACTCCCCCGTCCCGGGCCACAAAGTCGCACCAGATACTCGGTGCGAGCATCTGCCCGTCCCGCAGCAGCATGTCCCGCGGGGTGCGGATCTCCAGGGCGTTGCGGGGGCCGAGCAGGGCCTGCCAGCCGGGGCTAGCCGGTGCCTGCCTGCCCAGCCCGGACAGCTGGTGCAGCCCCTCGCCGAGGAGGAACTGCAGCACCAGGTCCGTGCCGGGAGCGGACAGAAGGGTGACGTCCTCCTCGTAGGCGAGGAGGAGCAGCGGGCGCATTCCGTGCGGGCCGGGCAGGGTGACGGCACGCGGGATGAGGTCCGTGGTGTCGGCGGGGCGCAGGGCGCCGGGGGTGTGCGGGTGGATCCGTGAGGGGGTGCACCGGTGGTGGGCGGCCCCGAGGTGGACAAGGGTTCCGCTGGTGCGGAGCACCGCCACGGCGGGCTCTCTGCGGACGTCACCGCGGGTGCCGCACTCCACGCAGTCGAAGACGGTGACCTGGTCCTGGAAGATTGCTGCTCGGTCCGCGCCGACCGCCTCGATGATCTCGGCCCCGACTACCAGATGCGTGGCCGTCACCCGTGTGTCTCCTTCGTTTGCAGTCGTGCTGACCCCCCGAGCATAGGGACAAACCGGCCTGCCCGTCCGGGCGTTGGTCACTACGACCAGGAGCACGGCCAGCGCGTCACCGCGGGCATGGTGGACAACCTTGCCCGCTACCTGCGGTCCGGGGAGCAGCCGGAACTCGCCGAATTGTGCGCGCCCCGCCAGCTGACACCGCCCGCCACTGTCACCGGACGCTCCCCACAAGCACTCGAACGTGCGCTGGCCGACGTCCAGTCGCCCCACCGCCGCAGCAAACCGAACCCGCGCTACCCACGCACCAACCCATGGCGCGGGCATCACCAGAGGGCATTCTTGCTGATGAGGGATGCCGGGCAGTGTTCCCATTCGCTTGCTCTCGCAGCGTTACGGCATCCCACCTCGTCTGGTGCGGCTCGTGCTCGACACAGCGCGTCCCACCATGCGAGGGGCGGTCCGGACCACTGACCCCATCAGCGGAACGATCATCGATCTCCTCCAGGAGATGGCTCGTCAAGGCCTGAGCCCGCGGCAGCATGGATCAAGCTGACCGCCCACCACGACTACGCGCTCTCCTACGCGTCGATCCGTCTGCACCTCCAACGGCGGGCTGCCAAGCCCGTTCATAGGCGTTGTCCCTGGTGGATGCGATGATCGCGGTTGCCAGAGCGAGGACGCTGGTTTCACGACTCGGGGTGGCTCGTATGGACAGGTGGAAAGAGCTTTCGGTACTGGTGGAGGAGCGGCTGAAGGCGGCGTCGACCAGCGAACGTGGAGTCTTCGCTGCCGGCGTTGCGGAACGGCTCATGAGCTGGCACGAGGCCCTGCCCGAGGACGAGCAGGCGCCGTTCACCGTGGGCCTTCGCCCCCTGTTGAACTCTGTATGGGAGGGCGTCCTCGGCGACACGACGGCCTTCTCGGCGGTGAATCGCGGTGTCGCCGAGTACATGCTCAGCGAGTACTGCCACAACGACGGCCAGGACGGCCCCGATGATGCGGACGAGGCAGCCGCAACCGCAACGTTGTATGCGGCGCACGCCTACCTGTTCGGCTGCTACGACTTCGCCAACTGGACCAGCCGTCGGGCGCTGGAAGCCGTTGACCAACAGCTGGAGTGCCTCGCCGAGCAGGAAGAAGACGAGCTCGTCCCTGACCCTGACGAAGCCCTTGTTTCCGAGTTGCAGCGGCAGTTGCGGGATCTCGACCTCATCGCGAACCACTCGAAGGAGCTTCGCTACTCCAACACGGGACTGCCCATCGACACCTCGATCCGACTTCGCGTGGAGCTTCGAACTCCTCTCTCCAACCGGGCGTTCCAAGCGATGTCACCGGACCAAATCAACTGAGAGAGCACCCGGCATCCAACCGCCCGCGACGAGATCATCTGAGACGGGACACGGGGAACCAACCATCGAGCCCACCATGGAACCCACCACAGCAGGTCAGGGGCCCACGGCCCGGTACCCGCCGGGACCCAGGCCGCGCCGTTTCGGGCGTGCCCGTACCGGCCCCGAGGCGGTACGGGCAGCCGGGACGGTGGGCGCCGAATCGTCGGCGAGCAGCAGGCGCTGCCCGCCGACGTCGCCACCGGGCGTGTGGGGATCGAGGTGCTGCCGCAGGCGGGCCGCGGCGAGGGCGGCCGGGGCCAGGAGGTGGGCGGTGTCGTCGTCGAGCCGGGCGAGCGCACCGAGCAGCACGTCGAGTCCGTCGACCGCGTCCAGGACGCCGTCGCGGTCGGCGGGCCAGCCGTCGGCGACCGCGTCCGCGAGCGCGCACGCGGTATCGGCGAGCGTGTCCGCAAGCGCGGGCACCGTGCCCACGGGGATGGGGTGGATCGTCGTCATAAGGAGAACAACGATCCACCCCGACTGCGGGCCCGCCGGCCCCGGGTGACAACTTCTGGCTGCCGGTCCGCCGGTAGCTGCCTCCTACCGCCCCCTAGGCGGCACGCAGAGGGGGCGACGGGGGCGACTGTCGGTGCCATCGGGCAGGGTAGGACTCAACGCGATGGCACCCTTCCTACATCGACTGGGAAGGGTGCCATCGCGCTGTTGGACGTAGTTACTACTGTGCGAGATGCGCGATGAACGTCGTCCAGGAGGTGCGGGAGACGGTGGTCACGGGGCTGTCGTTGCCGAGTTTGGAATCGCGTACTCCAACGGTGGGTGAAAGGTCGGCGATCTCCACGCAGGAGCTGCCTTCCCCCCCGCTGTAGGAGGACTTGAACCAGTTCTCCCTTACGGCAGTGGATGAGAGTGTGCTGGCGGGCTTGTGGGTCATGTAGTGGCTCGCTTCAGGTTCTCGATGAATGCGGGTGTTTCCTCGGGCCGTTCTGCCGAGGCGATCATGGTGTTGAACCAGCGGGTGAACCGGGCCACCTGCGTTGTCTTGTCGGTCATTGCTGACGTTCCCCAGGGCGTGTCTACCTGCACGATGACAGGGCGCTCTCGGCCGAGTTCCAGGATGGTGAAGTTGGTCCAGAGCCTTTTGACCGGGGCGTCCGTGAGCAGCACTTGAACGGTCACGTTCGGCATCGCAGCCATTCTGAGGATTTCTTCGTACTGCTCTCGCATGACGTCCTGGGTACCTACCGGATGTCTCAGTGCTGCCTCCCCGATGATGACCCACAATTTCGCTGGTCCCTCGGGGCGGAGGAAGGACTCACGGCGGAACATTCGCAGGGCAACGTTGCCCTCGATCATCTCGCTGGTGGTTTCCTCGATCGGCTGCACGTCGCGGTGCAGTGCCGCAGCGTATGCCCGGCACTGGAGTTGCGCGGGCACAAGGTTCGGATGGTAGGCCCGGAACTCAGTAGCTTCCGACTCGATACCCGCAAGGGTTCGTGTCCCCTCAGAAACGCCGCGGAACTGTGTAGTCCAGTCCTGGCTGGTCGGGGTTTTGTACAGCTCTTCGAGAGAGTCCGCCAGTTCAAGATCGCCTCCGACTCCGTAGAGCTCAAGGAGCTTCCGCAAGTCTCCGACCTGGCGAAACGAGCTCTTCCCCAGCTCGATGCGGCGCAGCTTGTCGTAGTTGAGGCCGGGTACGGCCTTAGCCGCGTCCTCGATCGAGATGCGTGCGTTCTGGCGTAGCTCGCGCATCTGGATGCCGAGCTTGATCCGTGGAGCTGTTGTTCCGATCGGCTTGACCATTGCTGCATCCTCCAGCGCGTCGAGTCTGCCTTGTACGGACTGGAGTCCTTGCTCTGCCCTCCGGGATGCAGAGTCTGTCACCCCAAGTCCCCTCCGTGCACCACCTCCTGCATGGTCTGGCATGTGCCAATCTGCATGCAAGTGCGTATGCAGTGCACATTCGATTGCGCGCGAAACTGCCTACGCGGCACTCTAGTTGGGCCACCGATCGCGGCGTCGTAGCAGCGGGCTTGCCCTGGCTCAGGGTGCCCGCAGGTGACTTCCCGAGCGCAGAGGACTGGGCTATGCCTCCCCCGATTCCCCTCAGCACCACCCAGGTGACACCTCCCATCACCACATACACGCTTGCACAGTGCGCCTTGCGGGTTGTTGGTCTTCACCGGGCCGGCGGACCTGGCGACGGGGTGTGGGTGGGACGGATACGGCGTGAAGCGGTGTCCACGGTCGAGCGGGCCCAGTACGGAGAGCGGGAACTCGCGGACCTGCGCGACTCGGTGGCACTCGTCACTTCCGAGTTGGTGACCAACGGGCTCGTGCACGGCGCCGAGGACGAGGACGTGTGGGTGTCCGTGCACGGCTGTGAGGACTCGGTGCTCGTCGTCGTGGACAGCGGGCTCAAGGACCAGGAGCCGGGGCTGCGGAACAACTACCTGACCGACGAGTCGGGCCGCGGCTTGACGATGGTGGTCGCAATCGCCAAGGAGTGGGGGTACGGCCGTCGGGGCGGCTTCATGCGGGTGTGGGCGAAGCTCGCCGTGTCCGGGGAGGTGTCGTCATGACGGTGCCCTCCGTGCACGAGATGCCGGGCACCGAGACGTGGTCGGGCACTCTCGAATTCCCGTACACCGGGGACCCGGCCCGAGCCGTACGTACATGGGTGCGCACCGTCTTGGTGGTGCGGTTCTGGGGCGGGGACGTCCAGACCGCGGCTGTTGCCGTCGGTTGGATGGTGGAGCACTCCGTGGCGCTCCAGCACCTTGGGGGTGACTGGGCGTGCAGGCCACTGGCGCTGCGGCTCACGATCGGTGTGGACGGGGACCTCCTCGTGGAGGTGTCCAGCGCGGGCGTGGAGTTCCCCGGGTTCGAGGCGGCCAAGGCGGTCATGCCGTCGCTGACCTGGTCAATGCACGAGGACGTAACGGGGAAGACCGTCCAGGCCCGTCTGCCGGGCGGAGGTGCGGGGTGAAGCCCTATCAGGTGTCTCCTGTGCGCATCAACGGCGATATGGACCGGTGGTTGCGGCCGAACCTCGTGCCGGCCGACCCCGCGCCACGGCTGGCTGCACTGCGCCGTGCAACCGCGGAGCAGGCCCTGCGCTCTCCGAAGACCCCCGGTACCCGAGTGGCCGGGTACGCCTGCTTGCGGCCTGGCGAGAAGCCGGAGCACGCCGTAGCGGAATTCGAGCTGCACGCCCGGTTACGGGAGTTGAGGCTCTACGACGTGTACCTCGACACCGCCATGCCCACCGCACCTGGCCGGGCGCTGTCGGCGTGGGAGCAGGCGGCGGGGGCGGTGATCGAAGCCAGGGCCGACGGCATCTTTACGCGGTCGACTGCCGACGTGAGCACCGACCCCGGGGAGTACGAACGCGTGCTCCGTGAACTCGCCGACCGCAGTAGCTTCCTGGCCCACATCTACGCCCAGTGGGTGCGGTTATGAGCGCGGACCTCTGGAGCGGTCAGGACGGGTGGGTACTCGGGATCGGGACCGTGCTGCTGGTCGCCATGGCGGTGCTCATAGTCTGGCCGCAGTCCTCCATCAGCGCTGACACCTCCCCTGCCAGGAGCGGCTCGAAGACCACACCGAGGCGGGCCCTTACCACTCTCCAACGGGGGTGGTCCGTCATGAGTGACCGTCAGGTGACCGGCTACACCGCGCAGGCCCTGCTGCACGACCTTCCGCCGTACGGGCCTCAGCAGGGGTTCAAGGCGCAACTGGTCCACCACCACGGCTCATCGAGTCCGGTGGAGGCCGTCGACTACCTCCGGACGTACGCCGAACGGCTCGCCGGGGCCAACAACGATCCGGTGTCTGACGCCACGTTGAATGCCTGGGCGCTCGACCGGGCCGCCCACCGTGAAGCGATTCGGGTGCTCGCGGCGGGCGAGGTCTTCGTGCACTCCGTGTACTCCCCCGGCCAACACCTCGCGTACGAGCTGAGCGCCCGCCCCCACTACGCCTTCGCCCTCACGCCCCGACTACCGGCGGCCAGGACAGCCCCACCATCCAGTTCTCCAGGAAGGATCTTCTCCAGTGGCTGAGCCCGGAGATGCAACACCATTGATCAAGGGCACCACACCGGTGAACACCTTCCCCGGATCAGCCTCGCTGCAACCGCACACCCTGGCCGCCCACGTCCAGGCCGAGTGTGCCGTGATCGCAGGGTGGAAGGTTCCGTCCGACTGGCCGCGCCTCCTCAAGGCTGCCGCGGATCTTTACGACTGGTTCTGGGCAGTCCTCAATCCGATCGACCCAGCCCGCATCGCGCCGGCCGACAAGGAGGACTTCCGGGCGATACGGGCGCGCGGGATGGTGCTGGCCGCAGCCAGCGACGAAGCGGTACGAGGTGCTGCCGGACCGGATCGGGAGTTGCGGGCGCTGCGGCACGTCCAGGAATTCGCGCGCAAGACGCGGGCGTTGGCCGCCGTGCTGGAGACGCAGCGCCTGCACGTACCGGCCATTCAGCACCAGGAAGCACGTCGCGGCCCGGCCCCCGAAGCTGCCAGTTCGGTCCCGACAACCCCAGGTTCCGGGCCGTATCACTACGGCATCCGCTCTTCCTGCACGTCGCCCCACCACCGTGGCATCTGCTGACGTCCTACCTGCCCACCACCTACAGCCCTCTCCGACAAGGAGCACCTCATGAACCACACCCGTACCACCCACCTGCTGCTGACGGCCGTCGTTGCGGTCGGCGCCGCCCACACAGCCCTCTCCTCCCGTGACCGGCGTCATCAGGCCTGCCTGACGGCCGCCCGCCACCACCTGTCCCTCCTGGCTGATGTCGGTACCTACGGCAGCAAGCTGATGGACGAGAAGAGCGAGGAGGAGCAGAGGAAGCTCCTCGACCACAACGCGTGGACGTCGTTCTGGGCGGCCCAGTTCAAGGCCGGCATCCTCAACCGTGCCCACCTGCGTATCCAGGCCGACCGCCTCCTCGACAGCGAGGACGGACGCAACTATTCGACGTGGGCCCGCTCCTCCTGGGCGCAGGCCCCGAATCGGCACTACTTACGCCAGGTCGAGGCGGTGAAGGCCCGGAAGCTGGGGCAAGCAGCGTGAACGCCGACACCTCCGTGGACACGGCCTGGATGGCGGTCCGCATCAACCGTGCCGTGGGCCAGGTCGGCTCGCCGCCGCCGTTCGAGGAGGATGTCGAGCTGGCCGCCGACCTGACCGTCGTAGCGGAGACCTTGCTCGGGCAGATCGAGATCAGCCGTGTCCGCACCCAGCGTCGAGCGCGAGTCCAACGGGCGGTCGAAGTCATCGAACTTCAGGTCAAGCACGGCTGCGCCTACGCATCCGACCCGCTCGCCCTCCGCCGCTACTGCGAGGGCCTGGGCAGGGAACTCAGACACGTGCACTACGCGATAGTCCACGCCAGTCCGCCCGGACCTACCACCGCCACACGCTCACACAGCGGTGTCCCTGACCTGGGCGCTGCCGGGAGGAGGTGATAGCCCCCGGCAGCGCCCAGCCGCAACAGATTCAGGCAGACGGCACCCGGACGACAGCAGCGCTGAACGGCACCCCGAGAACCCCATCAGAGAAGGAAGCTCCGCATGTTCATCGGCATTCCGGGCGAGCTCGAAGCCGCCCTGATCGACCTTTCTCTCCCGCCATGGAAACTGAACGGCCCGTTCCTGGCGACGCCCACCATCAAGGAGTTCCGGGCCGGGCTGACGGCTGCCCCGCGGTTCGAGGAAACCGCCGCGACGCTTCGCGGCGCGTTGACCGGAGAGGGCGGCGGCTACGCCGTGCTGCGCCTGGGAGGCCTCGCCAAAGCGCTGGGGAGCAACGAGGGCCGGTTCCTGCGGCTGGTGACGGGCTTCGCGGCCGAAGTCGCCGTCCCCTTCTCACCCTTTCCGCAGTGGCCCTTGTGGAAGGACATCGGGGTCAAGGTCGACAAGGACCCCGGCAAGTCCAGCGGCATCGGGTACAACGCCTTCCACATGGACCTGGTGAACGCGAGTCTTCCCCCGGACTACACCACGCTGCTGTGCGTCCGCCCCGACCCGCTTGGTGGCGGCCCCAGCATCCTCTCCGACGCCCACGCGGCAGTGGCGCGGCTGTCGGAGGACAGCCGCGCCCTGCTGGCCGAGACGGCCTACCGCTACGGGGCCTTCTTCGACCTGTACGGCGTTGGCGAGGAGTACACGCCGTTCCCTGTCCTGGACGGGACCGCCCCGGAGAGGGAGTTCGTCCGGTTCACCGCCAAGATGCTGAAGAGGTCTCAGCTCGACCCCAAGCACGCCGCTGCTGCCAGGGAGCTCGCCGAGGAACTCGTTCGGGGGCAGGTCTCCTTCATGCTCCAGCCCGGGGACTATCTCATCGTGGACCAGCGCCGCTTCCTGCACGGCCGGGAGGCGCTTCAGGGCGGTCAGGAGACCGTGCCGGTCGATGACCGTCGGCTGCTCCTCCAGCTCTTCCTGCGTGCGTCGGCCAGTGCCGGTCCGGCCGCGTAGCCGGGCGACGGCACCGGTGGCCCGGCGTGCCCCGGGCCCGCGTACGGACTTAGATGCGGGAGTTGCGCAGCGACTGCCACACGGCGCCGGCGAGCGCCCGCGCCGACCGCGGGACGGACAGGTGCTCGTGCTCGCGGTACAGGGCCCAGTTGTACTTCACCAGCGATGCCTTGTTGGAGGACAGCGATCCCGCCTGCTGGGCCCGGTAGACCGCCAGCGGCTCGGCGAGGCCCCGGGCGTCAGCGCCGTCTCGCATGATCGACAGCCACAGCGCGTAGTCCTGGCGTTTGCGCATCTGCGGCATCAGCCTCGTGCCCAGGACGTTGCGGTCGTACATGGCGGTGAGGGCACCAATGTGGTCCTGGACCAGCATGTCGCGGTAGGTCACGTGCGCCCGCGCGCGGATCACCCGGCCGTTCGGAGCCCAGTCAACGGCCTCGCCGTGGTAGTCGGCGTCCATCTTGAAGTACGAGGTGAACGTCAGCGGGGCAGTGCCCTCTTTGGCGAAGGCGAGCTGCTTCTCGGTCTTCTCCGGGAGCCACATGTCGTCGCTGTCGAGGAAGGCGATGTAGTCCCCGCGGGCCCGCTGCATCGCGAGGTTGCGGGCCCGGCCCGCACCGCCCTGTTCGGGGGCCCTCCTCGGAAGGACGCGTTCGTCTTGCGCGGCGAACTCGCGCAGCAGGTCCATGGAGCCGTCGGTGGACTGGTCGTCGGTGACCAGCAGCTCCAGGTCGCTGTGGGTCTGCGTGAGCACCGATCGGACGGCCTGGCCGAGGGTCGCCTGCGAGTTGTACACGGGCATGACGACAGACACCAAGGGCACAGTGCTTCTCCTTGCAGAACAGGACGACCGGTCCATTCAAGCACCGCAATCGAGTAGGAGCTGCCATGCAGATAGTCGTCGCCGGTCAGGGCTACGTCGGGCTTCCCCTGGCCGTACGTGCCGCTGAGGTGGGTCACCGTGTCGTCGGCTACGACGTGGACGCGCGCCGCGTCCAGCAGCTCGCCGTCGGCCAGTCCTATGTGGAGGACGTGGAATCCGTACGGCTGCGCGCGGTCCTGGATTCCGGGGCCTACTGCGCGACCACCGACGCCGCGGCGCTGGCCGGCTACGACCTGGCGGTGATCACCGTGCCGACCCCGCTGCGGGACGGTGTGCCGGACCTGTCGTACATCGAGACCTGCGCCCGGACGCTGGGTGAGCACCTTCGTCCCGGCGCGACGGTGGTCCTGGAGTCCACGAGCTATCCGGGCACCACCGAGGAAGTGCTGCTGCCGATCCTGGAAAAGGCGTCGGTCCTCAAAGGCGGCGTGGACTTCCTGGCCGGATTCAGTGCCGAGCGCATCGCCCCGGGGAACAAGCGGTTCTCGTTCGCGGGCACGCCCAAGGTGGTGTCCGGCATCGACGCCAAGTCACTCGATGTGATCAGGGGGTTCTACGACGGCATCTTCGACAGCACGGTGCCGGTGTCCGGGACCAAGGTCGCCGAGCTGTCGAAGCTGCTGGAGAACACCTTTCGGCTCGTCAACATCTCCATGATCAATGAGCTGGCGACGCTGACGGACCGCCTCGGCGTGAACGTGTGGGAGGCGATCGAGGCTGCCGCAACCAAGCCCTTCGGCTTCACCCGGTTCACCCCCGGGCCGGGAGTCGGCGGGCACTGCCTGCCCGTCGACCCCCTGTTCCTCTCGTGGAAGATCCGGGAAGAACTCGGCGTCCCCTTCCGCTTCGTAGAACTCGCCGACGACGTGAACCGCCACATGCCCGACTACGTCGTCCGGCGGATCGTAGAAGCACTCGACAAGCGCGGCACACCCGTGCACAGAGCCCGGATTCTGCTGCTCGGCCTGACCTACAAGTACAACGCCAGCGACCTCCGCAATTCACCGTCGGCACGTGTCGCCGAACTTCTCCTCGGCCTCGGCGCCGACGTCCGTGGCGCCGACCCCAACATCCCGGACGGCGACGACACCACGCTCCACGTGCGCCGGGTCGACGCGAGCCCACAGGAGATCGCGGCCTCCGATGCCGTGGTGCTCCTCATGGACCACACCCGATTCGACCTCGCCATGATCGAGGAGAACGCGCCCTACGTCCTCGACTGCCGAAACCGCCTGTCCGGAGCGAACGTCGAGGTTCTGTAGCTCCCCGAACTCCCCCCGCTGCCGCTTCCACCCAAGGAGTTCCTTTGCACGACGAGTGGGAGCACACCCACACGGACTACACCAGGCCCGCACAGCGCCCAACTCCTGCCTCGCTGGCCGACAGTGAGACGGACTGGCGCCACTACCTGGAACACTCAACCCCGAACGGCTGGCTGATACGCAACAACGCGATGACCGAAGCGCTCGCCAGCGGAAAGCCGATGTACCTGCTGCACACCACCAAGGACATCGACGCCATCCGCACCAGCGGGGAGATACACGTCTCCACCGGATGCCTCATCGGGGCCCTGTACTGCTCACCCCTCACCCATCAGTGCGAGGGACTGCGCCCGCACAACCTCGGCACCTACCTGATGCGGACGAAACCCTCCACCACACCCATGATCTTCGAGATCACCCCGAACGCCCCGATCCCGCCCAAGGGCATCGACTACCTGCATCTCGGCCCCATCCACCTACGCACCTACCTGCGCCACCAGAGCTTCCTCGCTCCGGCGGAGAACGACCGGCTCGACCGCACCGTGCTGGCCGGACTGCGCGCCGCCGCACCGTTCCTAGATCTCGCCCTGCGCAACGCCGCCGGCCATGCCACTGCGGCATCAGCGTTCATCGACCAGTTGGCTGATGCCGTGGCGCACCTGCCGTTTCTCGGCTACCTGTACTTCGAGGTGCTGTCCGAGTACCTGATGCTCCATTCCTCAACTCCGGAGACCAAGACCTACGCCCAGTCGGGAGAGCTGAACAACTGGCTCTACAAGCGACTCGCCTTCGCCGCCGTGCCCGGCATGGGCCAGTTGTTCGACCTGGCCCGGTTCAATCCGCGCCACCGCCGGCTCGTTCAGCTCGTTGAAGGCCTGGAGCCGGCTCTCGGCCCGGGAGTCGCCGAGTACGTTCGGCGGCGACTGTCCCACCTGTTCGCCCGGACGGGCCTGCATCCGTCCCAGGACGTGGCGTCGTTCACCTTCCAGGGCGCTGATCTCAGCACGCTCCGGCAAGTTGCGCCTGGACTGATCGGGCAGATGGTCTTCCGCGAGATCCGGTACATGGCCCGCTATCGGCAGTTGTACCACTGCTTCGAGAAATCGAAGGCCCTTGAGGCGTGGGACTACTGGAACCGTGAGGGAATACCCACCCCCTTCAACGGAATCCTCCCCAAGGGAGAGATAGGGATAAATCCCGTCTACCCCCGATCGTCAGTCAGGGCGTGGGCGGCGGAACAAGACAGTAAGGGCTGCTTGCATCCGGCCGAGGAAGTCACGGCTGTCCTCACGCCGCGCCTGGCGTCGTGGTGGGCGCCTCCCCGTCAGCGCGAGATGCAGAACGCCACCGATCCTTCCGTCGAGTTGGCCCTGATGGGGGCCCTATCTCCGACTCCCACCCCACGGTTACCGGTGGATGGTGTCTCGCATGACTGCCACGCTCCTGAACATCCTGACCGGCATCAACCGCACCTCCGAGCCCTCGTCCGGGAGCATGGTCCTCGTCAACGACCTATACCGCGCGATGCCTGAAACCCGTACGACCTTCCTGGGCAGGGCACCGGTCGACCAGGGGTGGCTGACCGCGTTTGATCATCTGATTACGCTCTCCACAGCGAAGCGCCCTCACGGCCCGGACTTCGATCCGTACGTTGCCGAGCTGACGCGTGAGGTCAGCGCGCTCATCGAGGAGATCCAGCCGGATGCCATTCACGCCCAGTACCTCGGGTTCGCTCTCAGTCTGGCCTTCGCCCGAGCTGCCGGCAGTATCCCGGTCATCGCCCTCGCCCACGGCCCCGACGTGATGGTGGCCGAGCGCAGCGCATCCGAGCGCGAGGCCATGGTCGAAGTTGCTGCCGCCAGCGCCGCGATCGTCGCCCCGACCTCCGTCGTCGCCGACCGCATCGACCGTCTCACCGGACACCGATTCACCGACCGACTCCACATCATCCCGTGGGGCATCCGTCTGACCGATGCCCGGGTGCGTGATCAACCACCCACTGGAGCAGGGCCCCTGTCCCTGGTGCACGCCGGTCGACTGGACGACAACAAATCCACGATCACCGCCGTCGAAGCCCTCGCTTTGACCGATCAGCCGCACCACTTGACCGTGATCGGCAAAGGACCCCTACGGGAGCACCTGGAGCAGCGGGCTCTCGAACTCGGGCTGCGGGGCCGGGTTCACTTTGATCCGTTCCTGTCCCGCGCCGAACTGTGGCGCCGGCTGCCGGACTTCGACGCCTTCGTCTTCACCACCAAGGGCATGGAGGCTTTCGGACTCATGCTCATTGAGGCCCAAGCCCACGGACTTTCGGTTGCCTACTCCGACCTTCCCGGTGTAAGGGAAATCCTCGGAAACACTGGCGCTCCCTACACCCCGGGCGACCCGCACTCGCTGGCCGTGGCCCTCGACGAGATGGGCCGGGACTTCCACCGGCACAAGGCCCTGACCAGAGCGGCTCTCACCAACGCGCGCCGATACGACATCGCCACCACCGGCCGCCGACTTCGCGAGCTAACGCTCCGCGTCACCTCCTAGCGCCCAGGCGCATCGACCCGCCACACACCGTGCCGACGCCCCGCCGTGCACAGCACGAAGGAAAGCGTTCGTGAACACGATGGGCGAAGACCGCATTCGGCTCGTGCGCAGGTGCCTCACCTCGGCCCTGGACGCGTACGAAGTTATCCAGGAACGGCGCGTGCGCGCCGACCTCGCAGCGTTCAGGGACAGGTGCGCAAGCCCTGCAGGCCAAAGCCACTGGCCGCCGTTCACATGCGGCCCTGGGCCCACAGCACGAGCAGGCTGACGCAGCCGGTGCCCACGCCGTAACAGGCGCCGCGCAGGAGGTGTGAGACGGCGGTCCGGCGGCGGCGTGCCGCCCAGCGAATGAGACGGCGGGCGGATTCGGCGGCCTTGCGGGCCAGGCATGAGACGTGGTTGTTTGACATGGCGGCAGTCCTTTCGACGGGGGTGCCGTGCGAGGAGCCCCTCCGGCCGGTGGCCTACGAACCGAGGCCGGGCAGGGCTCCTTTCGCATGGGCGGGGCTCAGCGGCGGGCGAAGTCGCGCAGCCGTTCGGCGAGGCGCTCGTCGGGGTTGTGGATGATGACGCAGCTGCCGTCTTCGGCGAGCCGGGCGATTTCCCTTTTCAGGAGTTCGGTGGGGCCGGTCACGGCGTACCCGTTCGCCCGCACCCAGTGAGCGAGTACGTCGATCCACTCCAGAAACCGCTCGTCGACCGGCTCGTCGTTACGGGCGGCGGTCCGTACGATCTGTTCCCGCCAGTGGGTGGCCTCGCGGGTTTCCCCGCGGGCGAGATGGTGCAGGTGCAGGCAGTACGCCGCCACCCCGTGGTCGGCGCCCGCGGCGATTCCCCACCAGAAGTCGGCGCTCTCCGGGTGACCGGTCAGGTAGAGGAGACAGGCGAGGCCGGTCGCGCCGTCCAGGTCCATCCCGTCGCCGCTGGCAGCGGTCGCGGGAGCATCCTGCGTCAGTGCCCCGACCATGCGGTGGAGGTGGTGGGCCACCCCGGGGCCGTGCAGGACCCACTTGCAGATGATGGACAGCCGCTCTCCCGCCCGCGCCGCACGCTCGATCTTCGGTGCGGGACGTCGCCTGTTCGGATCCGCGGCCAGGCGTTGCAGCGCGGTTCCGACATCGAACTTGTCTGCCCTGGAGACCGGCACGGCTGCGTCTTCGAGGAGCTGGTCGATGCTCACTGGTCCTTCTCCTTCTTCCCCTTGGGGGGATCGGCGGGCAGGCCGAGCTGGATCCGCAGCCGTTCCCTGCCCTTGCGTCCGTGGTAGTCCACGGTGCGCTCGTTGATGCTCATGAACCGGGCGATCTGCCCGGTCTTGTAGCCGAGCAGGTGGCGCAGCACGATGACCTTGAACTGCCTTGTGGGCAGGTCCGCGATCGCTTCGTACAGTCCGGTGGTGCTGGGGATGGTCTCCAGGGTGCTGTGGATTTCCCGCAGTGCCTGGGCGATCGGCCCGTCCACGAGGAAGGAGGGGTTGCGGCCCTCGCTCGTGAGGCGCTCGCACACCTGGCGGTGCAGGACGGCAAGGGTGAGTTGCTCGAGGTCGCTTTCCTTCAGGAGCTGCGTCCAGGTGTTGAGGATCTCCAGAAAGACGTCATGCACCACGTTCTCTGCGGTTTCGCGGGTGCCGAGGTGGATCTCGGCATAGGCGTGGAAGAACTCCTGGTGCCCGAGGTAGAACCCCTCGTAGTCCAGGGGGAGGTCCAGCGGCTCGTACAGGTGCTGGCCGCTTGGGCCCGGCAGGTGTACGCCGCCGAGGGTGTCGTCGTCGCTCACACACGCCTCCGGGAAGTGCTCATCTCGGTACCTCTTCATCGAGGGGGTGCAGCGAACTCGGCTACACCAAGGGCGTGTTGGGCCCTCACGAACACCATGGCGAGAATTCACCCGAATCACTCAAGACCACATGACAAAAAACTACACAGCGGAAGGCCGTGGGGACTGTACGTGTTCTCTGTGTTCGATCGCCTGTCCAGAAAGGGGCGGCGAGCAGGAACGGAAGACGGTGCGCCGCCCAGGCGCGCCGGAGCCGCCCCGGCAGGACGTGACACAGGTCACTCCTAGACGGGCGCCTTGTCCCCACCTTGTCCATGGCCAGCCTGTAGGACTCCGAGGGTTGGCCGGCGCCGGGCGGGTTCGGCCTCCCGGTGACCTACTGTTCCGGGTCGTCAGCAGGGCGGTAAACAGCTCGATCGGTGTCCCGCGCCGCCTCGCCGATGCCGAGGACCGGATCGTCGACGAACTCCGCCGCGCCCCAAGCCTGCTGATCCTCCCGCCGCGTACGAACAGCGGACGGCCGGTCTGGAAATGCTGTAGCACCGTGCAGGGCCTGCCGTTCGGGTGGCCTCCGGGGGGAGTTCGGCGTTCCTCTGCGGTTCAGGGCGCTATGAAGTGCCGGGTAGTTGCCCCAATGGTCCTCGCGCTGTCATGACAGACCGTCCGATGCGGGAACCGCCCCTCCTGCTGACGTGCTCGCATACGGAATCCAACCCGAGCGCCTGGCTCGACGGCTGGTTCAGCGGACCGGGAGCCGGGAGAGGACCAACGGCATCCAGCAGGCGGCCCAGCCGTCCGATGCGTGGGAGAGGTCATGCCCGCGGCCGCATGACGGGCCGGCCGGTGTGCTCGGTGTGCCAGATGGCGGCGGTCTGCGCGAGGGTTCGCTGAAGCACGCGGAGCATCACGCCGCCGGGGGTGCGGCCGCGATGGGGTTCGAGGTCGAGTGGGCCCTTGAAGGTCTCGTTGATCGACTCGATGACCTGCTGCAACGACTTGAACAGCTGTGATCCGGCCCGCTCAGCCTCGCCCCAGCTGCAACTCCAACTCGTGGCGGAGGTAGTTCTCGTCGGCGATCAGCGTCTGTCCAGCCGGCCGGTCGGTAGCGCGCATGGGTTCGGTGGCGAAGATGTCGAGGAGTGTGTCGCGTTCGGCGGCCTTCGCACCGGTCAGCGCGAACGCGGTCAGCGGCCCGCCCCGCATGCACAGCGGGTGCAGCCGAAGTCCCCGGAAGTAGCGCGTGTGGCTGGCGCCGTGGCCGTACTGCCCCCATCCGGCCAGGCCGGGTCGATCATCCGGTGAGACCGCGACCGTTCGGTAGGAGACCGTTCGCGATTCAAGCGGCCGGTCTGTGCGTGGTGGCGTGTCGTCACGCCCAGTCCTCCGGTTCCCAGGCGTGGAGCAGGTCGAGCGCCGCGGCGTCCCACCCGGCATCGTCAAGAGCCGAACCTTCTGCGCCGTGCGGGCTCTGCGCAAGGCCCTGGAGAAGCGGGATCTTCTCCAGGTGCGGGGATCCGCCCGACGCCGCCAGGCACATGGCCTCGCGGGTACTGCGCCGGACGGCCGGCCACGGACGCAGCGGTCTCGCTTCCAGGGCCGCAACCACCCGGCCCGCATGCCCATTTCTGACGTTCTGCGGCAATGAGAGAGACTCCAAGACTTCCGTGATCCGGCAGTGAACGGCAGGGCGGAATCGGTCCAAGATATCCAAGATCGTTTTTGCGCAGAGGTGTACCGACGACGTCTACGTTCTTGGAGGACGAACAATGGACCCGGTCGCGGGATTGGTGTTCGGCGTAGGGCTGCTCACTCTTGGCCTGCTCATTCAGTACGTGAAGAACCAGGTCGTGAGCGGCAGCATCCAGCGGAACTCCGCGATCGGCATCAGAACCAAAGCCACGATGGCCTCGGACGCCGCATGGGCGAAGGGGCACGCCGCCGCGGCTCCGACGCTCACGGCGACCTTCCTCACTGCCTATGCGGTGGGGGCCATTTCGCTGGTCACGGGCGTGGTGATGATGGTGAGCGACGGCCGGAACCCTGCCGTCCTCGTCCTCCCCTTGTGCGGGCTCGTCGTGGTTCTCGGTCTCCTCGTCGCAGCTTCGGTCAGAGCAAATGCGGCTGCGCGTGCGGTCCGCGATTCCGAGAGGTAGTTCAGCCCGTACGGAGCTGAACCCATGTTTCAGGGGAGGACATTGTGAAGTTCAGAGTCAGGAAGACAGCGGCCGCGGCCTTGGTCGGCTCGATTCTCGTGGCCGGGGGCGCCACCGCCCAGAGCGCCTTCGCCAACGACAGGAGCGGCGCGGCTTCCGCGCCGGGCAAGGCGCAGCTCAAGGAGGCGGTGAAGGAGACCGTCAAGTACAGCGACCAGGACCTTCTGAAGCTGCTGCTCGCCGCGCAGGGGCCGGTCGCCGACGCGCACCCGGAGCTGAAGCAGATGCTCGGCTTCAACCCGGACAAGCCCCACACCGACGACGGGGCGTTGACCAAGGTCATCGCGGGGTACCTGGCCGCGCACCCCGATTTCCACCCGGACATGGCGGTCCCGTTCCACAGCGGTGACCCCGTGCGCGTGGACGCGGCGCTGCGCGACTTCTCGGTCTCCTTCAACAAGTGGCTGAAGGAGACGGCCCAGCCGGTGGACAGCGGGAAGCCGCAGGCCGTCGCGCAGGCCAAGGGCTGGTTCTGGATGGGCGCGTACGTGGCCATCTACGTGAACGCGGTGGGCGCGGCCAACGCCGTCGCCTACACGAACGCCGGGGTCGCCACCAACGCCCTCGCCACCCTCGTGGTCGTCACGTGGTACCTGGAAGACGGCAGCCCGACCGGATCCGGCATCGAGCGGGACGCTTTCGTCGACGCCCTGACCTCCGCGCTGACGTGAGGCGGGACCCGGCGACCACCGAGCAGCACACGGCCGGAGAAGGGGATTCCGCAGCGGGATGCTCCGCACCGGAGGGCTCCCCGGCGGAAGGTGCCGCCACGGTGGTGGTCTCCGCCACGGTCGGCATCCTCGTGACCGGCGTCCTGCTGGCCGGGTCCGTCTTCTTCTCCCTGCCGAGCAACGTGCTCTCCACGCGCGACGGCGGCGATCTCCGGGCGATCTCGGCGCGGTTCCTGCCCCAAAGCTGGGCATTCTTCACCAAGCCGCCGAACGATCCCGAGTTCGTACCGTACGTCGTGAACGACGACGGTGTCGCCTACGCGGCGCGCCTGCCGAATTCGCGTGCGGACAACCTCTACGGCCTCTCGCGGCGGCAGCGTGCGCAGGGCCCTGAGGTCGCCTCGATGGCGAACCAGGTACCGGCGTGGAAGAACTGCGAGGAGACAGGGGGGGATTGCCCCGAGGTGGTCGCCGGGTCCTCGGCGCCCGCGCGCGTCGAGAACTCGTCCCCCGTGCCCACCCTGTGCGGGCGCTTGGTACTGGTCGAGACGCGACCCGTGCCGTGGAAGTTCCGCGACAAGTATGACGGCTGGCGCCTCGACAAGAGGGCGGCCCTGGTGGAGGCGAAGTGTCCGCGAAACGCATAGGGGCGGGGCCCGTGCTGCTGTCGGGGCCCGTCCGGCGGCTGGAAAGGTCCGTCCGGCACTTCCAGGCCGAATCCCGTGCTCTCGGAACGGGGCGGACGATCATCGCCCTCGCGCAGGCGTCGATCCTGCTCCTCACTCCGGCGTCGTACCTCTTCGTACCGGTGGGCGGTGCCGAGACCGAGGTGTCCTGCACGCCGCCGGTCCAGTCGATCTCCCTCTACTGCCTCGCGGAGTCCACCGACCGCCAACTCCTCAACGTTGTACTCCTGTTGCTCCTCCTGATCGTCGCGAGCGGGATACTCCCCCGCTTCACGACCGTCCTCCACTTCTGGGCGTCCCTCTCCATCGGCCAGTCGATCTCGCTCCCGGACGGGGGCGACGCCGTGGCCCAGGTGGTGACCTTCTTCCTGATCCTCGCCTGCGCCAACGACCGCCGCACCTGGCACTGGCAACGGCCGCGCGACGCAGGCCCGATGGGCTCGGCGGGGCAGATCCGGCAGGGCCTCGCGTGGGCCGGGTGGTGGGGTGTGCGGCTCCAAGTGGCGTACGTCTACCTGAACAGCGCCCTAGCGAAGCTGCCAGTCGGGCCCTGGTCGGAGGGCAGCGCCACCTACTACGTCGCGCGGATGGAAAACTTCGGGGCGGCGGGGCTGCTCGCCGAACTGTTCCGCTGGGCGACGGGGATCATGGTCGTCGCGCTGCTGTCCACCTGGGGGACGATCCTCGCGGAGACGCTGATCGCGGTGTTCCTGGTACAACGCGGCTCCCGTCAGGTGTGGGCGGCGCTGATCAGTGCGAGCCTCCACGTCCTGATCATCATCCAGATCGGGATCGTCTCCTTCGGCCTCATCATGGTGGGCGCGGTGATCTGCGCGGCATCCCGAGGAATCGACACCCAGGGGCCGAGCCTCCTCCGACGCTTCCTACCCTCGGAGGATCACCACCGTCTTCGGCCTCCAAGGCACTGAGCTCCGCGGCGGCTGACTTGGCTTCAGCCGCGCCGACACGCCGCGTTCGTGCGGTACGTCGTCTCCCCGTCGGTCCTGACCGTCACCGTCGGCCGGCTCATCACCATCGACTGGCCGCGCCACCCCGCCGCCTTGTGCGGCCCACGGTGCAGGCGAGTGCGCGGGCGTAACCCCCCCCCCGTACTTGCTCTACAACTTGCCCCCACCCGCCGCGAGGTGTACGGATCACCGCACGTCAGCGCCCTGTCAAGGGGCGCAAGCGGCGCCATGGGACTGGCCGAACGCCTCACGGGTCCGGAGGGCAAGCCGACCGACACCGCCGGCCCGGAATCCTGACTCGGCACCGGCACGAAGGGAAGCCTGCCGGTTCAGCTCGTCCAGGTCTTGATCTGAGCCGCGACCTCCCGCACGGGGAGGCCGTCCCGGGCGGCGCGGGCCAGGGGGAGAACGGTGTCCAGGCCGGGGCGCACCGGGGAGCCGCATGCCGAGAGGTAGGCTGCGGTCACCGTGGCCGCGAACAGCAGATTCCTCGCCTCCAGGCTGGGGTTCCGCGCCAGTTCGCACAGCAGAGCCGCGGCCTTGTGGTGGGGTTCGGGATAGACCTCATGGTCCAGGACCTCGGCCCGGTGACGTGCTTCCGCTGCTACGGCCACCCCGTAATCGACCACCTGAGGATCTCCCGGGATCTGCTGTGCCACTGACAGGATCCAGGCGAGATCGATGCGGAGGTTCACGCGGCGGCGTCCCTCGGCGCGCGGCGTTCCAGCCCCTCGGGGAGGTTGGGGTACCGGTCCTCACCGAGCTCCGCCTCGAAGGCGTCCGTGTACTCGGCCAGGAACGTCGCGGCACCGGCCATGAAGGCGGCACGCGACTGATTCACATCGGCCTCGATCAGGTCGGCCACATACCCCTGCAGGCTCAGCCCGCGGCGCTTGGCGCGATCCTCCGCGGCAGCTTTGACAGCATCGTCCAGTCGGATATTCGTCTGCTTTCCCATGCACACCACCATAGCTACCTACTGGTATCAGCGGCTAGCAATCGACGAACCTCGCTGCCAGGACCGACGGAGGAGCGCCGCTCTACCACGGCGACCCCGGACGCGAAGCGACCCGATACGTACGCCCCGCGGAACGGGGCGGACTGCAGGAGACCCGGGCTGATCCCGTGGGAAAGCCCCCCGGACTCGGCGAGCACGGTCAGCTGCACCTGGGCGAGACGCTCCTCGCGGACCGCCATGTTCCCGACCCCATCCCTTCTGGAACGCCCAGCCCCCGCGGGCACTCCGTATCGGATCGCCAGACCTCCTGATCCCCAGAAAGAGCCCGCCGATGGGGACGGTCCTGGAATCATGGATCACCACATCGCACCAGATCGCCAAGGGGACGAATGGGCCTGCACATTTCGCGGATCGAGATACGCAACTTCCGCAACTTCCGGCACCTAGTCATCGACGACTTCCCCGCCCACGCCGTGATCGTCGGCGAGAACGGCGTCGGCAAGTCGAACCTGCTGGAAGCGATCCGCCTGGTCCTCGACCCGTCTCTGTCCGACGCCCGGCGCACACTGCGCGAGGAAGACATCTGGGAAGGACACCCCGCGGGCCTGGCCGGCGGAGCAGAAGTGACCATCATGGTGGAGCTGGGAGGCTTCGACGACGACGCGGACGCCCAGAGCGTCCTATCAGCCGCCCTCGTGAACTTCGACCCCTACATCGCCCGCCTGACCTACCGCTTCACTCCCCGGGCCGAGATAGCGACCGCCTCCGGTCCCCGGGTGGAACCCACTGTCCGGCGGCTGACCGCGAAGGACTACGACGCCGTCGTCTTCGCCGGTGCCAGCGAGACCAATGACGTGCGCGCCATCCGCCGCGAGGTAGCCCTGCGCGTCCTGCCGGCCCTGCGCGACGCCGAGGCAGACCTCCACAACTGGCGGCGCAGCCCCTTGAGGGACCTCCTCGAACGACTCCCTCTGGACCCGGTGAACCTGGAGGCCACCGCCTCGGCGATCGCCACAGCCGTAGACCAGCTCACCCAGGACGACAACATCACCAAGCTGGAGGGGCATCTCACGGACAGGCTGCAAGCCATGTTCGGGCCGCGCCCTGCTATGCGGCCCACCCTCGGCTTCACCTCCTCCAAGCCGGACGAACTGATCCGCGCCGTCCGCCTGTTCTTCGACACAGCCCGCCGCCAGGGCATCTCCGACACCAGCCTGGGCAGCGCGAACGTCATCTACCTCGGCCTGCTGCTGGAAGCCCTCAGCCAGCAGCGCCTGGACGAGGAGTTCATCGCCACCCTGGTTGCCGTGGAAGAGCCCGAAGCACACCTCCACGTCACGCTCCAGCGTCACCTCTTCAAGTACCTGCTGCGCACCGGGCCCTCCCTCATCCTCACTACCCACAGCCCGCACATCGCCGCCGTCGCTCCGCTCCGCTCGTTCGTCGTGTTGCGCGCGACGGACAACGGTACGACCGGTGCCACCACGTCCGCCCTGCCGGTCAGCAGCGAGGAGGAGGCAGACCTGGAGCGCTACCTCGACGTCAGCCGCGCCGAGATCCTCTTCGCCTCCGCCGTCGTGCTGGTCGAAGGACTGGCCGAGATGTACGTCCTTCCGGCTCTTGCAGAAGCTGCGGGGTTCGACCTCGACGCCTACGCCACGGCCGTGGTCAGCGCCCACGGAACCGACTTCAAGCCCTACCGGACACTCCTCGGTCCGACCGGCCTCAACACCCCCCACGTGGTCATCACCGACGGAGACGCCGCCCCCGACAAGCGCGACCGGCGGGAAGCCGGCCTCAAGCGAGGCGCGAACCTCCACCCCAATAGAGCCCTACGCGAATTCCTCCTGAAGTCAATCGATCGCCTACCAGGAACCGACGAGGGCAGCTACCGCACAATCCGCGAGTCCATCACCGTCTCCCTCCAGGGCACCGGCATCTACATCGGCGAGCAGACCCTGGAGACCGACCTCGGCCCCCTGTTCGGTGAGGAGATCATCCAGGCGTTCAAGGAACTGAACGGCAACGCCACCGCGATCGACGAGGTAAGGCGCGGCGTCGCCAACGAGCGGAACACCACGATCGACCCAGATGTCCGCGCACAGATGCTCAAGCGGATCTCCGCCCTCGGAAAGGGCCGCTTCGCGCAGCGCCTCGCCGCGCACCTTGCCCAGGTCGACCTCGGGGCCCGGATCCGGGCCGCAGCCCAGATCTCCGGGGACGATGTGCCCCTCGACGAGCACGCCCTGCGGCGTCTGGGGACAGCTTCGTACCTCTTCCTGGCCCTGGACGACATCAGCCGCGCGGTCCGCGGGACCTCCCTCCTGGCCAACCCCGTGGTGCCATCGGCCGGTCGGCAGGGCAACGATGCAGATCAGTGACACCCTCCTCGCAGAGCTCAAGGAACTACACCCCAAGCAACGCGACGCCGTCCTCCACGACGGCAACGTCGTTCTGCGCGCCGGGCCCGGCAGCGGCAAGACCCGCACCCTCGTTGCACGCATCACCTACCTCCTCCAGACCCAGATCTCGACCTTCCGCGGCGTAGCCTGCCTCACCTACACCAACGCGGCGGCCGAAGAGATCCGCCGCCGTGTCCTCCGCAGCGGGGTACGTGCCAGAGGGCGGATCACCTGCTCCACCGTCCACGCCTTCTGCCTGAACGAGATCCTGCGGAACTTCGCCCACTTGACCGGCCAGCCCGCACCTCAGGCAGGACAGGTCCTGAGTAAGGCGGCATCCGAGGCGCTCCTGCAGCACTGCTTCGACGAGGTCGGCATCACGGAGACCCTCGCCCAGCACCGCGGGCCCCAGAACACCCGCATCCGCCGCGCCCTGGCGTGCGGCGAGGCCCTGGACAGGTTCGACCCCAGGGAAGTCCAGGCGGCCCGCCTCTACGAAGAAGAGCTCCTCGTCCGAGGAGAGGTCGACTTCGAGGCCATGGTCACGCGGGCCGTGCGCACCGTCCGCGAGCACGAACACGTCCGCGACATCCTGCGCGCCCGCTTCCCGCACCTCATCGTGGACGAGTACCAAGACCTCGGCGGCGTCCTCCATGAACTCGTCGTCACCCTGCGCGACCTGGCCGGCATCACTGTCTTCGCTGTTGGTGACACCGACCAGTCCGTCTACGGCTTCACCGGCGCCGACGCGAAGTACCTGACCGAGCTAGCAGCCCGGGACGACTTCCGCGACCTGGAACTCGAAGTCAACTACCGCAGCGGGCAAGACATCATCACCGCAGCCGAAGCCGCCCTCGGACTGCCCCGAGGACGCCTGGCACGCGACGGCGCACCCCCCGGCGACGTCAACCTCAAGCAAGTCGAGGGAGGGCTCCAGGACCACGCCACAGTGGCCTGCGATCTCGTAGAGCAGGCACAGAACAGGGAGGTCAGCCCGGAACAGATCGCCATCCTCTACCCC
This sequence comes from Streptomyces sp. NPDC048442, assembly GCF_040651475.1. NCBI lineage: Bacteria > Bacillati > Actinomycetota > Actinomycetes > Kitasatosporales > Streptomycetaceae > Streptomyces > Streptomyces sp. NPDC048442. The sequence goes on from NZ_JBEZKB010000032.1 coordinate 26,754, forward strand.
GCACGCGGCCCCCTGCTCGACGCCGTCCAGCGCGAGCTCACCCGACGCGAACTGGACTTCCGCCATGAGGGCGACGACAAACTGCCCATCGGCAGCCTCTCGCGCTTCATCCAGCGGTGCGCGAGCCGCGCGGTCACCAACTACCAGATCCATACCGCTCCCGCCGCGGACCGCGCCGGCATGCTGCGCCGCACGCAAGCACCGTCCCTGACCGCCCTGGCCCGAGCCCTCACAACCTTGCGCACCGAAGCCCAGCTCACCCCGCCCTCCTCGCAACGGACCTTGCCCCGGGCACTCCAGATGTCCCTCGACCCAACGCCGCTCTATCCCGCCGACGCCCCTGCGCGCGGCTGGCTGCAGCGTCTCCGTACCGCCCTGTCCCTCGACGAGGTAGCAGCGGCGCACCCCGATCAGGACAACACCAGCAGCCTCGATGACCTCGCTCGCCTCTGCAGGTCCAAGAACCTCCTGCTCCAGGACCTCGCGCGCGGCGAGGAAGTCATCGGCAAGGTCCTCCTGGCCACCTACCACGCGGCCAAGGGCCGCGAGTTCGACACCGTCATCCTGCCGGGCCTCCTCAACGGCTTGATCCCTCGTGACGTACCTGACCGGGGGAAATGGCGCAGGCCCACGGAAACCGAGCTTGCGGAACAACGGCGCGCCTTCTATGTCGCCCTGACGCGGGCCGAGTCGAGCGTGAACCTGATCATCGGCCCCGGGCACGAGACGAAAAACGGATACTGGATCTCCCGTGGGCCGTCGGACTTCGTCATCGAAATGGTGCGGCGACTGTTCCCGCAGGACCAAGGGTGAAGCCGTCGACCGGCTGACCGCCCTGCCGCGCCGCGCGTGGATCCTGATCACCAACTCCGCCGAGCACCTCGTCGAGACCGTCGGACAGAGGCGGCCGACCGCATCCTCGACACTGCTGAACAAGCCGACCTGCCCCCACGTCCCCAACTGCCCGTGTCGACCTGGTAAATCCCGCCTGGATCCCGGAACCCGGTCGTTAGGCTGATCTGGCTCTATAGACGACAAGTGACTCCAGTCGGAAGGTGACTTCTGACTCCACTTGGGCTGGGCGGAGTTCGTATTGATGGGTTTTAGCTCCAGCGCCGGGCTGGTGGGCGGGTTCTTCCTGAGGAAGCCCACTGGGCCCGCCGCCGTACAGCGATGACGCCCACCTCGGCCCTACGCGCATCCTGACCGTGCGCGAGTGCTGAAACCCCCTGGAAGCATTCATCCAATGAGATGGATCGCCGAGCCCGTGGACCGGGAGAACCTCCGCACTGGAATCACTGGGGGTGGAAGCGCCGACGCGCGGGGTTCGCCGACCGTGACTCACCCATTGGCGTGCTGCGCCCGGAGCCCCGACCTGTGACCCCACGAACCCCCTGGGTAGCGTGACGGTGACAAGGTCATCCGCAGCCAAGTCGGCCTGCAGGGTGGGCATTCACCACATAAACATGACGAAAGGTGACACCGCGTGTCCTCCATACCCCCGCCTCCTTCAGCTGTGCCAGCGCTTGAAAGGGGCGAGCAGCAGCCGGCGGCGGAGTCCCGGGGCAGACACAGGCAGTGGCGGAACACCGTGGCGGGGGCGGCCGTCCTGCTGATGCTCGGTGGCGTGGCGGGTTGTGGGACCACTGCAGGCGGTGGCGGCAAGGGACCATCGGCGAGTGGCACCCCCTCTCCCTCGCCGACCCGGCCGCCGAGCACGGAGGCGGCCGCGGTCCTCAAGGAGTTCGTCCCCAAGGTCGATGAGGACTACCACACCAGCGCGACCGGCAACTGGGTGGCGGGTGAGGTGTACGCCACGGGAGTCCCGTTTGCGGTGGTCGGATACCAGGCCGCCACCGGCCGCAAGTTGTGGACCCTGCCCCTGAGCGGGGAGATCTGCGAATCCTCCCGCGACGCTTCGCGCGGGCTGGTAGCCGTGGTCCACCGTGCGACCAAGGACTCCGAGGCACTGTGTACGCGGATGAGCCTGATCGACCTGTCCACCGGCAAGCAGGTCTGGGAGAAGCCGGTCCCCGGGAGCGTCTCCAAGGGCTTCGGCCTCAACGTCAACGTCAGCGAGAGCATCGCGGCCGCGGGGTGGCCCGACGGATCGGTCGCGTACCAGACCACCACTGCCGGACGGCAGCTGTGGCAGAACGCTCCGGCTGGCTGCTCCGGGCCCGAACACCACGGCACCAACGACGTCTACGGCATCTCGTTCTGCCAGGACCGCAGGTTCCGCGTGGAAAGGCGCAGCCCGGACACCGGTCGTGTCGAGTGGACATATACCCTGCCCCGCGGCCCGCGGGCGGCGTACATCGTCTCCGCGTCCCCGCTCGTCGTTGCGACCTCGCACGGGGAGGACTACGACGTGGACGGCCCGGACACGCTGACGAGCTTCACCTCGCAGGGCAAGGTCCAGGCCACCATCGACCTCGGCAAACGCAAGTACGAGACCGGGTGCGACGACGACGGTACCTGTGACGCCATTGTCGTCGCCCACGACACCATCTACCTCGCCACTCACGCCAAGAATTTCCGTACGCAGAACGCCCTCACCGCGTTCGATGTGCGCAGCGGCGCCCGCAAGTGGTCCTCTCCCGCCCCCGATGCCGGCGGAAACTTCGTACCGGTCCGGGCAGAGAGCGGTGAGCCGATGGCCTACCAGGAACCCACGCCGCTGAAGGGCGCGAAACTCTTCCGGTTCGATCCGGCCACCGGCCGCCAGAGCCTCGTCCTGCGGATGCCCCCGGTCGACATGAGCGGCGACAACGACTCCCGCGATCTGGTGCGGGCAGACGGCCGCGATCCCGCGCTCTACTCGCATGGCCGCCTCTACCTGCACTTCAGCGGCATCTACTGGCCCGAGGAGACCGGTAAGAGTTTGATGTCCGCCATCTACGCCCCGAAGCCGAACGCCTGAACCTCTCACGGTGCCTGATGACTCCCACCAGGGCATGCGTTGAGTTCCGTCCGTCTGGGGCAGGCGGGGGCGGGGCCGCCGTATTCCCTCTGCCAGGCTCGCGGGTGGTCTCTCAGCGCGCCAGCACCGAGGCGAAGGGGGTGTCGGGCTGTGCGGTGAAGACGGCGAAGGCCTCGCGTGCCCGTCCTTGTCGGATCAGAAGGTCGCCCAGTGCGTAGGCGTCAATGTCCTGGGTCGAAGCGGCCAGGACGGCCAGGGCCTCATCCGCCCGCCCGTGCTGCTCCAGTATCCCGGCCAGCATTTCCCGTCGGAAGGAGAACGTGTCGTCGGTGAGTGCTTCGAGTTCGGCGATTGCCTCATCTGCCCGGCCCGTCTCGGAGTGGAGCCAGATCCGGTACCGGGTGACCCGTTCCTGCCGCTCGGCCAGATAGTGCCGGCCGTCCTCGTCGTCACCGACGTTCGGCCGGTCTGCGGTGAGTTCGGCGAGAACCCGCAGAGTGACGTCGGGGCGGCCGTACTCGATCAGATCCGCCATCAGCTCCTGTTCGTAGCACCCGCAGTCCCGCCCGCCGAGCAACGGACGGGCCGCTTGCAGAGCCTCGTCCGCCCGCCCCTGGCGCACCAGCACACCGGCGAGGTGGACGGCACCGGAGGACGGGTGCTGTGCGGCGGCCCGGCGGGCGGCGGCCAGCGCATCGCCCGTGCGGCCGAGTTCCTCCAGCTTCGCTATCAGTTCCCCGACCGCGTGATCGCCGTAGGAGCGGGAAGTAGATTCCTGCAGAGCCTGCAGCCGTTCATGGCGGGCCAGCATCCGGGCGATCTCCTCGACAGCGTTCACGCTCACGTAGTCATGGGTGTCGAGCACCGCCCGGAGGACCTGGAGCGCCTCGTCCACACGGCCCTGCCGCTCCAGCACCCGGGCAAGCCCGCCCGGCGCGCTCGACGGTTCCCCGGTCCGCAGCTCCAGCGCGGCCAGCGGACGCAGCAGCTCGATCACCCGCTCGTTGCAGCCAGCACCCTGGGTGGAATCGACGAGCGCATCGAGGTAGTACCAGTCCCCCAGATGCGGGCGCAGCAGCCCGATCGCTTCCTGTGTGCGTCCCAGGGCTACGAGGAGCCGGGCCTCCACCGGTGCAGCCAGCCGGTCGTTGCCCTGCTGGCTGCGCACCAGGGAGAGCGCCTCCTCGGCGCGACCCCAGCTCTCCAACAACTCCGCGCCCACCTCCACCGACCTCCACCGATTCAGTTGGACGTAAGGAGCGAGAGTCTCCCAAGCAGCCTCCCGGTCTCCTCTCCTGCTCAGTTCCCTGGCCGCTGTCTCGGCGCAGTCCCACGCCCCCGGTCCTCCCGTGTGGATCGTGAGGGCGGCTTCGACGAGGAGATCGACTCGCGGGCGTGTTGGAGTGCCAGGCGGGCTATGTCCACGCGCTTTGCGCTGGATTGGCCGTCCGGGGAGCGTCGGTTACGGTCGTTGCCGACTGCCATGGCTGCCTCCATCGCTTGGGTCGTTCTGCGGCGGTTGCCAGCGCGAGGTTCCAGCATCAGAAAATCTCACGCTTGCTGGTGAGTTCCTCAAGGGGCAGCGCCCGGTGCTCGGCCATCACTGAAAAACGGGCTTGAGATCGGACTCATCGCGGGCCTTCTCAAGTCATTCTCTGCCTCCACAGGTCCACTTCGTGCTGTGCGGCTGAGTCCTCGGGACGCTACGCCGATCGAACCCCGCTGCAATAGGGAAAGTTGACCAGCCGCCATGAGAGGGTCACGCCGTGGAGCGCACCGCGGATTTCCGTGGGAGCGGCGGGGCGGTGCCGTTTTGCCGGGCAGCCCGCTCTGTCCTTGCCCGGCGCAGGGCAGCCGTTTCGACGGCAACGGCCTGGCGTCGTCGCTGAAGGCGGGCTTCCACGATCGAAGCCGGTGTATCGGCCTGGTTCTGATCAGCGAAGGCGCGGGCGCTGAGCTCGCGCATCGCCCGGGTCTGGCGTTCCGCTGCCGCCGCGATCTGTGGATCGGCCCGGCGGCCGACCGGGGTGCCCTGGACGATGGCGAGCGCCTCCTGGTATCCGGCGCAGCCCATCTCCCGTGTTCTGACCGGCTCCTGGAGGCTCGGGGCAGTCCGGCGGTGGCCGGTACCGGGAGTCGTCGGGGGCGGGGTGTGGGGGTGCAGGACGACGATACTGCGGACGTCCTGGGTGCCGGTGACCTGCCGGGCTGTGGTGAGGATGCGGTCGGTGGTGTAGCGCAGCTGGGTGCGGTAGGCCAGGGAGTCGGGCCACAGTGTCAGGGCCCCGGTGGTCGGGTCGTACTTGCTGGCCTTCACGTGGTCGGCCAGCGAGGGAGCGACGGCGGCGGCGATGGTGGGCCACTGATCGAGCACGCTCGCACCGAGAGTGGCGAGCTCCCAGACTCGGTCGGCGAACAGTTCGTGGGTGACCTTGCCGAATTCGGCCGGTTCACGTCGGTCGCCCCGTACGGGCCGGGCCGTACGAGAGCGGGGGGTACGGGCCTCGCTGGGGCTGCTGCCCCGGGTGCGGGCGGTGGCGCGGGCTGCCTGGAGGGCGAGGCGGGCCAGGTCGGCGCCGGAAGCCGTCTCGGGTGCGGCCGGGGTGGCGGGTGGAGTCGTCATGGCAGGCCTCCTACCGGCTGCCGAGCGTGGTCAGGGTGCTGGTGGCGAGGGCCGCCAGCTGGATGGCCTGGTGGACCTGGGCCGCGCCGTAGAGCTCCTCGGTCAGCGGACGGCCCAGGGCGTGGAGGGCGTTGACGACCGTGGACGGATTGCCCGCCAGGAGCTCCTGCTGCACGAGCACACGGCCCGCTCTCTTCTCCGCTTCCAGGTCCTCGAACTCCTCCACGGCGAGGCCGATGTCGGCCTCAGCCGGGGCCGCAGCGGACGGCCGGAACGCGGTATGGAATGCGTCGACGACGTGCTGACGCACGCTGGCAGCGGTGGGAGCCTGCCAGGCACCGTCGAAGCGTTCCCGCTGGTGGCGGATGTGCTGGATGCGGTGGCGGCGCATGGCCTCCTGGGCGTCGTGCCAGTCCCCCACCACAGAGGCGCGCTTCTCGGGGGTGTCGAGCGTGACTTCGGCGCCGGCCAGCAGGGTGGCAAGCAGTCCCGAGGCACGGTGTACCCGGCTGGCCCCCAGGCCGCCGCGGAAGTGGATCCACGCCTGGACATCGATCACGGACCATCCGGCGTCGGCGACATGCTGGCTGACCCAGGCGATACGGCGCACGTCGCAGCCGCGCAGCCAGTCGATCTCAGCGATCAGCCGCCGTGCGAACCGCAGTCGGCGCCCGAACCTGTTCGTGCCCTTCGGCCCACCGGCTCGTCGCCTGGTCGTTTTCGGGGTGGGGAAATCGCTGTTCCCGCTGGCGAAGCTCTTCTCAGGGGGTGAGTAAGTACCACCCGCAGAAGAAGGGGATGTAGTACCACCCTCCATTGGGGTGCAACGGGCCTCACCAGAAACACCCGTCACAGAGGACCGGTCAGCGGCCGACCGGACACCCTTCGCCGGGCCCGTGGAGGCCCTCTTCGGCCGCGGTCTGCGGACCTTGCGGGCCGCCAGCTTCGCGAGCTTCGCCATCAGCTCCCGGCCGGCCTCCGCGATCCCGGTCATCCGCCGTCCCGTGCCCTCACCGGCCGTACGGATGCCGAGCGCGTCGTCGTACTCCTGCGGGATCATCCGCGCGAACTCCGACGCCTGCGCGGCCGCACCGCGGATCCGGGTGCCCCTCAGGACGTACGCGAGCAGCCCGGCCTCCCGCAGCATCCCCAGGTGGTACTCCACGCTCCGCTCCGACAGCCCGGTGCGGCGAACCAGGTACTCAATCCCCGGACGGCAAGGGAACAGGTCTGCGAGCTCCTGGGCGACGCGCACCGTCGTCAGCCCGAAACTCCGCGGCCCATGCGACCGGTACCGGCGAGGCTCGTACAGCCCCGCCCCGGCAACCCAATGGACCGCCTGCATCCAGGAATAGCCGTCCAGCGCGATCCGGCCCGTCGACGTCTCCAGCCACTGGAAGGCTTCCTGCACGTACAGCGCAGGCGGCAGGGACACCGCGCCGCCGTCGGCCGCAGGACGGGGTGCGGGAATGAGCGCGGCGGCCGATGCCGCCACGGCGCTCACCGGGACACCTCCGCTACAGCCCAGGCATCGACGGCGGTGACGGCTGCGCACGACTCGTACACGGCCGGGAACAACGGGGGCGTCTGCAACGGGCAGTCGTACGCGGCGAAGCGGACATGCTCTGTAGCGAGTTGCGGGGCATGTTTGGAATGAGGTGCCATACACACCCAAGTGCGTACGACCGGCCCTGTGTGACCGGAGCAGAGCCTCTTTCTCAGCGGGGAACTGAAGGAGGCGTCCGGTTCCGGGCCCCAGAGCGCCCCCGGGGTGCTCTCAGCCTGGGGAATCCAGCCGACCACAGAGGTGCATACCTGAATGAAACGGGCATAGACGGGCTGGCAAAGGGCCAGCAGTTGATGCAGAATGGCGTACGCCTTCCTCGTTCGCGAGGTGGGTACGACAAAGCCCCCTCGCGGTGCTTTGGGTTCGGTGAAGAACCAAAAATTTGATGATCTTCCGGCGCCAACCGGTTGATCGCCCCGGACCAGTCGCCAAACTGGCCCGTCACGTGAAGGCCGCGCTCGGTGCGTCAACACCGGCGGCCAGGGCGGCTCTGCCGCCCCGCTCGTTAACTCATCTCAACTACCTCCGCGAAAGCGGTGTGCCCGCAGCCGGTCCGGCGCGGAAGACAAAGAAGGCACCCGGCCGGAGCGACGAACGCGTCGTCGCTGCTACAGCGGGTGCCTGAAGATCGAACGATGAAGGTACGGGTACCCTTCAGCATGTCGAGACCCCCTATAGGTCGTCGGCCACGATCCCCGGAGCACCACCTCGCGGGGATCAAGCATGTCTGCGTATGGATCTTATCCGCTGACACACTACTCCCACTACGGCGCGTAACGACACCCCCGCAGCTATCGTGTCGCCGCTCCCCGAAAGCTTCCTGACGGGGCATCAATGGTTCTGCGGTGACCGACCGAAGTACATCCGCGGTGACGGACACGGCATCATGAACAGCATGAACGCGACCGGCGCCCCCGCAGCACCCGACAGCTATGCCCCACCCGCGCGCCGGCGCGGCTTCGTCCAGGCGATGCGTCAGATCGCCGCGAACCGCAGCCCGGGCGAACCGGTGCGCGTCTACCTCAGCGCGCCCCCGGTGTACCGCGACCGCCCCAACTGGCAGCACCGCCTCGACACCATCCGCAAGGCCTTGCCGGATGGCGTTGATCTCCTCGATTACGACTCCGCGTTCGGAACTGGGGCCGACTACGCCGCGCAGTGGCCCGAGTTCGCCGCATCCCTCGACGGCCTGATCGTCACGGGCACCCGTGCGAAGCCCGGCAAGACTCGGATGCATGCACTTGGCAGCGCGGCGCGGCAGGAACTCATCACGGTTGTCGCCGCAGGCAAGCCCGTCCTGCTCCACAACATGGAGCTCGGCCTCGTCCCTGTCCTGGACTGCAAGCCCAAGCGCCTGGGGACGGACGACGATTCGCGGCTGCGTCTTCTGATCCCCGGCGGCTGGACCGGCGTACCGCCCACCCTCGACGCTGCCCTGGACGCACTCCGGCCGACCGGCACGGCCTGAGTCAAAGGCGCTGTACGAATGGGCTGGCCCGGCCTCGGCCACGTTCTCAGCCCCTTCTGGTGCACGCGCCCCCTTCAACCTGGCACCGGCGCATTCGAACTGACTGTGGGCTAGTGATGCAGGAATCACCGGATCAGACATGAAGAGCGTGATCAAGGCCGCTTGCCAGGAGAGGCAGGGCTGTCCCGCTTGGTGGGAAACGACTTGTCCGGACAGCCCGCAGGGCGGCCCATGAAGCCGTTAGGGTCGCCGGTATGCCCCAGCCCTTGGCCCTCTTCGATCTTGACAACACCCTCGTCGATCGCACCGCGGCACTCGCCGACTGCGTGACTGAGTACTGCGCGACGGCCAACTACGGTCCGGAAATCGCGGTGTGGCTGTCGACCGAGCTGGCCGATCGGGCTGCCCCCACCGACTTCACGCGACTGCGAGAGGTTTTTGGACTGCCGGAGACAGGTGAGCAGCTGTGGCAGAGGTACGTGGAGACCATGGCATCTGCCGTTTCCTGCCGCCCGGAAGTCCTCGAGGCGCTGGCCGAACTGCGCAGCCGGGGCTGGACGGTGGGAGTGGTCACCAACGGGGCCAGCGACATCCAACGCGCCAAACTCCGTGCCACCGGGCTCGCCGATCTCAGCGACGGCGTGGCAGTGAGCGGCGACCTTGAGGTCCGCAAGCCCGACCAGCGGCTCTTCGCGCTCGCCGCACGGGAATGCGGCACCATCCTCGACCGGGGCGGCTGGATGATCGGCGACAACCCGGCAGGAGACATCGGAGGCGGCCACGAGGCCGGCCTGCACACCATCTGGCTGCGCGGACGCCCCTGGCCCGACGGACTTCCCGCCGCGCACCACGTTGTCGACGACGTCACCGACGCCATCACCATTCTGCTCAACGAGACCTGGGAGTAGCACCGTGGACCAGCCGACCATCGGCATCCTCCACCCTGGCAGTATGGGCGCCGCCGTCGCCGGCTGCGCTGCGACTAACGCGACCGACGTCCTGTGGTGCGAGACCGGGCGCAGCTCCGCGTCCCTGGAGCGCGCCGATGAGTTCGGCCTGACTTCCGTGGCCACGCTGGCAGAGCTGCTGGACCGCAGCGACATCGTCATCAGCCTCTGCCCGCCGGCCGCTGCCGAGGACCTGGCCCGCGACATCGCCAGGCACCGCTTCGCCGGGGTGTACGTGGAGGCGAACGCCATCAACCCTGAGCGCGTGCAGCGGATCGCCGTGCTACTCGAACCTGATGCGATCGTCGTGGACGGTGGCGTCGTCGGCTCCCCGCCGGTCGGCGGTAAGACGCCGACCTTGTACCTGTCCGGGCCGCCCGACGCTACCGTGCACATCGAGGCGCTGTTCGCGGGCACCGCGGTCCAGACGGCGGTGCTGGGCACGGAGGTGGGGAAGGCTTCTGCGCTGAAGCTGGCATACGCGTCGTTCCAGAAGACGAGCCGGGTGCTGGTGGCGCTCGCGGTCGGGGTGGCGCGCGAGCACGGCGTCGACCAGGAGCTCATCGAGGTCGCCTCCCGGCGCACCGACTCGTACCTGTCCGAGCCGCAGTACGTCGTCAAGGCCGCCGCGCGCGCCTGGCGCTGGGGCCCGGAGTTGGAGGAAGCTGCCGATGCGCTCGAGGCCGTTGGCCTTCCGTCGGAGATGCTGCGCGCGGCCGCGTCCACGGTGGCACGGTGGCACGGTGCCAAGGACGATGGCGAGCTGACGCTCACCGATGCCTTGGATCGGCTCGCCCAGCCGTAGCCCGCGCTCATGCTGTCGCTGCTCCCGTCCGCTGCGTAAGCAGCTGATCGATGAGCCGCGCCGCGTTCTGCGGCGCCGACGCGGTGGTGTCCACCGTCAGGTCCCAGACCAGGCTCGGGTGCGTTTCCAGGTCCTCGCGGGTCGCGTCCCACGCCGCCAGGCGCGCCGCGGTGTCGCTGTCGCCGCGTCCCGCGGACCGCTGCTCGGTCGTCTCGCGCGGGCACCACAGCAGTACCAGCGACCAGTCAGCCGGGTAGCCGTCGACCACGGCCTGGATGCCGTCGACCTGCCCGAGGTGCACCACCGGTACCCCGGCTGCGAAGGCATCGTTCAGGCCGGGCTTGTCGATGACGTACGTGTTGCCGTACCGGGCGTTCGCGTAGACGACGCCGCCCGCCGCCTCCAGGTCGCGCAGCTGCTCCGCCGTGCCCATCCGGTAGCCGGCCGACTTGCCCGTCCCGACCTTGAGCCGCGCGAACTGCGCGTACCGCGATCTCAACTCCGTTAGCGCCGTGGTGACGGTGTCCTTGCCCGACGCTGGTGGTCCGTACAGAACCACGCCCTGACGTCGGGTCATGCGTACATCGCTCCCATCGCCTGCCGGGCCTGGTCCGCAAGCGTCACCGCGGTCCCCAGCCGGTTGTCGACGACCAAGTGCGGCACCGTCGGGCGCAGGTCCAGGTCAATGGTCGCCATGTACTCATCCCACCGGGCGAGCTTCCACGCGTCGCGGGCTGCAGACCGGAACGTGATGTACTCGCGCATCGACTCCTCATCGCAGCGCACCCACACGGGGAAGACGTCGACGCCCATGGAAGCGGCCCGGTTGGACAGGCGCTGCATCCAGTCTGGGTCGGTCAGCTCGGAGATGAACGGCGCCGAAAGCACGGTGCTGATCCCGCACTTGATGTTGGCCATGGCTGACTGCATGAGGCAGTCGTACTCCACCGACCGGACACGCTCCCGGTAGAGCTCGGTGTGCCGGTCGTTCGGGTCACCGCCCAGCGCCACCAAGAGCCGTTCCACCAGCGGCCTGGTGAGCGGATCCTTGTCGAGCAGCGGCCAGCCGGTGAGCTGGACGAAGAAGCGCGCGAGCTCTGTCTTCCCGGAACCGGCGAACCCGCCGACCAGGATCAGGACCGGACGGTGCGGGTCACCGCCGGTGTGCCGACGCTTCCACGCGTCGATGATCCGCTGTTGCAGAGCGAAGTGCCCAGCATCTTCGGTGCCGGGAGAGATGCGGTGGATCGCCCGCTCGACCGCCAGGACGTGGGCGCCGTTGAGACGGTCGTCCATCGGCGTCAGCTTGAAGGACGTCTCCTCCCCCGGCAGTGCGGCGCGGAAGCCCAGGTCCGGCTCGGTCGCGCGGTACAGAAGGCAGTAGGCCCGCCGGTAGTGCGGCCCCGGGTAGACCTCGCCCTGCTCGTGCTGCCACAAGGTCTGGGGATTCGCAGCTGGGATGCCCTTGAGCTTGGCCCGTTCAGCGACTTCCCGAAGGCGCTCGCCAGCCTTCTCCAGGGTCAGACCGTGGGTTTCGCGCTGCTCTCGCAGCCGGTCCGGCCTCCACCCAGCTCGCTGCTTCCCCACCCTTTGCCCCTCCGTCACCGTCATGGCCGCGAGCCTAGAGCTCGGGCAGGAAATCGCATGTATACGCGGATGTTGAGAACGTGTGAATGGCAGTGCGTACGAGCTTCGACAAGCCCCTGTGATGGTGCGCCCCGCCTGGCCCGAGTGGGATGGCCCTCACGAGAGAGGCCGACGGGAGGGACGCCATGGCACGGGAGGTGCAGTCAGTGGTCGTCGTCCCCATCTCCGTCGTCATCAGCGAGTCGAGCACTCGCGTGGCGTCGGATGGAGTAGCCGATCTCGAACTCTTCGGCGCTCATCCTGGTGTCGTTCAGCTCGACAACCTCGCCGCTGGAGCTCGTCGTAACCCGTATGACGCGCAGGAGCGGAACGCCAACGTCGGCTGGGAAGTTCAATGCCTCCGCCTCTTCGGGCGAGGGCATGCGTGCGGAGACACCTTCGCTCCAGCGGAGGGGGCGGTGGCCCATCTCCTCCAGACGGTCATAGATGCCTCCGGGCCCCGTGTCGGCCTCTGCGAGTCGAGTTCCTCGAGCGAGGTCGGCCGGCAGGTAACTGGTGGCCAACTGCTTTGGTTTCCTGCTCTCGGGGTCGCCCATCACGCGGTCACGAACGAGGACTTCGGATCCGGTGGGGAGGCCCATGAGGGCAGCGAGGTCGACCGGCACGATGCCCCAACGCAGAGTGGGAGGCTCCAATGCCGCCCACGGTTGGGCAGTCGGGTCGAAGTAGTAGCCGATCTCATCGCGGAAGACCTGGCGGGACCGGGTGATGCGCCGCTTCTCAGGGCGCTCTCGCACGATGGTCCCTCTCCGGCGCACCGCGACGACCAGGCCCTCTTGCTCCAGGAGCGAAATGGCGCTTCTCACGGTCTGGTAGCCAGCGCCGTACTGGGCTTGGAGATCGGTGAGCATCGGCAGCTTGTCGCCCGGCATGTATCGCCCCTCGCCGATCTGCTTTCGCAGGTCAGCGGCGATGTCGCGATACGAGACGGGCATCGGAGCCACCTTTCAGAGTGCTGCGCGGATCTGAATTCTAGGGCTAGCTCTATCAGGCGGCGATGTGCGAGCACAACCGATCGACACGAATAGAGCTATCGCTATTGACTCGGCGACCCTAGATGGTCTCTACTAGGCGATAGCGATAGCCCTAATGCTCTGTTGAGCAGGGGTTACGTCCCTCAGTACCTCTGCAAAACCGCAGTAGTCGTCCGCCCTTCGGGGCGGCCGGAGTAGTCCTCAGCTTGCTGGGGGCGTGAGAGCACCATCGAACTCCTCCGGAGCCTGACGGCCGCGACAACTGCGTGCACGTCGCAGCGCTGTGCGCTGTCTGTCCTGCGGGACGCCGGCCTCGTGCCGTGCGGCCTGGAGGGCAGAGAGAGCATTCGCGACGCGCTCTCCGTCACTCCGTCCATGAGGAGTTCAGATGTCTGCTTCCACTGTCGAGTGCACCGCCCGCCCCCGCCGGAGCCGGACCCGCTCCCGCGCCGTCAGCGCCCGCCCGGCGCTGGCCCTCTCCACTCTCAAGCCCCACCAGTTCGACCTGCGCCCGGCCTGCGCGTCGTTGATCTGCCCCGACTGCAGGACGTGGGTGCCGATCACCGGCCTCCAGACCAAGAAGCCCAAGGTCGTGCCGCACGACACCGCTCCGACGAGCAAGACCCCGGCCGCCCCTTGCCGCCTGGGCAGCAACCGCCTGGTCACGATCGACGTCACGGTCAGGACGTGGGAGGAGCGCCTGGAGGACGGCAACTCGCAGACCATTCACCGCCGTTCGACCACCGTGCTGCGCAAGCCGAAGATCACGCCCGCCCCTGCCGTCAGCCAGATCGCCGCGCAGAAGCAGGCGCCGGCGGATGACGAGCACGGTGACGGTCGGCCCATGTGGCTGCTGCGCGAGATGAAGTGGGCGTCGACCGCCCGCTCGGTTCGCGACTGCGACACCCGCCGCGCGCAGCTGCCCGACGGTGACGCGCCGCTCAGTGCGCCGTTGGTGCCGCTCAAGACGCTGCACCCTGAACGCCGCGCGAGCTGAATGCCCGGACGAACGACCACGGCCCCGGCCACCCCGTAAGAGGGGAGGCCGGGGCCGTGGCTGCTCGTATGACCAGCCGATCCGAGGGGCCCATCACCCCAGTGCTCCCGCTATTCCGTGCGTGACCACGTCTGAAGGAGTTCCGCATGTCGCTCGGCCACAGCTTCAAGATCACCCCGGAGGAGCTGAAGGAGATCTTCGCCCGCCTCCAGCCGTACCTCCCGAAGAACCTGACGAGGTTCGAGGGACAGTCGTACGGACTCCACTTCGAGTTCGCCCCGTTCACGGGGCGGGAGGAGGAGCCGTCGCAGCCGTCCACCTACGAGGACCAGAAGCTCAACTACGTTTCCCTGTCGGAGAACGAGGCTGAACACCTGCTCCGGGAGAAGGCTGGAGTCGTCCTGGACAAGGTGTACGAGAAGGCGCGGGAGCAGTGGAGGGACGCCGCCTATGTCGCCGATCTGAAGGACGTGGTCGGTGATGCTCCTGCCCGCTGGAAGACCTACCAGCAGGAGTTGAAGGCGTTGGAGTCGGCATACGCCTACCTCCGCATGTCCGAGGCTGCGCAGGAGTGGCCGTCCGCGGTTTCCCGGCTGATCGACGCCCAGGAACGCACCAAGAGCGCGGGCATCGCGTTCGACGAGATCGCACGGGAGATCTCCCGGGCCCACGACAAGCACCTGTACGCCGACCTGGGCCACGATGCCGCGCTGGCGGCCGCGGGTTATCCGGCGGCCAGGGAGTGGCCCATCGCGGACACCCGCCACTACGGCAAGAACTCCTACGGCACGTACGACACCCACCTGCCGCTGGCGGAGCGGACCCGCCGCGTTATCGAGGAGCAGGACGCCCATGTCGGCAAGGTGGGCCGCCTGTCCGGCGCGCACGCCGGTATCTGACGAACGTTCACGATCGTTCCCACGCGCTCTGGCTGACCGGGTGGGGGCGGTTGTGGCTGCTCGGACAGCAGCCGGCTCCCCGACTGGAGTGAACGCGACAGCCCCCTGGGATTGCGGCCCGGGGGGCTGTCCTTGCAGGTCCCCTTCGAGAGAGGAAAGACCCACATGCACAGGATGACAGCTGCCGAGTCCCGGCCGATGCGCCGGGACGCACTGCAGAAGGCCGTGAATGCCGGGGCGCGCTGCGCGCCGCTGGCCGCGAATGCGGACGTCTTCTTCCGCGACGAGGGAGAGGAAATCGCCTCCTGGAAGGCGCGCCGTGCCAAGTTGCTGACGTTCTGCCGGGGCTGTCCGGTGATGAACGCCTGCCGCGAGCTGGCTCTGCGCGACCGGGACGGCTACGAGCAGTCGGACGAGCTGGTGCGTGGTGGGCTGTCCGGCCAGGAGTTGTTCGCCACCCGCGTGCGCCAGCAGGAGCGGCTGGACGAGGCGCGGCGCACGGACCGGGACGTCGAGTGGGCGCGGCTGGTGGAGCTGACGCTGCTGCTGCGGTCGGCAGCTGGCGGGCACGCCGAGAACGGGCACCGGGGCAAGGCCTCGCGGGCCGCGCAGAACGTCAAGGTGCGGAAGATCGCGGATGAGGTCCACGCGGTGCGGATGGCCCGCCGGGCCCGTATGGGCTGGGGGCAGGCGGCATGAGGAAGGAACGAGCGGGCGGTGTCGTCCGCGCCATGGAGGAAGAGGACAACTGTCGTGGTCCTGAACGGGACGAGACAGAGCAATTCCACCGGTTGGTGCGCCGCCTGGTCGAGGACGGAGACAGCCGGGCTGCCAGGGCCGGCCGTCGTGCCCGCCGCACGCTCGTGGAGATGGGGGTGGCGCGGTGAACGCCCTCCTTGCGGTAGCCGACGGCCGTCAGCAACTGCGACCGGCCTGCGAGACGGCAGACCCGGAACTGTTCTTCGCGCACAGGCTGGCCACGTGGGAGATCGACCAGGCGAAGGCCATCTGCGCCGTCTGTTCGCTCAAGGTCACCTGCCTGCGGGACGCCCTGGATCGGGGCGAGGAGTACGGCATCTGGGGCGGCCTCTCGGAGGGCGAGCGTCGTACCTTCAAGCGCCGCACCGCCCTCACCCAGGAGGCGGCGTGATGACCGATGCCGATCAGAAGCGCCTGGAGGACGAACTCCGTCGGATCAACCGTCAGTCGGAGGCCGACCGTCGTGCCCGCGGCTGATGACCTGCACCGCCGGTACATGGCGGCGGCAAGCGCGTACAGCCAGCACACCGGCCGCTGCCCGAGCTGCACCGTGAAGCAGCACGGGTGCGCAGACGGGAAGCGACTGCACGAGTCGTTTGCCGGACTTCAGGACCAGCGCCTTCAGGAGCTCAAGAAGCGGCGCTGAGCCACGGACTTCCCCCCTCACTGGCTGCCCGCACCACGGGGGCCGGCCACTCGCATGCCCCGACCCGGGAGATTCTCGGGCCGGAGCCCCACCCCGCAGGAGATCCGATGCACCGCAATACCGCGTTCGATACCGGGACGACCGTGATTGGCTCCGCCCCGCCGCCGGACTCGCCCTGTACCCACACCCCCAAGTGCCCCACCGCCGAGAGCACGGACCGTGAGGCCGCGCGCAGCGTGGCCAGCCACCCGGAGCAGGGCTGGAGCCTGCTGTGCAACAGCGTCCTGCTCTTCGAGGACACCGGCGAACTGCTCCCCAACGGTCAGATTATCGCCCCGCACCGGCCCCTCGCTGCGGCCTGACGGTTGCCTGATCCGCCCGCCCCGCTCGCCGAACCATGGCTGCCGGGCCGGGCGGTGACGGGGAGCCGGACAGTCCGGACCACCAACAGGAGGCCACCATGCGCAACCTCGATGAGTTTTCCGCCGCGTTGACCCACGCTGTCGCATCCGTGAAGAGCAGCGCCGTCACCCGCGCCCAGGCGAAGGCCCTGACCGACGCCGCAGCCCGCGGCGGGGAGGCCGAAGCGAGGCGGGTCGCGGCGTCGATGTCGACCACCGACCTGCAGCGCGCCAAGCGGTACCTGGAGAGCTGACCACGGTCTGACGGCTGCCTGATCCGCCCGCACCGCCCGTCGAACACTGGCGGCCGGGTCGGGCGGTGACGGGGAGCCGGACAGCCCGGACCACTACACGAATCGGGGAACACCATGTTCAGTCCCACCACCGCACCCGACGTCACCGAGACGGTCACCAAGCGGATCCGCGAGCACCGCAACTACCTGAACACCAACCCCGGGTACACCTGGGCCTACTCCACGGACAGGGAGACGGTCGGCCGGTTCAGCGGCGTCGTCCAGGCTGTGGTTGAGGTCGAGTTGCACATCAAGTTCAGCAAGAACCCGGGACAGCGACCCGACTGGGTCGAGGCACACACGGTGCAGTTCGCGGCCGCCGCACGGTGCGCTGGCCACGGCTGCCCGGACTCGGTGCACGAGGTCGCGCCCACCGACGAATTCCTGCTGGACGCCGATGCCGACGAGACGGCCCCGGCCGCACTGCCGTTGGTCGCCGCCGCTCAGGCGTGGGCGCAGCAGCACGCCGAAGCGTGCCGTGCGCTGCCGTACGACGGCCGCTGACCTGATCTGTCGGTTGCCTGATCCGCCCGCACCACACCCCACCTTGGAGGATCCATGCCCGTCACCACCGTCCACAGCCAGCCCGAAGCGACCGTGCCCGCATCGCTGGAGGAGTGGCCGGAGGAGGTCGTCGCCCGCTACCGCACCGTGGGCGGCGCCACCATCGACATCACCCAGCACAGGTCCGAGACCTACGACAACCAGCCCGCCGACCGGGATGCCTGGTACTTCCCCCGCCTGTTCGTGGACGTGGCGTACTCGGCGGTGTGCCGGGGCTGCCAGCTGGCCAACGAGTGGTCGCCTCGGCAGGTCGACGAGCACGACGCCGACCTGCACTTCGCACAGCAGGCCCGCCAGTACTACAGCCCGCAGGCGTGGGCGCAGCCGCACGCGGCGGTGTGCCGGGCGCTGCCCCGGCCGTAGCCACAAGTGAGCAGGCAGGACCCCCTTATGCAGAACAGGAGATGCTCATGCCGTTTCCCGCATGGCTGACCAGCCAGATCACCACTGCCCAGGCCGAAACCGACAGCGACGGCACCACGTGGTACGCCTACGTCACCACGGAGGACGGACTCGCGGCGATCGCCGGTGCTCACGACCGCGAGCACGCCCAGCGCTGGCTGGAGGAGTCCGGCCGCACCGGCGTCGTCGCCCCCAGCCGCCGCACGCCCGACAAGCGGACCTGAACGAACACCCGTGAATGCCGCCCCGCTTGGGGCGGCACCCCTCTGGAAGGAGGCGGCGTGGCCGCCACACGAACCCGTAGCAAGAGGCCCACCGCCCGCAAGAAGCCCACGGCAGCCCGCCCGGCTCCGCAGGCGTCCGCTTCTCCCGCGCCCGCTCCCTTGACCGTGACCACGGGGCCGGAGACGGAGGTCGTTGACCTCGAGGCGCTGGCCCGTGTCGCGGACGCCCGCGACCGTGCCGCCGATGTCATCGACACCGCGCGCGAGCAGGCCGCCGCCCTCCAGACGGAAGCCGAGAGCGCGGCCGCGCGCGCCGTCGCCGACACGCGCGAGCAGGTCACCGTGCTGATGTCAGAGGCGCAGACCCGCGCCGCAGGCATCACCGCCGACGCCGACCAGGAGGCCATCGCCCAGCGCGAGGCCGTCCAGGCCGACCTGGAAGCGGCACGCGGCGAGGCCGACCGGCTCCTGGCCCAGGCCCGCGAGCGTGCCGCCACCGTGGTGAGCGAGGCCCGGGCGCAGGTCACCGACCTCACCGAACTGGCCGCCACCGACCGTACGGCCACGGTCACGGCCGTTGCCGAGCTGCGGCGCCTGGCGGAGGCGGACCTCACCGAGATCAGCACCCTGGTCGACCAGCGCCGCACCGAGGCCGGCCAGATTCTCGCCCGCGCCCAGGAGCAGGCCGAGGAACTGGTTGGCGCGGCGCAGTGTGAGGTCGAGAAGGCCCGCGAGCGGTTCGCTCAGCTCGCGGCGACGGCGGCGGAACAGTACGACGGCCGGCGTGCGGAGGCGGAGGCGTTGTACGCGGACGCGGTCAGGGCCGCCGACGACCGGCGCCGCGAGGCCGACCAGGCGGTCGCCGCCGCGCACCGTGAGGCGGAGAGTGCTCGCGCCGGACTGCGGGAGGAACTGCGCCAGCTGGGGGAGGAGTTCGACCGGGCGGCGGCCTCCAAGCGGGCCGTCCTCGACAAGGAGCTCGCCGGGCTCAACGAGGCGTGCGACAAGCAGCGCGAGCGGCTGCGGGAGGAGGCCAAGACCGTCGCGGTGCAGCTGCGCGGGGCCGCCCAGAAGGAAGCGAGCCGCATCACCACCGAGGCGGAGCGCAAGGCGAAAGCGGTCACGGCGCGGGCGCGGGCCGATGAGGCCCGTGCCCGTCGGCTGCTCGATGAGGCCCGCGAGGCGAAGAAGTCCGCCTCCCGCTGGAACGGCTGGCAGCAGAACATCAGCCGCAAGGCGTGGAAGACCGCACCGTGGATCGCGCTCGCCGCCGGCGTCGGGCTCGCCGCCTCCGGCGAGTACGAGCTCGCCCGCATGGTCGGCATCAACAGTTACGTCGCCCCGCTGCTGCCGGTCAGTATCGACGTCTACTGCGTCACCGCGTTCCGGGCCAAGAAGGACATCCCCTACGCGCTGTTGCTGATGGCGTCGGCGAACGTGACCTACCACCTGTCCGAGCAGGCCCACCTCGTCCAGGACGGCCAGTCGGCACCGTGGCCGCTGACGACGTTCGTCGTACTGATCTTTGTCGCCGTCATCTGGCGCGTCCACACGCTCATGCACGACGACAGTACGGACGGACACGGCACTGCGGTCGGTGCGGGCGCCCGTACCGGTACGGACAGCGGAAACGGAATGCCCGACCGTACAGGTACGCACCGGCGTACCGACGGAACGGACGCCGTCTCCTCCACTCGTACAGAGGCCGTGAACCACGACCTGTACGCCGGACCCCACGCGGTTCGGCCGGACACCACGGGCACCGGATGGGACAGTACGGACCCTGCACGCCCCGCCATGCACCCGCCGCACGACGGCGAGGGCGAAGCGGTGGTGACCAGGGCGTACAGCGACCGTACAGGCGGCGTACACACCCCCTCGGATGAGGCGACGCGTACAGGTACGGCTGCTGTCGGGCGTACCGGTACGGCCAGCGCGGCCGTCCAGGGACGCACCGGCGCCGTCAGCGTCCGTACACAACCCGGCGACGAGGGTCTTCCGGGGGCCCGTACAGGTACGGACGCCGCATCCTCGCCCGTAACCGGAATGGGCAGTACGGCGGGTGCGGAGCGTCCCGGTACGCCTGTACGGACGGATGAGGAGCTCCTGCCGCTCGTACAGAACCTCCCCCGTAGCGAGGACGGGTTCGTGACGCTCTACCAGGTCCGCAACCAGCTCTCCGTCAATAACAACCGCGCGGTGCGCCTGCTGTCCAAGGCCGGCCTGCTGCGTCCCGAGGACGCGGACAAGCACCTGACGTGATCCGCAGTCCGGCACACACCAGTGAGGGCCAGCCCATCGGAAGTGGGCTGGCCCTCACTGCGACTGAAAGACAGTCGACAGCTCCCCAAGTACAGCAGGAGGAAACCCGCCGTGAACAGCAGCAACAACCCGAATCACGCACCTCTGCGCGATGTGGCGCAGAGTCCGGAGGCAACCGCCCGGTACCTGGCCGATGTTCAGCGGGTCCTGCTGGACATCGGCAGGAACCTGGAGACGCTCGCTCTGGAGACCCGAGTTCACCTGCGCGACACCCACGTCGACGGCGACCGCTTTTACGACGCCTGGGTGCGCGCCCAGCCCGTGGAAAGGGCCCTCAGGAACGTGCTCAAGCATGTCGAGGACGTCACCAAGGGCCTGGAAAAGAGCACCTACAAGCGCCGCGCCCATGATGAGGCGGTCGTGAATACCGCCAAGAAGAGGAAGGAAAAGGAGCTGGAAAAGAAGCGCAAGAAGGCCCCGCCACTCCAGGCCGCTCCGCAGAATCCGCCGCAGCAGGGTGGACAGGGCCAAAATTCCGGCAATGGTGTTCCTACGTCGATTTACGATCTGGGTAACAGGGAGTCGGCGTGACGCGCCCCCTCAGCAGTGTCGAACGCTCCCTGCAAGGGCGGAACGACTGGCTGCAGGCAGAAGAGCGCAAGGCGATCGAAAATCGCGGCGAGATTGGCCGGATGGAATTCTGGCTCCGCCTCACTCGGTCCCAAATCACCAAGGAAGTAAAGGCCAACCGCAGCGATGTCGTCGCCGGATTCACGATGGTCTGCCGCCTCTTCAAGCTCGTGATGGAGAGACGGGCCGCGGGCGACCCGCGACTGTTCGACCACCTGATGCAGTACGCGGACACCGTGCTCAAGCAGCACGGCCCGCGTAGCTGAACCCCCCCACCCACGAAGGCCCCGCCGGACTCCGGCGGGGCCTTCGCCTCGCGTAATGCGTGCACACGTGCACGTGCACACGCGTGCACACGAGACCCCACCCTCTGTCAACCCCTTGAAGGGAGGTGCACCGTGTCCGACGACACGGACGACACCGGCGGCGGAACCCTGGTCCAGGGCCCCTGGAACGGCGACGCCACCTACACGCTGCCGCCGATCCCGGATTTCATCGACACCATTCCACCGCCGGAGGACATTCTCGCCGCACCCCCGGAGTCGCCGGAAGAGACGACCATGCAATTGCCTACAGTCCCGGCCGCGCCGGACCCGGCAATGGCATTACGTTCGGAAGGAATTAGCCCGCCGGAAGTCGGCGAAGATGAAGGCGAATACGAGGAAGGCGAATACGTCCAGCCTCGCTCTCTCGCCGACCGCCTCGGTGACTGGCTGGAACTCCGGCTGGAAATGGCGCGGTACAACCACGAAAGCGAAGCGCCTTTCCGCGAGGCTGAAATAGCGCGGAAGGCAGCCCTGGTCACGGGTCGCACCGCGCAGGAAGTCGCGATGATGGAGCAGAACGGAAAGCTCCACGCCGCGCTGATGAAAGCGAAAGGCGACAAGGCGGCGGCACGCGGAAAGGCCGACGCGAGCCGTATGCAGTCCACCGGGTCCGGCCTGGGTGCGGACAAGGGCCGCTCGAAGGCCGGCGGTGGCGGCGGTTCCCCGCGCGGCGGGGGCAGCGGCAGCGGGCCGTCCCGCAACAACTCGGGGTCCGGCTCGAAGGGGCCCGCGGCGCGCGGCTCCAACTCCGGTGGATCCGCCGGGCGTTCGGGGTCCGGGGCGGCCGGGAGCGGCAAGGGCGGCCCGAAGGGCCCTGACCGGGGCTCCAGTGGCCGTACGCCTGGTTCCGGGCGTGACGGGTCACCCAAGGGTGCGAAGGGCTCGCAGACGGGCTCTGGCGGCTCCGGCAAGGGCAGCGGCTCGAAGGGTAACGGCGGTGGCCGGGCGCAGCACCACAGCCCGGCGTCCAACGCCCGTGCGGAGCGGGCCCGTGGCCGCGCCGACCGCGCCGGGGTCCGTCAGGCCGGACGTCAGGAACGGCGCAGCGCCGGGCACACGGCCGGTATCGCCGACCGGGGCAAGAACCGGGACCAGGCGCGCGCCAACCGACAGAAGGAGTGGGAGGACCGCCGGGCAAAGAAGGCGGAGCGGGAGGCGGCACGGAAGGCGAAGCGGGAAGCCGCGGCGTCGACCGGCACCGGCCGCACCACCTTGGGCCAGGCCGTCGGCGAGGAAGCCCAGCGCCGCCTCGACCAGCGCCGCGCCGACGCGAAGGCCGCTGCGGAGGACAAGGCGGCCCGCCGCGCGGAGGCGAAGGCAGCCAAGGCCGCCAAGGCGGCCGGCACGGAGAAGGTGAACCTGACCAAGGACAAGGACAGCAAGGGAAAGGACGCCGACGGCAAGGACGACAAGACCGCCAAGGAAGCCCCAGGCGGGGCCTCCGAGGCCGGAAAGGACGCCCCGGCGGGCGATGAGTCCGGCAAGGACGACAAGGCCGCTGACGGGGCGTCTGGCGACACGAAGAAGCGCCGCCGGTTCCGCCGCCGCGCCGGCGGTTCGGGCCGGGCCGGACGACGGGGCCGTACCCGCCGCACGGGCCGCACGGGCCGCGCCGGCCGTGCCGGTCGCACGGCGGGTGCCGGTCGGCGCAGCCGGTCGGGCCGGTCGTCGGAGAGCCGGTTCGGACCGGAGCCCACCCCGACGGTGGAGTGGCCCGAGCACGAGACCCGCCCGCCGAAGACCGCAGGCGAAACCGAGGACGACATCGTCGACGCGGACATCGTCCCCGACGGTCCGGCCGCGGTGACGACCGGCGTCAGGGGCCTGCCGCCCGCACCGGAGCCGCACACCGAGCGGCCCGCCACCAGCCGACCCCCCAGCACGGACACGGAAGGGAGCAGCGTGAGCAGCGCATCGGTCAGAAAGCCATCCGCGCAGGGCAATTTGGCTGCCCAGCACCGCACGGACATCACGTTCGACGAGTTCTTGATGGAGATGGCGAACATCGCCATCAAGGCCGCCTCCGACCAGGAGCGCGCCGAAGCGCTGATGGAGGCACTCGGCAAAGTCGCCGACGCCCTGCGGGACATGGCCGCCGACCTGGTCGGCGACCACAACATCTCCACCACCGTCACCAACCTGATCACCGACCTCGCGGACTCCGCGGGCCGGATGAAAGCGCAGGCGGAGCGGTGCGCGGAGCAGTGCGGCATCGCCAAGGAGGCAGCCAGGCTCGCGGCAGGCCGGGTCGCCCGCGTATACGGCCAGGACATGGCGGCCAAGGAAGACGCGGGTCTCAAGCACGCGTCGGCCGCCGCCCACCACGACTAGAAGAATGGGAGACCTGTACTGATGAGCGATCTCGCATCCCGCCCCGGAGGGGAAGCACCCGCCCTGGCCGACGACGACAACCGTTACAAAGCCGTCCAGAACAAGCTGGACAAGCTCGGCAAGGCCATGGACGACGCGACCCTCGAGCTCGAGTCGCTGCGCCGCAGCATGTATGCCAACGCCACCCGCACCGAGGACGTCGCCCGCGACATCGAGAACGCGGGTCTGGACGGGCAGTTTGTGGAGGTGACCAACCTGGTCGCGGTCGCCCTGGGCGGCGCCGCCGTTGAGGTCAAGCGGCTGCACGACACTGCGCAGGAGACCGCCGGCCTCACCCACAAGACCAAGAGCACCCACTCCAAGCTCTACGGCGCGTTGGACGACATCCGATCCAACCGGCGCGAGAAGACCCCCAGGCCGGGCTTCTTCGACCGCTGACCCCTCACCCACTCCGCCCCGGGCGGCCCCGCACTCCTGCGGAGCCGCCCGCCTGTTTTCGTGAAGGAGTACTTGGTGTCCACGCCGCGCAGTGTCGTGCTCGAACGCCTCGCCTACACCCTCGTCGCGCCCGCGCTGGCCGTGGCCCCGAACCTCTACCCCGACAGCCCCGTCAACCAGATCGTGCAGTTGGCCGGCGCCGCCGGAATCGGCGCCTGCATCCTGGCCGGCAAGAGCGACGAGCTGGGTGCCGGACGCAAGATCCTGCGCTGGTCCCCGCTGGTCCTGGCCGCCGCCATCGACACCGTCGCCGGACACACCACCGGCTTCGGACCGTACGGGATGGACGGCATGCTCGCCGCCACCTGGGCGGCAGTCGGCTACCTGGTGATGCCGTTCTCCCGGCACGCCCGCCGCCGGCACCGCCCGGCCCTCGCCGCCCCGGCCCCGCAGCCGACGCCCGCCGAAGCCCCCGAGCCCGCTGAGGAGACGCCGGCCGACGACGCCGACCTGCTCACCCGTGAGGTGCGGATGATGTGGGAGAACGCCGGGATGCCCGGCCGTACCCACGTCGTCAAAGCCACCCGACACCCTGGGATGCGGCACGACATGACGATCCTGCTGCGCGCCTCGGAAATCGGGCGGCCGATCACCGGCCTGTCCGAGGCGGCGGTGGCCGCACCGTTCGCGGTGCCCGCCAGCGACGTTGTCCTCGCGGACGTCGCGGCTCAGCCCGGCCGCCAGAGCGGGCCGGGCTGGCTGGAGGCCCGCATCACCCCCGACGCCAATACCCGGCGCCGTACCAAGCCGACTCCCCAGGAGCGCTGGACGGACAAGGTCGGCTCCGCCAAAGGCGGTGCCCCCGGCTCGGAGCTGGTCCACCGCACCCGCGACGACGCCCGCGGCGTGACGTTCTACCGGGCGAAGATGACCGACGGCACCACCACACCGCGCATCGACCTGGCCAAGGTCTGCCGCGGCCTGGGCCTGCCCGAGGACGACAGTTGCGTGTTCGTCCTCATCGACGGCACCGAGTTCCTTATCAGCGCCTTCGACAAGCCCCCGCTGTCCGCGATCTTCCCCGCCACCCGCGAGCTGCTCACCCCGGACGCCAAGGGCATGTACGTCTGCGGGTACACCATCACCGGCCAGCCGGTGAAAACCATGGTCTACCAGCACGACAAGAACGCCGCAGCCCACGGCCTCATCCTCGGGGTGAGCCGCAGCGGCAAGACCCAGTTCTTCGCGATCAACATGGCTGCGCAGTCCCTGGACGGCCAGGTCGTGTGGCTCTCCACCGTCCGCAAGGACGAGAAGACCACCGTGCTCGGGAAGTACATCGACCGGCAGGGCTCGAACGCCCTGTGGATGGCCCGCTCGCTGCGCGCGGCGAACGCGCTGGGCGAGATCAGGGCGGAGATGCCCTGGCCGCACGACGGTCAGCCGCACGACTACAAACCGGGCGACCCCCGCTGCCCCTACCGGCAGCTCAACGTGTACGCGGACGAGTTCATGACCGCAGCCCAGGACGGGGACTTCGGCGAGTTCATCCAGACCGACGGAGACAGCCTCACGGTCACCGGCCTGAAGTACGGCATCGGCTTCAACCCGGCCGGGCAGTCCCCGTTCGCGCACAACGGGTTCTCCACCGAGATGAAGGACAACCTCCGCCAGAACAGCCGGCCGACCATCTTCAACATGGGCTCACCCGGCGCCACCCGCAAGGCGGCGGAGGGCACGATGGAGAACGCCTACGACGTGCCGACCATCCCGGCCCGCTACGCCCAGCAGGAAGGGTCCGCGATCGAGCGGGCCATGAAGGGCGAAGCCGACCCGGAGAACGGCGTGAGCACTGGTGGCGTCGCCGTCATGGTCCTCGACAACGGCCGCGCGGTCCTCATGCGCTCGCTGTACGCGGACTTCGACACCGACCTCACCACCCTGTTCCCCGACGACGTCAACCACCTCACCGACCACGAGATCAGTGAGCTGACCAAGCGCGGCCTGTGGTTCGACTGGAACGAGCCGGTGCGCCCCGGCGAGTTCTGGCCCGAGCCCACGGACGATGACGACGACGGCTCCCGCCGTCGCGGCGGTGGTGGCGGCAAGGGCGGGGGCGGCAAGCGCGGCACCAAGCCCGGGAGCAGCCGCGAGTCCCAGGTCGTCTCGCCCCGCCAGGCGCTGGAGGCCATCAAGAGCCTCAACAACGCCTGATCACCATCCCCGCACCGGCGGGGGCCGGCCTGCCCGAGCAGGCCGGCCCCCGCCCGACCTCATGAAGGAGACCTGAGCCGTGGCCCTTTCCCTCTCCGCCGCCGTCCTGCTGGGCATCATCGTGTTCGTCCTGCTCAAGGGCCGCT
Source organism: Streptomyces sp. NPDC048442 (assembly GCF_040651475.1). Lineage (NCBI taxonomy): Bacteria > Bacillati > Actinomycetota > Actinomycetes > Kitasatosporales > Streptomycetaceae > Streptomyces > Streptomyces sp. NPDC048442. The sequence continues at coordinate 53,240 of NZ_JBEZKB010000032.1, forward strand.
ACGTCAGCGTGGGCGCCATGCTGGCGTGCAGCCTGTTCGGCTTCACCCTCGCCGCGACCGGCCTCGCCCCGGCGATCAACACCGGCCTCGCCTCGCTCGCCGGACTGCTCGCCAGCCTGTAGGTCAGTCGGCGGGCGTCCACGGGCTGTAGGGAGTCGTGCTCGTGCCCCCGCAGGACCAGCAGTCGAAGGTCTCGGGGTCCTCGAAACGGTTGCCCCAGAACCCCGTGCGCGGGCAGAACACCACGTTCTCCTCGTCGCACCAGCCGCACACGAATAAGAAGTTCATCCTGGTCTCTCCCCTGTCCGGCCCACCTGCGTACAGGCTGCCCGCCCTGCGCGCAACGGCAACAACGCTTCCCTTTAGGCGAGTTGCCACAGACCCGGCCGCGCACCTCACCTCCCTGCCCAACGGGCGTCACCGGCATCCCCATTCGGTGACGCCCGTTGCCGTGCCCTGCCTGGAGCGCCGATGACTCACACCACGCTCTCCCCCGCCCCCGCCACCCCTGCCCCGACGACCCCCGGCCCCGCGCCGTCGGCGGCCCTGTCTCTCGAGGAACGCATGGCGTTCATCAACACGGCGATGACCTTCCGGCTGGAGGAGGCCGCCGTCGCCTACGAGGTCAACACCGCCCACATCGACATCGAGCCCGTCGATCTGGCCGACGTCGTCACCCTCCCGCTGACCCCCACGCTCCAGCCGCCGACGCCCTACCCGACGCCGGTCGCCGCCGTTCTGCAGCGCGCGCACCACCGCCTGCTCACCGGCGGCTGGTGCTCCGGCGCCCTGGTCGATGAAGAAGGGGCCCGCTGCATGCTCGGAGCCATCCGGATCGAGGCCCGCGGCAACAGCGGCGTGGAAGCCGACGCCGCCGTCGTCGTCCTGGACGCGATCCGCCGCCAGTTCGGCGGCCACGTCGACTCCGTGCCCGGCTTCAACGACTCCTGGGCAGACGGCCGCCACCCCCTGCGGATGCTCGACCAGGCTGCCGACCTTGCCGACGCCCGCGGCCTCTGAACCCCGACTCCGGACCACCTGCCTCGCACCCGAACCCCTCACGGTCGGGTGCGGGCCAGGCCCTCCGGCCTGCACACCACCACCCGTCACACGAACCCGACCAAGGGAGCGCCCCGTCATGCAGTCCGACGACAAGCCCATCAACGGCCAGAGGCGGCGAGGCAACTGCGCTGGGGGCGTCAGGAGTTGCGCGGCACGTACGGCGTCACCGAGCTGTCCCCGGGCGGCATCGTCCTGGTCGTTCACCTCGGCACCGTCCGCACCGTCGCCGACATGAACGAAACGCTCACACACGAGCTGGTGCACGCCCATCAGCTCTCCGGCCGCGCTGCCCGCGCCGCGCACCTCGCCTACCTGCGCCACGGGTACGCGATCGAGCCCCTGCCGCACAGCACGGTCCGCGCGTACGAGGCGCTCATCGATCGGCGCGAGCGCGAGGCATGCGACGCAGAGCACCTCGCCTCCCAGCTTCCCGCCTGAATCCGCACGTCACCTGTACGCCCCACTGCTGAACAGGAGAAACCTGATGGCGAGCCACAAGGCCCTCAACCCGCCGACGAACGAATGCCGACAGTGCTGGCTCCACGCGTACGACTGCCGCGAGCAGCACAGGCACCTCAAGTGGAACGAGGACTGCCCGGCGTGCGTGGACCACATGCTCCATGGGCACGGCAACATGATCGTGGGGGCCGACCGATGAAGCTTCCCTGGATGAGCCGCGCGGACAAGAAGCGCTGGCGCTCCGCCGAGAACCTGCAGGACCTCGGAACCCTGGTGGCGTCCTGGCTGATCGGCGACATCGGCAGCCAGCCCGGCTATACGGCCCGCTGCGGCCCCGACGAGGAGACCCAGCACCTCCTGCCGGTGCTGGTCGCCGTCAACCGGATCGGCTTCGTCACTGACAGTTCCCAGCCCGGCGTGAACTGCTTCGGCGTGGACGGCCGGTGGTGGGAGCAGCGTGCCGCCGTCTCCGGCCTGGTTGGCGACCGGCAGCTGCGCGACCGCCTGGTGGCTGCCGCCGAGACGGCCGGACTCCTGGTCGTCCAGCACGACATGTCACCCCGCCAGCACGCCGAGGGCATCCCCGTCACCCGCTGCACGGGCCGCGTCTACACAGCCTTCGGCCGCTTCCTGGCGGCCCGCGACCTGCTCCACCTCTGGCGGACGGGGACCATCGGCGTCCGCGCCCTCGGCACGGTCCTCTCCGCCTGGCAACTCACGCTCATCGACCCCGTCTGGGGCCGCGACGACGTCCTGTGGGAGGCCCTGACGGGCGTCGTGCGCCAGTACCGCCTCGAAGCCGTCGAAACCAAGGCAGGAGAGATCCGCCGGGCGCTCTCCCCCGAACACCCGTCCAACCGCTACGAGTTCCCCGACCGGGCCCTCGAACTGCTCAAGGAACAGCTCGACACCGAGCTGGACGCGGCGGTCGAGGACGCGAGGCTCAGCGGCTGCACGGACACCGACATCGACCTGATCACGCGCAGTACCTGATCTGCCCCTCCCCCGTGCCGACCGGCGCCCCCACGGGCCGGGCGGTGCGGGGGACCGGACAGCCCGGTACCCGAGAGATCAGACAAGAGGAGGTGGACGCCATGGCGTACTGGGAGATCGACATCCCCACCGTCCGCGCAGACCAGCGGAGCGGCGTCCAGGTGTTCACGTACCGCGCCGACCTGTACCCCCTGCAGCTCCTGGCCAAGCGGCAGGCCCGCAAGGACGTCAACAGCGCCGACGCCATCCGGCACCGCCGGGGCGCCAAGCCCCTGGTCGACGCCATAAAGGTCATCTGGCACGACACGTACGAGAACTGAATTCGCCCCGGGGCGACCGTCCTACCGCCAAGCAAGCCAGCCGCCCCGGGCCACCCACCCGTACGAGACGAGAGGGAGACACCAGTATGGACTCCGCTCTGCACCCTTCGGGCCGGTTCGGCCTGCGCACCCTTCTGATCACCACCGCCGCCGTGCCGCTGACCGGCTGGGCGGTGCACGCCGTCACGCTGTACAAGAAGCTCGCCGCCACCAAGCGCGACCCGCTGACCGGCCTGCTGCGCCGCGACCCCTACACCGCCCGCGCCCGCCGCCTCCTGGCCCGCCACGGTGACGACACCACCGTGCTCATGATCGACGCCGACCGGTTCAAGCAGGTCAACGACAACTTCGGACACGGGGCGGGTGACTCTGTCCTCGCGTCGTTCGGCGCCCGGCTCACCGAGTGGGCGGGCCCACACGCTGCGATCGGCCGCCTCGGGGGCGATGAATTCGCCGTGGTCCTTCAGCTGACCGCCGACCACCGCGCGCTCCGTCTGGAGCAGCTGGTCGGGAGGCTGTGCACGCCCGTCGTCCTGGACGACGGGCGCACGGTCGACGTCGCCGCATCGGTCGGCGCCGCGGCACCGGACGTGCTCGGCACCCAAGAGCTGTCGCTCCTTCAGCGGGCCGCCGACGCCGCCTTGTACGCGGGTAAGCACACCGGCCGCGCCGTCCTCGCCACCCCCGCCCACGCCGCCACACGCTCCGTGAACGGCCGCCGGGCGGGCAGGCCGGGCACCCACCAGTGGGGGCGAGCCGCATGAACACCCCACTTCCCACGGGCGACTGGATCCGGGCGATCAGCATCAAACAGTCCTGGACAACCTGCGTGCTGACCGGGGCGAAGACCGTGGAGAACCGCTCCCACAACCGGTGGCCCTGGCGCGGCCTGGTGCTGCTGCACGCGAGCCAGAGCATCGACCGGCCCGCGCTGCGCGACCCGCTGGTCGCCCGCACGGTGTCCGGCCGGGAGCTGGCGACCGGCGTGGTCGTCGGGGTGGCCCGGCTGATCGACTGCCACCGCGACGCCGACGGAACCAGGCCCTGCACCGCCTGGTCGGAGCCCGAGGCTTTCCATCTGGTTTTCCGAGATGTGCAGGAGCTCGCGCTGCCCATCCCGGCACAGGGGCAGCTCGGGTTGTGGAAGCCCCCGGAGCCTGTGCTCATTCAGGTGCTCCAGCAGCTGCCCGACGTGCGGCCGTGACCACCCGCCGGAAGAAGGAGAAGCCGTTCGAGCCCGGAACTGTTCCGGTGCCGGGCGGGCTGCTGGACTGGGGCGATCCCCGCCACTTCCACTCCTGGCAGGACAGGCCGTGCGCGCTGTGCCGGCAGGCCACGCGGATGCGCTCTCACTCCGGCGAGCCCGCGCACAAGGTGTGCGCCGAATCCTGGATCGCCGCCAACCCCACCGAGGCCCGCCTCGGCAGGTTCGCCAACGACGCCCAGGCCAAGCGCCGCGACACCGGCCACGCCTAACAGGAATGCCCCCGGGGCCAGTTCGTTCCGTCACCAGCCGAGTGGCCAACCGACCTCTCCCCGGGGGCTTCCCCACCTTCGCATGTTCAAGGAGACCGCCGTGACGCACTCCAGCGAACCCCTCTCCCTCCCCGCTTCCCACACCCCGGCCGATGCCGCCATCGAGGTGGAGCGGGCGCTCGCCCATCCGGAGCCGCCGGCCTCGCCCGCGTGGTCCCGCAGCAGCAGGGTCCTGCCGCTCACCCGCGAGGACCGCGAGCACCACCGGGCCCTCCTCCTGGAGGGCCTGCGCGGATGGACGATCCCCCGCCCCGCCCGATGACCCCCACCCCCACCTTCCGACTCCGTGAAGGAACTGCCGACATGAAGCAGCTGAACCCCCCGATACCGCTGGTCCTGGACGGACACCTCGATGCCTCCGCCGAATCCGGTGACAGCGTCGACACCGCGTCCTGGCGGCTGACCTCCTCCCCCACCGACCACCTCATCCACGACGCGCTGATGCCCTGCACCACCAGCAACGCGCACGTCGCCGCCCTGCTCACCGAGTGCCGCCCCGGCGACCTCCTCCGCGTCGTCGGCCACCTCGCCCTCCCGGACACCGCGCAGGGCGGCATCTGCCTGCACGCCGATAGCGTGGAGATCCTCTGGGCGGCCCCCGACCTCCCCGACGACGAGGACACCCCCACCCCCCAGGCCAGTGCCGAGATCGCCGCAGCGATCGAGACCCTCGCTCAGGCCCTCGCCGGAGGCCAGGCCCCCGGACCGGATCAGCGCATCCGGATCCACCTCAGCCCGACGGGCACCCCAGAGGCGGGCGTGGACCTCAGCCGCAGCCTGCACCTCACTCCCACCCGCGCCCACCAGCTCGCCGACGCGGTCGACGCCATGAACGCCCTCCAGGCCAGTGCGTCCCCGGACGGCCTGGACGAGATGACCGTGGCGGACCTGAACTCCCTGTTCGGCGATCTCGATCTGCTCGATCTGACCAACGAGGTCCTGAAGACCGCCCCGCCGCAGGCCCGTCCGGCTATCTGCCAGGCCATGGACGCCATGTTCGGCGACGTCGACGACCCCAGCCTCGAGGACGAGGGCGGCCCGCGATGACGACCGCACCCCCCGCGCAGCGCACCGTCCTGAAGCGCTTCGCCGCCGGAGGCCCCCGGGGCTCCTGGCCGGCCGAAGAGTACGCCGCCGCCCAGCGCGCAGAGGGCACCGACGCCCACGTCGTGATGGACCTCGGCAGCGACCAGTTCCTCGTGGTCACCACCACCCACTGACCCACTTCACCGAGAGGCACACACATGACCGAGACCGAGCCCACCACCTGCTCCACCGCCGACGTGGTCGCCCTGACGCCCGACGCCAACGTCTTGTTGATCGAGCGCGACTGGGACCCCTTTGAAGGTTTCTGGGCTCTGCCTGGTGGTCACCGAGACGCCGGGGAGTCCAGCCGCCAGGCTGCCTCCCGGGAGCTCGGTGAGCAGAGCGGTGTCCACGTGGCCACCACCTCCCTGCGCGAGATCGGCACCTGGGACCAGCCCGGCCGCGACCCGCGGGGCCGGTACAGCACCGACGCCTTCCTCGCCGTCGTCCCCGCCGACACCCCGATCGTCGCCGGGGACGACGCCCGTACCGCCCGCTGGTGGCCCCTGGACGCCCTGCCGCCACAGCTGGCGTTCGACCACGCAGACATCCTCAACGCGGCCGTGGCTCTCAACACGGCAAAGGGAGCGGGACAGTGAGCGTCATCGGACAGGAAGCCGGAATAGACCACGGCAGCATGCGCGGCTACCGCCAGCACCGTTACCGCAAGGTCGATGCGACCGAGGAGTGCGGCTGCCTGGCCGCCGTCCGCGAGCACCAGAGCACCAGCAAGCCCGTCACCAATCGCTCGCAGAAGCAGCGGGAGTGGTACGGCGGGCAGTACGTCACCGCCGCGTCCGGCTCCCAGCCCGGACGCCGTATCCCGCCGCCGGGCGACTGCCCCGTCGACGGATGCGGCCAGGAGGCCACGGGCCGCAGCGTGCAGCACCGCGGCTGGGTCCGTATCCACGTCCAGGGCTCCACCATGCCCGCCCGCCATTTCTGCTCCGGGCCCTGCGCCACGGTCGGGATCGCCCTGGCCGAACTGCGCATGGACACCCCCGCCAGCGACTGAGCACCGCGGCGAACAGCACGCCCCGAAGCAGCCCTCCACAGGGGCGGGCCGCTTCACCCCTGACCGGCCCGGGGCGGCCGCCGGCCACGAGCCCGGCCGCCCCGGACCGCTTTCCCGCCAGCTCACGGAGGCACCCGCTGTGACCACCCTTTCGAGGTCCTACACCCTCACCTTCGCCCAGTCCGCCCCCACCGGGGCAAGCCCTCCCCGCACCCTCACCGTGACCGTGGCAACTCCCGCCGCCCTGGCACAGGAAGTACACCGGCATGCCCGCGGCATGCTCGGCTCGCGCAGCGTCGATGTCCGCCTGGATCCCGGCACCCTGACCGGCACGGTCCTGCGTGCGCACGCACCCGTGGCGGACTTCGCCCTCACCCCGCTGGCCGCCCCCGTCAGCGCTCCTGGCCCGGAGCGGCGCACCGAGGCGGTTCTGCACGGTTACACCCTCGACGATCTCCACCATTTGTCCCGGCACGTCGTGCACTCCGACAGCTGGCACACCGCCGGCGACATCGAAGAACGCTACGACGCCGCCTGGTACGCCCTTGTGGAGTACCTGCTCGCCGCCGCCGAACCGCCCACCCGCCGCGATCTGTTCCAAGCTGGGCGGCGGGGCCGAGACGCGTCCATCCGCCAGGACCAGCAAGCCCACGGCTACAACCACCACCGCCCCGGCAACGGCACCCGGCCCCGCTTCGAGCAGTACTGGACCACGGCCGCCGCACACCGTCCCCCGCCCGAAGAGCGGATCATCGACCAGTACGCGCTGGCACAGATCTGGCCCAGGCTCACCCCGCGCCAGCAGCAGGCACTGACCGCACTCGCCGCGACCGGCGACTACCGGCAGAGCGCCGTCGCGCTCGGGGTCGCCCAGAGCACCTTCCACGTCCTTCTCTCCACCGCGCGCAAACGCTTCTTCGCCCTGTGGCACGAGGGTGAACAGCCCTCCCGCATGTGGGGCACCGACCGGCGGGTCGGCTCCCGCACCGCGACCGCCCCCGTGAAAACCACCCGGCGCCCGGCGACCCGCGCGGTCACCCGCCGCACCGGCCGCCCCCAGCAGGACCTCGTCCACGGTCGGCCGTCCACCTACACCAACCACGCCTGCCGGTGCGAGCCCTGCACGACAGCGATGAGTGCCGCCGCCCGGGACCGTAGCCGCGCCAACGGCGCCACGGCGCGCCGCCGGATCACCATCTCCCAGCTCGCCGACATCCGGCGCCGCCGCGAGAACGGCGAATCGGTCAAAGCAATCGCCTCCGAGCTGCGGTACAGCGACTCGTACCTGTACCGGCTGCTGGACGGCACCCTCAAGCCCGCTCAGGAGCCCGTATGAACCTGCCCCCGCGCACCCTTGAGGCACTGTCCGCCGAAGCGCCCGGAGACGACGGCCACCGCCAGATCATCCGCCTCGCCGTGAACACGGTCGCCGCCGCCCGCCACCTTCCCGAGCCCTGGCCCACCGACCTGCCCGGCGACAGCGCCGAACGGATCCGCAAGCTCCTGCACGACCTCGACGACATCCCGGCCTGGGGGGCAGCCGAACTCGGCCAGCTGCGCGAGCAGTTGCTCGCCTCCGAGCAGCGCAGCACCGCTGGGTCCTGGTACACCCCAGCCGCAGCCGCACGGCCACTGACCCGCGCCGCGCTGAGCGACATCACCGACCTGGACCTGGACGACGACCCCGCCGACGTTCTGGCCGTATCGGTACTCGACCCGGCGTGCGGAGGCGGGGTGTTCCTCGTCGAGGCCGCCCGTATCCTGGCCGCCGCCTACGTGAGCCTGCTCTACCGCACGCAGCACCCCGCACCGCTCACCGTCCAGGCGGTCATGGCCGAGGTGATGCGCTCCTGCATCCACGGCATCGACACCGATCCCGTAGCCGTTGACGTCGCCAAGTCCGCCTGCTGGCTGGAGGCCGGCGGCCACCCGCCGATCACCTGGCTCGACGACAACATCATCACCGGCAACGCCCTCCACGGCGATCAGCCCCCAGGGCTGCAGAGCCGCCTCAACTCCCCCCACCCACTGGCCATCCTGGGCAATCCCCCCTACAAGGACAAAGCCAAAGGCGCCGCGCCCTGGATCGAAGCGCGCCGCCCCAAGCGCCGGCAGACCCGGCCCCACGACGAACTCTGGCGCCCGAGCCTGGACGACTTCCGCACCCCGGGCCAGGGCCGCATCGAGTACGCCCTGTCCAACCTCTACGTGTACTTCTGGCGGTGGGCCCTGTGGCGGGCCTTCGAAACGCGCATGCACACCGCGACCGTTGCCTTCCTCTCCCCCGGTGCCTGGGTCACCAGCCCCGCCTTCGACGGCATGCGCGCCGCCATGCGACAGACCGCCGACCGCATCCTCGTCATCAATCTGACCCCGGAAGGGAAGGCACCGCCCGTCCCGACCCGGATCTTCCCCGGCGTCACCCTGCCGCTCTCCGCGGCCATAATCACCCGCTACGCAGGCCCACAGCCAGATAAGATCGCCGCCGCCCACTGCGCCACCGTGCACGGCACCCGCGAAGAGAAGTTCCAGCAGCTGCACGAGCTCCTGGGCAGCGGCCACGCGACTCCCGCACCAGCGGTCAACGAGTGAAACGCCCCGTGCAACCTCCAATCCGACGCCGACACACCCTCGCCAACCTGCCCCGCTGAGCCAGGCACAACGACGTCCGGTGGTGGACCCACCTGGGGCTTTCGCCTCCTGCGCAATCAGCGCAGTTGGCTGCGTCAACTGCGGGGCCCGGGGCAAAGCTGGGCGAACGTGGTGAGCCTGGAGGAGGCGGAGCGGGAGTACGCCGACGAACTGCTCCACCCCGACTACGACCCGGCCTGGTATGCACCCGCGCCCAGCCTCTCCCGGCCCGCGTCGCGCATGGCCAACGTCCGCCTGCGGAAGGGATAGACCGTGCACAACACAGCAGCCCGGCTGTCACCGTTCCGACCGCCCGTCGACCTGTCCGACTTGCCGAACTACGCCCATGCGCCCGGACGTCCCCGGTGCTCGGTCTTCATCGGCCGGGTCTCGACCAAGGACAACCAGAACCCCGCCACCTCCATCCCCCGTCAAGTCCTCTGCGCCTCCGCATGCCTGGAGGAAGGGGAAGAGTTCGCCGCATACTTCTGGGACGTGGAATCCGGCATGCTCCCTCCGGAACTGCGCGGACTCGGCCCACAGAAGATGTATGACTCGCTGGATGTCCCGACCCCCCGCACCGGCGGCCTCCAGGACCTCGTGGAGCGGTGCGAGGAGCTCGGCGTCACGCATGCGCTGTCTGAGAGCTCAGACCGGCTCGCACGGGCCATGCTCACCAGCCTGACGGTCGAACACGAACTGGAACGCCTGGGCGTCGACGTCGTGTACGCCAACGAGCCCACCGGCGGAACCGAGTCCGGCCGACTGCGCACACGGCGCTACGGCCAGGTCGAGGCGGAGATCTACCGGACCGCCCTCATGGAACGCTCCACGGACGGCCAGGTCCAGCACGCCATCAACGGATGGAACCACGGGTATCCGCCCTACCCCTACATCGCGGTGCTCGACGAGTCGGCTCCGCGCCACGAGGGCGGACGCTTCGGCCCGGCCCGCCCCAAGAAGAAGCTGGCGCCGCATCCGGATCCGCGACGATTCGACGCGGCCAGGGAGATGCACCGCCTGCGACGGGAGGAGCACCTTTCCACGCCGGACATCATGGCGGCCCTGGCGCAGGCCCCCGACCAGTATCCGATCAAGACGCAGTGGACGCACAACCTGGTCAACGGTCTCCTCGCCAACCCCAAGCTGACCGGGTATCAGGTCTTCAACCGCAAGGCCTCTCGCACGGGACGCCCCGGTCAGTCCGTGCTGAACCCGCTGTCGGAGTGGATCTGGTCCCCGCGGGAGACCCACGAACCGGTCATCACTGTTGAGCAGTGGAAAGCCGCGCAGCAGGCCACGGCGGAGCTCAAAGCAGGAGGAAGGTCACACGTCACCGTGCAGCGCCTGCAGGCCGCGGCAGCCCGGCGAGGGCTCACGGTCACCCCACTGCGCGAATGCGGCACCCACACGGTGTGTTTGATCGGGGAGCAGCAAGTCGTCGTGCCGCACCCCGTACCCGACGCGCTGATCCGGCAGATCATCAATCACGCGCGGAGGGCCTCGTGAAGAAGCCGAAGGCCATCGAGTGCCAGGCCACTCGCCACGACGGCGCCTGGGTGGCAGCCGTCTCACCGCATGGGGTCTATGGCCACGGCACCACTTTGCGCGCGCTGCACAACAACCTGTTTCAAGGGCTCGCCCTCATCGGCGTGAGCATCGAGATCGCGCTCATCCCCGTCAGCCCGGAACTGGAACGTCTGCGGAGCGCGGAAGCCGCCTACGAAGCAGCTCTCTCGGCTGCCGTGAAAGCCTTGGCCGCACGCGGAGGTACATCCCGCGACATCGCCGACGCAACGGGCGTGACCAGCACACGAGTGGCAGCCCTCCGCGGCAAGCGCAAGGCACGGCGTCCACCCCAGTAGATGCACAGCGAAGCCCCCCACCGCCGTAGCAGTGGGGACTGTTCTACTTCTTCGGACCGGGGTCGTCCTTGTCACTCTTCCCCTGTTTCAGCCAGGCCGCGAGGGCGTCGAAGCCTGCCGGGTCGAGACGGCCGCGACATTTGCCCCGCTTGCTGGACGGAGGGGCAACGATGAGCGCTTGGGCTGTGACGGTGTCTTCGAGTGTCGTTTCAAGGTGACTGCGGATGTGAGAAGCTGTCCCGCTTTTCCGCTGGCCGTTATTCGTCAGGACTCCGGCCTGCGCAGGACGACCACGGTCGCGTCGTCTCGGTAGAAGGCTCCCTCCTCGTCCTTCTCGCCCTGGGCCGCCGCGACGAGCGCCTCCGCCAGGGCCTGCGGGTCCTCCGGGTGGGCCCGGCAGAGCTCTTCGGCGGTCTCCAGGTCGACCTGGTCGGAGATGCCGTCGCTGACGAGCAGCACGAGCGGGACCTCCTCGGGAATTTCCAACTGGCGGCACGTCATCTCCGTCGCCTGCGCGAGCCCCAACCGGGCCCAGTTGTCCTGGTCCTCCGCGACGTCGAGGGGGACGAGCTCGACCGTCTTGCCGCCGTTCCACCTCAACCACTGCCCCATGGTCTGGTCCGTGCTCCACAGGGTCAGCGCCGTGCCGTCCCAGCCGTACGCCCGGCAGTCCCCGATCCAGTGGATGCTGGTGGGGCGGCCCGGCTCCATGGACGCGACGATCGCGGACATGTGCGGCGCCCGGTCGTACGCGTCGGCCATCCGCCGGGCGGTCATCAGGCCCACGAGCCCGCCCATCGCCATGCTCATGAGGGAGATCGCGGAAGGCGCGTGCCGGGCGAAGTCGACGACGTACGGGTGGTGGCCGGCCCCGTCGACGAGGGCCGCGCACACCCGGCCCTCCCGCCGGTGCACGTGGAGGCCGTCTGCGCACGGCGGCTCCGTTCCCGGCCGTTGAGCAGCTCCTACTGAAACGGCCTGGTCGATGCCCGCCATCTCGATGTTGGTCATGATGATGACTCCCTTCGTCGTGGGTAATTCGTACCCACACCCAGCTCTCGTGCGTGCCTGAACGGCGCCCACGTGAAGTTGAGCCAGGTCCGCACTGATGCGTCGGTGCGGACCTGGCGTCACGTTCTGAGGTGCCGCGAAGAAGCGGGACAGTTTCTGTGGGACGGCACCTGGCGCATGGTCTGGGCGCCGGCTCTGGTACCCCATCACTGCCGCCGACGGCCTCCTGGCACTCCACCGCGGTGAACCCGCACGCAACGCCGTCTCCCCGCGCAGCCGTTGCGGGCACCCGGCCACGCCAGAGTGACCGCTCTCCACCCCCTCATGTCCGAACACGTCAGAGGAGCACGATGACCACCGAGCCCACCGAGCCCACCGACCCCACTGCCCAGACCCGCCTCGAACTTCGGCTCCACGAGAAGTACGTGAACGCACTGCACGGCGCCAACAGCCCCGAGCTCGACGGAGCCAGCGCGGCAGCCCTCATCGAGGATCTCCCCCTCGACTCCCCTGCCGACTGGCCCCACATCGTCGTCCTCTGCGGCAGCACCCGCTTCTGGGCTGAAATGAGCGAAGTCAACGCCCGCGAGACGGACGCAGGCCACATCGTGCTGGCTCCTGGCTGCGATATGAAACGCCCTCGTGCCCTGTGGGGCACCCCCGAGCATGCGGAGGAACTCAAACCCAAGCTGGACTCGCTGCACCGTCAGAAGATCTTCTCGCTGACGAGGTCATCGTCGTGTCCCCCGGGGGATACGACGGGGAGTCGACTCGGGCTGAGATCGAATACGCAGAAACGCTCGGACGCCCTATTCGCTACATCCAGTCGTAACCACACGCAGAAGGCCCGCATCGTCGCTATGCACGCGACGGTGCGGGCCTTCTTGCGTTTCCGGGGAACCGGACCGTCCCGGCCAACAGCCCTGGGCAGGGGCGGTCTGTTTCCCGTTCCGGACACGCCCTGGCCGAGCCGGACAGGCGACCGGGGAGACGCACGCGTGGAGATGGGCACTCGGTCATCCAGGGTGCTAACGGCGTTAGCACTCACAGCAGCTAACGCCGAATCAACTTCAGATGTGCGAGTTGTTGCCATCTGAGGGATCCTCACGGCAGTAAGCTACCGTCATGTCATATCCTGTAGGAGGTGAGCGGGAGAAGCTCGTCTCCAAGCTGCCCGCTCCCCTCAAGCAAGCCCTCAAAGTCCGGGCAGCCCAGCTCGCCACCGACGTCCAAGACGCCGTCACAGCAGGAGTGATGAGCTGGCAAGCCCAAAACGCTCCGCTCCCCCACATCGAGACCGCCGGCGCGGAATCCTTCGGGACCTATCTACCCGAGGGGCTCTACGACTCATTCAAGGCCGACTGCAAGCACCGCGGTGTCTCGTACATTCAGGGACTTGCCCAGGCCGTAGCTCTGTGGCTCGTGGAGCACCCCACTCAGGCCCGAGAGTTCGTGCGCCGTCTCGTCTTCTGCAACCAAAAGGGCGGAGTCGGCAAGACCGCCGTGTCCGCCGGAACGGCACAGGCATTCGCCGAGTTGGGCCTCCGCGTGCTGCTGGTCGACTTCGACCCGCAAGGTCACCTCTCGCATCAGCTCGGCCTCAAGGCCATTCCTGCGGGCCAGGAAAGCCTGGTCACACACATGCTCAATCGCGCCGACACCAAACAACCTCTGATCGACCTGACCGTCCCCATAGAGGAGGAGCGTTTCGGCAACCGGCTCCGGGTGCTGCCTGCCGCCTTCGACGCCTTCTTGCTCGATTCCGGCCTCACCATGTTCCGTGGCCCCCGCCAAGCCGCACTTGAGCGCGCACTTGCCCCCCTCGAAGAGCACTTCGACGTGATCGTCATCGACTCACCCCCCAGCCTCGGGCTGGCCATGGATACGGCGCTCTTCTACGGACGTCAGCGTGACGGCGAGAAGCCCGGCAACTCGGGACTGGTCGTGCCTGTGGAAGCCGAGGACACCTCAGCACAGGCGTACGGGATGCTCATCAACCAAGTCAGCTCGCTCACCCAGGACTTCGACATCGAAGTGCAGCAGCTCGGACTGGTCGTCAACAAGTACGATTCCCGGCGCGGATACATCGCGACATCCTCACTAGAAAAGTGGAAAGCCCTCGGGACCCCACCAGTACTGGCAGTCATTCCTGATGTGAAGGAACAACGGGAAGCTGTCCGGCTGCAACGTCCCCTCCTGGCCTACGCTCCCGAAGGAATCCAGGCCCACGGCATGCGCGAAATCGTCAGGGGGCTGGCATGAGCAAGGCCGATGCCCTCGGGCAGTCCGCGACGTTTGCTGCCGTCGGACAACCCATCAGCAGCCGAGCTGCGTCCTTCGCCCGGTATGCGGGACACGCGGAGGATCCCGAGCCCAGCACCCCCGAGCCCTCCGCTCCATCGCCGCGGCTACCAATCGCCCAGCTTGCCCACAATCCGTTCAATCCACGTGAAGAACTCAAAGCGGTCGGCGACCTGGCAGACAGTCTCGCGGCACGGGGAGTCATCCAGCCGCTCACCCTTGTCTCCCGAGCAGCCTTTCTCGGCGCGCACCCTGGACACGAGGATGCACTGGGCGCCGCCACTCACGTCGTTGTCGATGGAAATCGCCGCCTCGCAGCCTCCGAGATCGCGGGCCTCGACGACGTCCCGGTCCACATCGACGACTCCCTCGCCGCAGATGCCGACACCCTCCTGGAGACCGCCCTCACAGCCGCGATCCAGCATGAAAGCCTCGACCCGCTGGAGGAGGCGAAGGTGCTGCAGCGTCTCGTCCAGGTTCACGGCTCCCAGCGTGCACTCGCTCGCGCACTCAGCAAGTCGAGCCCATGGGTCACTCAGCGCCTGGCACTTCTGAAACTCACCCCAGAACTTCAGCAGGCAGTGGAAGACAAGAGCCTTCCGGTGGAGGTCGCCCGCAACGTCGGCCAGTTGCCAGCACGTCAGCAGCAGAGCGCCGCCGCGGAAGCCCTCGCAGCTCGGGCTGAACGCAAGCCGCGCCGCCGAGCTCGGGGTGCTAACGCCGTTAGCACCCCGAGCCCAAACTCTGCTCCTGCGACAGGTGCTAACGGCGTTAGCACCCCAGCACCCGTTTTGAACTCCGCCCCGGAGCCCGCCTCAGAAAGCGGGGGAGCGGCCGTCACCACGGACCCCAGCCCAAGCACTCCGGCGGTTGCCGTGCCCGAACCGAGGGTGACCGCAGCGCCGTCGGCGGACCCGCTCGGCAAGGCGCCCTGGCACAACGGGGCCGCGCTCATGGATATCGCCTTCGACAACCTAGATCCCGTACAGCGGAGTGCGTTCATCTTGCAGTACTTCCGGCGCATGAGTGGAGTCGACGCTGTCGTTGCCGATATGCGCGGCAATGTCGACCCGAAGGCCCGTGAGGCACTTGCCGGCATCCTTCAGCAAGTTGCGGCGGGACTCCTTTCCGACGCATAGCACCCATGCTGGCTCCCTGCCCTTCCAACGAGCGCAGGGAGCCGACATGCGCCCAGGCCCTTGATCGCCCGAACACCCAGGTACCGCCTGTTGGGCGGCAACCATGGCGTCGAGGACGTCGTGGGCCGCCACATGCTGCCCCCCGTTACCGTTTTCGTGGCTCCGCCATGGGGTTACCGGCCTTCGGGTCCGGCATGACTTCCCCCCTTGTTGCGGTTGATGATCCGGGGGGGGTGGTGTCACCGGGCCTGGAGGCATCGACAGAGCGACCAACTCGCCGTCGCCGAGCTCAAAGGACTCACACAAGAGGCCGCCACGATCACCTCCACGCTCGCCCAGAACCTGCACGAGACAAGGGAGTAGGCCGCCCCAGCCCTGCCCCAGATTCCTTCGACACTGAGTGCCCCGAGTCCGACGGACCAGGCGGCTCACCCGTCAGCCGACCCGCCGGGCAGCCTGTTGCGAAACACACGCAGAAGAGCGTCCTACCGCCCGGCAGGTCCTCCACCCTTCTCCAGTCCATGGGCGTGAAGACAGGGTGCACGCATGCAGAGCCGCCTAATCCCGGCACCAAATGCGGCACCACGCTGGAGGAAGCGGTGCGCGAGGGCGTCCGTACGGCGGTGCCCTCCTGCCCCTACCCCGCTCTGACCGAGGCGGACGTTCGCGTCTTATGACGCTCAGGTGAAAGAGGTCTCTCCCGGCACTGAAGTGGCGGGGAGAGACCGTCTCGCGCCACGACCAACGCCCCGGCTCCGAGCGTCATGGCGTCGCGGTCGTAGCAGTTCATGGGCGCTGCTCCGGATGATGCCGGGAGCTGTTGGCTCCGAGTCGGCATACCCCGAGAACAGTTCCGTCAGGTTCTGCCCGACCACCTCGCCGTCCAGCCGCAAGGACGGTCGGCGGCCCAGTGGTCGCGGCGACGGGCAATGTCAGATCCTCGGGCATCAGCAGGGAGGACTTTGAGGACAGTGAAGCGTCCACGCGCCGATGCGCGGGTTCGGGCCTAGGGTGGATTTCCCGGACGCTGGAGGACCGATGCCCCGACCTGTGTGGAGCGGAGCGGTGAGTTTCGGCCTGGTCACCATCCCGATCAAGGTGCTCCCGGCTACGGAGAACCACAGCATCAGCTTTCACCAGTACCACCTGGAGGACATGGGGCGGATCCGCTACCAGAAGGTCTGCGACCTGGACGGTGAGGTCCTTGCCGCCGGCGAGATCGGGCGCGGGTACGAGGTTTCCAAAGACACCATCGTCGAAGTCACCGACGAGGAGCTCGACAACGTTCCGCTGCCGACCGCGAAGGCGATCGAGATCGTCGCCTTCGTGCCTGCCGAGTCCATCGACCCCGTACGGATCGGGGACAGTTACTACTTGTCCGCCGACGGTGCCGTGGCGGCGAAGCCGTACGTTCTCCTGCGCAAGGCGTTGGAGCGCAGTGCGAAAGTCGCCGTCGCGAAGTTCGCCTGGCACGGGAGGGAGCGGCTGGGCCTGCTGCGGGTCCTGGACGAGGCACTGGTCCTGCACGCGATGAAGTGGCCGGACGAGATCAGGTCTTCCGGCGAGCTCGCTCCGCGTGCGGTCGAGCTCGATGACGCGGAGGTCGACGCGGCGATCTTGCTGATGGAGGAGATGACCACCGACGATGACGGGCTGGAGGGCTATCGCGACCACTACCGCGAAGCGCTCGAAGATCTCCTCGCCGCGAAAGCTGAAGGGCACCGCCCAAGGCTGGTGGACACGCAGGAGAAGCCCGAGGAGACGGTCGTGGACCTGATGGCCGCGCTCCAGCAGTCCGTGGAATCGGCCCGAGCCTCGCGCGGGGAGGGCGGCGGGGGAGACGAGGACGCCAGCGTGCACGACCTCTCTGATCATGCCCAGAAGAAGGCGGCCCGCGCGAAGAAGGCGTCGGTGAAGAAGGCGGCCACCACCGGGAAGAAGGCTCCGGCGAAGAAGCGTGCCCGCACGTCGAGCGCCTGACCGCCAGCGAACCAGCGCGGGCTGGGCTTCGGGCTGGTCGGGGACCGGCTCTGCTGCTGGTGCCTTTGATCACGGTGGGCGTGGTGGCGCCGCGACGGGTCGCGTGTGGTCAGAGGGCGCGCAGGACGGCGGTGACCTTGCCGAGGAGGGTGGCCTCGCCACCCCAGAGGGGCGGGTAGGCGTCGTTCTCCGGCAGTAGCCAGATGTCGTCACCGTCGCGCTTGAGGCGTTTCACCGTGGCTTCGCCGTCGATCATCGCTGCGACGATGTCCCCGTTCTGTGCCTCGCACTGGGCGCGGACGACCACCCGGTCGCCGTCTGCGATGTGGGCGTTGATCATGGACTCGCCGACGACGGTGAGCATGAATACCTCGCCTTCCCCGACCAGTTGGCGGGCGAGGGGGAAAATGTCGTCGATGCTCTGCTCGGCCAGAATGGGTGTGCCGGCGGCGATGCGTCCGACGAGCGGTACGTATGCGGTGCGAGGTTCGGCGGGCCGCAGACCGGTGGGGGAGGCGTCGTCCGGGTGCTCGTCGCGGACGCGGTAGGCGCGGGGGGCGCTGCGGGTCGCGTACCAGCCAGCCCTTCTTTTCGAGGGCTTTGAGCTGGTGGGCGGTGGAGGACGTCGAGGCGAGCCCGACAGCCTGGCCGATCTCCCGCATGGACGGCGGGTAGCCGCGCTCGCTCACTGAGGAGCGGATCGCGGCGACGATCGCGGTCTGCCGGTCGGTGAGCCCGTCGGCGCGGACACGGATACCTGCGGGCCGTCCGGGCCCGGCGGTGGGCGGCACGTGCATGAATCTCCCCGTTTGTGATCTTCCGGTCCGGTGACCGTACCCCGACACCCCACTACATGGGAACGCGCATTCTATTTTTCACCCCCGCACCCCTTGTGGCACACGGGTTCCTGGCGCCCGGATGACGCTCGCCCCGGCCTTCGGCTGAGCCGCGACGGGCGCCGGACGGTACAGTCGCACATGCGTTCGATACTTGGGTCGGGCGGCACGAGCCGAACGGAGGGGTGGAGATGGGCGGCAGGTCATGGCCGGTTTTACCGCGCATCTGCATGTCGCCTCCGGGTTCTCCGCCCGCTACGGTGCCGCGCACCCCGAGGCCCTGGTCCGGGCGGCCGCCGACCGCGGCATGGGGACCCTGGCGCTGACCGACCGGGACACCGTCACCGGCACGGTGCGCTTCGCGAAGGCCGCCGCCACAGCAGGGATCCGCCCGCTGTTCGGCGTCGACGCCGCCGTCGAACCCCACACACCGGCAACCCCCGCACCCCAGCCCCGCCGCCGGGCCCCGGTCCGCGGCGGCGCCCACGTCCCCGAGGCCCCGCTGCGGATCACCCTCCTTGCCCAGAACAAGGCCGGGTGGGCGCGGCTGTGCCGCCTGGTCTCCGCCGCACACGCCGTAGCGGCGGGCCCACCGGTGGTCACACGCGAGGCATTCGCCCTGCACGGCACTGACGGTCTGGTGGCGCTGCTGGGCCCGGCCTCCGAGCCGGTCCGCGCCCTGGCCGCCGGGCGCCCGGACCGCGCGGAACAACTCCTCGCCCCGTGGCGGGGCCTATTCGGGTCCCGCCTGCGGTTGGAAGTGCTGTCGTACGGCACCGAGGGCACGGCTCCCGGCTCGGTGCGCCTGGCAGCCCGCACCCTCCAGCTCGCCGACCAGCTCCGCATTCCCGCGGTGCTGACCAATGCCGTCCGCTACGCCGATCCCGCCCAGCACCGGCTCGCCGACGTCCTGGACGCCGCACGCCTGCTGCGGCCGATCGAGCGGCGCCGCCTGGATCCGGGGGAGCGGTGGCTCAAGGGGCCCGCCGACATGGCCCAGATGGCCGACCGGATCGTGCGTGCCGCGGGTGAGGGACCCGAGCGGGCGGTACGCCTGCTCGCGGAGACCGCCGCGACCGCGGACAGCTGCGTCCTCGACCCGGCCGCCGACCTGGGGCTGGGCCGCCCGCACTTCCCCGAACCTGCAGCCGTCGGCGCCGGCCCCGGGGCGGGCGAGGCCGCCGCTTTGCTTCGCGAGCGCGCCGAGGCCGGACTCGCCCGCCGCGGCCTCCACCGGGTTCCGGCCGCAGTCGAGCGGCTAGAGGAGGAGCTGCGGGTGATCACGAAACTGGGCTTCGAGGCCTACTTCCTGGCCGTGGCCCAAGTCGTCGCGGACGTGCGGGAGATGGGGATCCGGGTCGCCGCGCGCGGCTCCGGCGCGGGGTCGATGGTCAACCACGCCCTGCACATTGCGACCGCCAACCCGCTGGAGCACCGCCTGCTGTTCGAACGCTTCCTGTCCGAGCGGCGCACGTCGCTGCCCGACATCGACATCGACGTGGAGTCCGCTCGCCGGCTGGAGGTCTACGACCGCATCTTCGAGCGCTTCGGCCGCACGCGGGTTGCGGTGACCGGCATGCCCGAGACCTACCGCGCGAGGCATGCCCTGCGTGACACCGGCCTCGCCCTCGGGATTGCCCCGCAGCAGGTCGACAAGATCGCCAAGGCGTTCCCGCACATCCGGGCCTGCGACATCACCAGCGCCCTGGCCGAACTCCCCGAACTGCGCCAGCTCCAGGAGGAAGCAGAGACGGGCCGGTTCGGCCCGCTCTTCGAGCTCGCGGAGGGCCTGGACAAGCTGCCGCGCGGGATGGCCATGCACCCGTGCGGCGTCATCATCACCGACGCGACCCTGCTGGACCGGCTGCCGGTGCAGCCCACCCCGGGCGGCCAGTACCCGATGGTCCAGGCCGACAAGCACGACGTCGAAGACCTCGGTCTCATCAAACTCGACGTCCTCGGCGTGCGGATGCAGTCCAGCATGGCGCACGCCGTCGACGAAATCGCCCGCACCACCGGCCACCCCCGCATCGACCTCGACGACCCCACCCAGGTTCCGCTCGACGACTTCTTCGCGTTCAAGACGATCCAGAACAGCGACACGATCGGCATGTTCCAGCTCGAATCCCCGGGCCAGCAGGACCTGCTGGGACGGTTGCAACCCCGTGATCCGCAGGACGTCATCGCCGACATCTCCCTGTTCCGTCCCGGCCCGGTGTCCGGCGGCATGCCCGCCGCCTACATCGCCGCCCGGCACGGCGCCGCGCCCCGCTTCCCGCACCCCGACCTCGAACCCGTCCTCGCCGACACCTATGGCGTGACGATCTGGCACGAACAGATCATCGACATGTTCGCCGTCCTCACCGGATGCGACCGCGCCATGGGCGAAGTCGCCCGCCGCGCACTCTCCGACAAGGCCCGCCTCCCGTATGTCCGCGCCTGGTTCCTCCGCCAGGCCGGGGCCCGCGGCTATGCCCGCGAGGTGCTGGAGGAGATCTGGTCGGTCATCGAGGGGTTCGGCGCGTACGGGTTTTGCAGGGCGCACGCGGTCGCCTTCGCCGTGCCCGCCCTGCAGTCCGCCTGGCTCAAGGCCCACCACCCGGCCGCCCTGTATGCCGGGCTGCTGGAGCATGACCCGGGAATGTGGCCGATGCGCGTGATCATCTCCGATGCCCGCCGGCACGGGGTGCCGATCCTGTCGGTCGACATCAACCGCTCCCACACCGCCCACCGGATGGAGCAGACCGGCGACGGCACCTGGGGAGTGCGGATGTCGCTCTCCTCGGTCAAGGGCATCAGCGAGGACGACGCCCACCGGATCGTGGCCGGGCAGCCGTACACCGGGCTCCCGGATCTCTGGGAGCGGGCCCGCCCGTCCCGCCCCACCACCGAGCGCCTCGTGGAGATCGGCGCCCTGAACGCAGTGCGCGGCACCCAGAGCCGCCGCGACCTGCTCCTCCAGGTCCACGAGCTCCACCAGTACACCCGCACCCGGCAGAGCGACGGGCAGCTCCCGCTCGACGGCCTCACCACCAGCACCGACCCGTCGGGGCTCCCGGAGATGACCGCCCGCGAAGCCCTCGGCGCCGAACTCGAGGTCCTCAAGGCCGATGTCACACAGCACCTGATGGACCACCACCACCGGATGCTGCGCGAAGTCGGCGCCACCGACGCCGCGCACCTCAAGACACTGCGTGCCGGGCAGCAGGTCTTGGTCGCCGGGGTCCGCGCCTCCACCCAGACCCCGCCGATCGCCTCCGGAAAGCGCATCATCTTCGTCACCCTCGAAGACGGAGCCGGACTCGTCGACATCGCCTTCTTCGAGGACTCCCACGACGCCTGCGCCCACACCGTCTTCCACTCCGGCCTCCTCCTCGTACGCGGCACGGTTGAAGAACGCGGACCGCGCCGCACGGTGGTGGGCTCGATGGTCTGGGACCTCGACGCCCTCGCCGACGCCCGCCGCGACGGCGGCCCCGAAGCCGTCCTGCGCCTCCTCGGCCGCACCACTACCAGCGCCACCCCCGCACAGCCGCACCGCACCCTGCCCGCTGGCACCGCCGGCGCCCGCCTCCACCCCTGGGCCGACCTCCAGCCCGCGGGCACCCGCTCCGCCGACCTCACCGCCTACGGCCACCGCAGCCCCGGGAGCGCAGGATGACCACCCCCACCACCGCCGTACGCGAACGCCACGTGATTCGCGTGCACTTCCACCTGCCCCATGAGGACCCCGACCTGTACGAACAGCTCCTCGATGTCCTCACCACGGTCACCCCGCTCGTCCAGCGCCTTCCGCCGATGGCCGCCGACCTCGATGTCACCGGCTCCCTGCGCCTGTTCGACTGCGACACCACAGCCCTCGGCCGCCTGCTCCAGATCCGGATCATGGCCCTGCACGGCATCGCCACCAGCATCGGCGCCGCACCCAACCGCATGCTCGCCACGATGGCCGCCGACACCACTCCGCCCGGCGGCCTCACCACCATCCCCGACACACCCGAGGACATCGCCAGGTTCCTGCACCCCCGCCCCACCGCCACGCTTCCGGGCGTCGGGCCCGCGACCGCCCGCACCCTCACCAAACACGGCCTGCACACCATCGGATCCCTCGCCGCAACCCCGCTCCTCACCCTCCAACGCCTGCTGGGCACCGCCCTGGGACGCCAGCTCCACGACCGCGCCCACGGCGCCGACCCGCGCCCCGTCACCCCGCACGCTCCCGCCCTGTCCACCAGCACCACCCACGAGTTCGCCCGGGACGAACTCGACCCCACCACCCACCGGGCCGCCCTCCTGGCCCTGGCCGAAGAGCTCGGACTGCGCCTGCGCACCGGCGACCAGATCACCCGCACCGTGACCCTGACCGTCCGCTACGCCGACCGCACCACCACCACCCGCAGCCGCACCCTGCCCGAAGCCACCCAGCACTCCGCCACCCTGGCCACCACCGCCCACACCCTCTATGCCGCCCTCAGCCTCCAAAGGGCCCGCGTCCGCGCCCTCACCCTGCGCGCCGACACCCTCCAACCCGCGGAGCAAGCGGTGCAGCAGCTCACCTTCGACCCGGCCGACGACAAAAGCCGCCGTATCGAAGCCGCCGCCGACCGCGCCCGCGCCCGATTCGGCCCCACCGCCGTCAAACCCGCCACCCTCGCTACTCCACCCACCGGACGCCTCCCCGCCTCCGCGCGCGAGCGCGCCGCGGCCGCCGCACGAGGGCAGCGCAGGACGGGCGAGCAGGGCCCGATGTCAGTGGCGCCGCTTACCGTCCCCAGAACACCGACCAGCAGACCGAACCCCTTCAGGGACAGGAGTAGTGGACATGGGTGACATCAGCATCGAGAGGCAGGCCCTGCCCCGGCTGCTCGCCGACCACACCCACCAGGGCACGTGCTACCAGCAGGCTTTCAACACGCTTGCCGCCACCCACCGGGGACGGCCTGCCACCGCCATCGTGCCGCTGCTGCGCCAAGCTGCCGACGAGGCCCTGCTCGGCTTCAGCACCGCCGACCTCCACGAGCAGGCCTACGCCATCAGTACGGGCGCCCCCTACCAGCTGCGGATCACCCTGACATGACGAGTCCGGCCCGCAGCGCTGCCCGCCCGATGCCCGGGGAAGCAGGCGTGACCTTCCATGCGCGTCTGCAGTTCCGCCGTGGGGGGCCGGTGATCGAGGGGTTCTGGGAGAACCCGGACACCGCCGGCCGAAAGTACCGCCAGTGGGTGGGGCTGTATGCCGCGGCGGGGCCCCTCATCGCCCTGGTGGAACAGCACGAGGACGGACACGAAGTCGTGCTCCAGTCTTGGCCCCCATCGCCGTGACGTTGAGCGTGGTGCTGGCCCGGCGGTCGCAGTGCCATGGAAACCCTGGGGGCACATACGGAGGCGGGCTCCTGGACGTGGTGGGCAAGGCCCGCCAGGTTGAGGAGACTTGACGGTGTGACTGCACCTTCGCGTGAGCGGCAGGTCCTCGGACTTGGCCGCGGCGTTTCCTCCCTCATTCCAGGCGAGCCCATCACCCTGTCCGCTGACGCACAGGTGAGTGCCGTGCTCGCCGGACTGCGCACGGTCCCCGTCCAGGCTGCCGTGCTCCAGGCCGCCGCCGTGCTGCTGTCGCACCTCGTCGACACCACCGATGATGACGGTATTCGCGAGGCGACCACCACGACGCTCGCCCACCTCAACCGGGTCCTCAACGAAGACGGCCCGCAAGCCAGCTGAACCCCGACCGGGCACTCGCCCGCCGCCGCAACCGGTTCCTGGTCGAGCGACCACCCGTCAGCGAGCGCCCTTTCCAGATGAGGACGTACACCGACGTCTCCGCCCGCACCCGGCAGCCGGGCAACTAAGAGCAGTGGAACAAGTGGGGACGGGGCGGCTGCGCCGCCGTGGCCGACGCCCTCGTCGCGGGCTGGCACGCCGGTGCCCGCCCTGCCGGGCGGACGCTGGGACTGTGATGGCGAGTGGATACGAGGGTGGCTGCTGCGGATACAGCAGGTGGCAGGAAGAAACGGGGCCCGGGTGCGTTCCGTTGGCGTGCTTCCCGGCTCGGAGTGCGGTTGTGTGCGGTCCGGATCACGCTGGGACCATGACCGTGATCACCGTGCACCGATTGGTCGACGACACCGCCCAGATCCAGCCCGGTGGCGTCGTCCACGATCTCGGGCGGACCTATTCGGATGCTGATCTGGCCGAGGTGTTGTATCGGGCAGGTCTTGAGGATGCGGAGGACCTGATCGCCGACCCGGTGGCGGTGGTCTCGGAGGGTGAGGGCACACACGTCTGGGGCAGCGAGCAGCCGCTGCCGCCCGATGCGCGCCCCGGGCGCTGACATGGTGGAGCTGCCGTTCATCGCGCCCATGTTGGCTACGCCGGGTGTGCTGCCCGCTCCCGCGCGCGAGCATCTGTACGCGGTCGAGAGCAAGCAGGACGGCATGCGGGCGCTCGCGTACCTGCCGGGTGACGGCACGCTGGTCATCCGGTCGCGATCGGGTGCTCCGGTGACGGCCGGGTACCCCGAGCTCCACGCCCTGGCCGACGTCCTTGCCGGGGTGCCGGCCGTGCTCGACGGGGAGATCGTCGTCCTTACGGAGGGCCGCCCCGACTTCGAGCGGCTCCAGTCGCGGATGGGCGCCTCCCCGGCGAAAGCGGCCCGGCTCGTGGCGACGGCTCCGGCGCACCTGGTGCTCTTCGACGCCCTGCACGTGAACGGCCGCAGCCTGCTCGACCGCCCCTTTGCCGACCGCCGCCGCGCCCTGGAGGACCTGGGACTCCAGGGCACGCACTGGTCGACCCCGGCAGCGGTGGTCGGCCACGTCCGCGAGGCGTACGACCTGACCCGTGAGCACCAGTTGGAGGGGATCGTCTACAAGTTGTTGTCGGCGCGTTACGAGCCCGGCGTCCGCTCGAAATCCTGGATCAAGCTGAGGCATGTCCGGACCGCCGACGTGGTGGTCGGTGGGTGGGTGTCTGGCAGGGGAGCACTGTCCGGGCTGCCCGGCGCGGTCCTGGTCGGCGAGAGCGACGGGGCGGGTGGGCTGCGGTATGTGGGAAGCGTCGGCACTGGCTGGTCGGAACGCGAACGTGCTGCTCTCGCCCGTCTCCTGGCTGTCGCCACGGTCGACGACTGTCCGTTCACCACGGTCCCGGACGTGCCCGGCGCTCGCTGGGTGCTGCCCCGCCTGGTTGGCGAGGTCCGCTACGCCGCGCGTACCAGGGCAGGGCGTCTGAGGCACCCCTCCTGGTATCGGCTGCGCCCCGACCTGGCCCCCGAAGCCGGCTGACCTCGCGCGAGGGGATCGACCGGCAGGCGGTCGACGTCGTGGTGTGCCTGGCGGGACAGCACCGGAATCGGCAGCGGACTGAAGGCCGTGGACGTACGCTCGTGACCACTGCTGCGTCTGGCAGCAGCACCGAAGGGGGAGGGGAACCCACATGACGAAGACGGACCCGAATTGGGGACTGCGCGGCGACGACATCCAGTGGCGCCGCCGTGGCGACGCGGGATGGGGAACGGCGGGCGACCCGGGTTGGGGCATGACGCCCGACGTTCACTGGGACTGAAGCGGCCCGGCTGGGCGGGTGCCTTTGGGTACCTGGCCCGGCTCCGCAGTCTCGCACCTGCGGAGCAGGTCTCTGCACTCCCTCGCAGACCACTACGGCTTCGTACGCTGCGTGGCCGCGGGCGGGGTGCGCCGGGCCGCGGACCGGCATCCAGGACGGGGCGCATGCGTCGTCGCCGGCACCTGAATCCTGCCGGACTCCGTGTACAGGCGCGCCGCTTCACGATTGCGGAATGGATACGAACACGCCAGGCCGCCGCGCCCGGAAGACGCAGACGTACGGCCCTTCCACTTCCGCAGCCTCACCGAAGCCGAGCACGCGCAGCTCGCCGACGGATTCCCCGCCGGTGCGGGGGCGAGGGGCATGCGGGCGCACGCTGTAGTGAGCTTCGCAGGCGCGGCGTTGCGGTGGACCGAGGCGGGGCGAGGGTGTCGGGGGACGGTGCGTCCTGAGCGTGAACGCAGCGAGGGTGGGCGTCGCTTTCTATGTGACAGCAGCGTCGGTTGGTGACAGGCTGATCAAACTTGGCGCCAAGCAGCGGAGTTGTCAGTGCAGTTGACACGTACTCACCGAATACTGATCGGTGTGGTGGTCACCGGTGCGGTGGTCATCGCGGGCATCGGTTTCGCGGGTTCGTACGCGGCGGTACGCGAGCTGGCCATGGAGAAGGGCTTCGGCGACTTCTCGCGGGTCTTCCCGATCGGCATCGACGCGGGCATCTGCGTCCTGCTCGCCCTGGACCTGCTGCTGACCTGGATGCGGATCCCGTTCCCGCTGCTCCGCCAAACGGCGTGGCTGCTCACGGCGGCGACGATCGCGTTCAACGGCGCGGCCTCGTGGCCCGACCCGCTCGGTGTGGGCATGCACGCGGTCATCCCGGTGCTGTTCGTGGTCTCCGTCGAGGCGGCCCGGCACGCGATTGGCCGGATCGCGGACATCACCGCCGACAAGCACATGGAGGGCGTGCGCCTTACCCGCTGGTTGCTGTCCCCGGTGCCCACGTTCAAGCTGTGGCGCCGGATGAAGCTGTGGGAGCTGAGGAGTTACGAGCGGGTCATCAAGCTGGAGCAGGACCGGCTGATCTACCGGGCCCGCCTCCAGGCCAGGTACGGCCGCTCGTGGAAGCGGAAGGCACCGGTCGAGGCACTGATGCCGCTGCGCCTCGCGAAGATCGGGGTACCGCTGGCGGAGACGGCGGCGGTGGGTCTGGCGGCAGCGGGCATCGAACCCACCCTCCTGCCCCCGCTGCACAGCGAGCAGCCAGCACCGCTCGTCTCCCTGACCAAGACCCAGGTCCCTGACCTGACCGCCGGCACGCACCCGGACGACACCACGGTGCCCGCCCAGGACAGCGTCCCCGAGCCCGAGACGGAGGAGCGGCGGGCAACGGCTCACGCCCGGCCCGACGCCGAGCTTGCCGAGGAGCCGGTGCGCACCACCGTGCCAGGCGCCGCACACGGGGCCGACCTGCCGCACGAGCAGCTGGCCGACACGTACTACGAGGCGTACCGCGAATGCGCTCAGGCGATGGGCGGCCTCCCAACCACTGCGCAGTTCGGTGGCTATCTGGCCGAGGTCTACGGCATCGCCGACCCGGACGGGCAGCCCCTCGCCGAGAAGGACTTGTCACCGGTCGTGGGATCCCTGCGGAAGACCGCCGAGAAGCAGGAGGCCACCGAACCACCGGCCGCCCCGTCGGCCGACGAGGAATCGGAGTGGCTGGCGGAGACGGTGGGGGAGCGGCCCGCAGCGGCCACACAGGAGCACCCCTTCTTCGGCGGGACCGCTGCGGTGGCCGCTGTGCCCGCACAGGTGGACAGCCCGGCCGGGGCCACGGTCCAGCCCGCGGTCCCTCAGCAGGTGTCTGTCCAGGAAGCGTTCGCGCCTTTCGTGCCGGCGCAGAGCACGCCGAGCACGGCAGAGCAGACGAGCGTGCTGGCCCGTGGCCACGCAGCGGCGGTCGATACCGGTGAGGCGACAGCTCGTCTCCCCGAGGCCCAGAGCAAGGAGACGGCGCCTACGTCGAAGGACGAGCAGGTGCACATGGTCGCCACGTGGCTGGACGAGGCCGAAGAGTCCGGCACCGATCTCAAGGGCACCGATATTGCCCACCGTCTGAACCTTGCCCCCCGTACCGCGCGGAGGCGTTTGGCCGAGGCGCAGGAGTACCGGGCGGCGCGGCAGCGCAGTGCGGGCCGTGGCCACTTGCGGCCGGTGGCCGATCAGGTATGAACCCTGACCGGTAGTCAGCGGCCAGACCGGTTCGGCCGACGCACCGACCGCATGCCCCGTCCACGACCTACTCCTCCCCGAGGCCGACCAGGAAAACGCGGACGCCCTGCGCGCCTGCTGCGCTGGTGGACCTGTGAGGCCCGGATCCGGGTGATGGCCAGCCGCCTGGTGGGCGCGGAGCCGGACGAGCCGCAGGATCCGGTGGTCGCTGACCTGGTGGCCCGCCGCCGCACCGCCCTCGACAAGGGACTGCAGTCGGTCACCCGGCGAATCGAGGCACTGGAGGCGTACGCGGACCAGACTTCGGTCGCGGATGCCCACTATCGCGAGTTCGAGCAGATCCAGCAGCTTGCCGAGGACCACGACCGTCTCCTCAACTTCCTGGCCCGTACCGCCAGCGACCAACTCGCCGTCGCCGAACTCGAAGGACTCACAGAAGAGGCCGCCACGATCACCTCCACGCTCGCCCAGACCCTCACGAGACCAGGGAGCAGGCCGCCGCAGCCCTGCCCCAGATTCCCTCCACACTGAGCGCCCCGAATCCGACGGACGACACAGCATGACGCCGAAGTCCCGTTCCTGCCGGGCCCGATGGGCCGGCTGCTCAATCCACTGATCCGACGCGGCTACCGCACCACGGCACGACCCCCAAGGGGATCAAATGCCCATCACCAGCCCATGTCCTTGGCGACATCCGCTTGCGCCGCAGCGATCTCCTCGGCCGTGACTTCGGGAACGTCGGTGCCCTGCTCGAACCGGCCCAGCAAGTCCACCAGAGCCTGCTTCTGCGCGGGGTGCCCGATCGGGACCGTGTTGAGATCCACGCTCATCAGCCAGTCGAATAGCACCACCGCGTCGGCACGCCACAAGCTGACGGTCACCACGGGCAGGTCCGGATCCATGCACGACATACTGCCCGATCGACTGGGACAACGTGATCACGCAGACCCAGCAGCCCTTCCAACACCCCTCCACGAACTAACGCGGAGCAGCACTAGGTTGATGCCGCGTCAGGCGCCTGCGGGCGTTATCGCCGCGCTGTTCTGGGAGCGGGGCGTCTTCCTCCCGGGCTCGCCCGGCCTCACGGTGGAGGGATCGACTGCCTCCAGTGGGGCTCCGACTTCGTAGTCACCGTGGGGCGCGTGGGAGCGGTCGTGGGGGAGCAGGAAGAAGGTGCGTCGGGTGAACAGCCCGCTGTCGTAGCTGGCTTGTGCGTCGGGGGAGAGGTTGGCGTAGCCGATAAGACGGCCGTCGCGGGCATAGCGCGGTTGGCCCCGTCGCTTGGGCTGTTTGTCGAGTGCCTGGCGGACGTAGTCGTGGTCGGGTTCTTCCAGCCAGACAATCTCGACCTCGTGAACAAGATCGCTTGGTCGCAGCGCCATGTTCGTCAGTCCTCCTGGCGGGATGGGGCGCGGCGGATATCGGCGCGCGCGGTCGTTGCTGATGTCCATCGTACGGGCGGGCACAAGCCGGCAGGCAGGGAGTACGAGGTGCTCACGGGGCATCGTCCTCGGGCGCCAGGAGCGCGAGCCCCGGGTACAGCTTGAGAACGTTGCTCTTGATCATCTCGGCGGGAGAGCTCAGCCCGAGTTCCTGGCGGATCCGGCTGGCGAACGCGCGGGCGGTCGAGGCGCGGATCCCCTCTCCCGCGCACCAGGCCCCGTACGTCTCGTACAGCAGCTTCTGTTCGACCCGCAGTTCCGGGTTGGGCCTGCCGTTGGCGCCTCGTGTGCAGCATTCCTTGAGGAACCGGCCGATGTGGTCCTCGGTGGTCTCATACGCGGCGGTCGCCACCCGCACAGAGGCCGGACCCGTCAACGGGTCTCGGGTGGCCAGGTAACGCTGGGAGCCTTCGATCAGCCAGGCGAGGATGCCGGGACCTTCGTGCTGGACGAGTTCGTCGGCCAAGTTGTCGATCTTGCGTTCGTTGGGGACGCTGCGCTCGAAGGGGATGAGCCGCATCCGCCGCCAGAACGCGTACCCGCCGGTGCCGACCTCGGGACGGTGGTTGCCGAGCAGCCACAGCTTGTGGGTGGGGGTGAAGGAGAAGAAGTCCTGACGCATCCGGCGGGCCTTGATGCGGTCACCGCCGGTGAGCAGCTTCACCCTCGACTCGTCGAACTTGTCGTTGGGCTTGAGCTCGGAGCAGACGATGATCCTCCGCCCATGGAGTTCGGTGAGCTCGGTGGAGTGCTCGGAGAACTTGCCCTTCTCCATCAGGAAACCCGGCGGCGCCGCATCGGCGTAGTCACCGAGCAGGCTGGTGAGGACCTCCAGGAGTACGGACTTGCCGTTCGCCCCGGAGCCGTAGAGGAACGGCAGTACCTGCGCACCGACGTCGCCAGTGATCGAGTAACCCAGCAGCAGGTGGAGGAACCGGATGGTCTCCCGCCCCTTCTCGTCGTCCCCGAAGGTGTCGTGGAGGAAGGTGTGCCAGCGGGGGATCGGAATCTGCTGGGGGGCCACAGCGGTGGCCCGTGAGTGCATGTCCGTCAGCGGATCGGGCTTGCGCAGGAGCCCGGACTTCAGGTTCACCACCCCCGCGGGGGTGCACAGGGCGTAGGCGTCGCCGTCCAGGCAGTTCGGATCGAGGTTCAGCGCGGGCGCCGCCTGCGCCTGGAAGAGCATCGCCTTCATTCCCGATGACGACGCCGACCGCCTGCGGTGGACGGCGAGTTCGCGGTCGCTGAAGAGACCCGACGGATCCGAAGCGGCGATCTCCTCCGCCATGTCGCCGGCCGCCCATACTGCCGCGTTGTCACCTCCTGCACCCCGCCACCGGTAGTCGTCCCAGATGTGCCAGCCCATACCGACCACGTACCGGAACCGGTCCTGGTACAGGCGGGCGAAGAGCTTGGCATTGCCACGGTCGGTCAGGGCATCCGGCAGGACGACTGCGGCCGTAGCGATGGGGGCTGCCTGCTGAGCGGGAACGACAGGAGGCCGCGCGAGGCTGGTGCCCAGCTGGCGCATCTGCTCGGCAGCACCGTCAGCATCAAAGCCAGGCAACGGCGACGGCTCGCTCATGGGCATCCTCAGGCGACACAACTACACGAGCCCGCGCTAAACGGCAGGGCTGACGGGGCTGACGGGGCTGAACTTTCGGTTGAGCCTAGCCCACGGCCTCACCAGGGAGGGGACTGGTTGGGGGCAGTGTCGCGATTCTTCAGCCCCGTCAGCCCCGCACGTGCCGGTGCCCGTCGTGCGGCGGGGCTGGCTCACGGCCGGACATGTTCCCCCGTGCGACAGATGTAACTGCAGGTCAAAGGCGTATGAGCCTGTTTCGCGGGGCTGACGGGGCTGAGTTTTTCAACTAGCGAAAGTACGCCGTCTCAGCGAGACGGGGAGCAGCAGACCACCTCCCTGGGCGGCGGCATCTAGCGGTAGCAGCCCCCGTCGGGTGGGGCTGGAGGCTAGGCGGGGCTGAACTAGCTCTTCAGCCCCGTGCAAGAAAGCACCAGGTCAGGAGGCTCTAGTACCCGAGTTACGGGGCTGACGGGGCTGAAGCTGTCAGTTATGACGGCAACGCAAGATGATGTGTCTTGTGCGCAGGCGCATGAGGAGACTCCTTCATATCTGGCTCATAACTGCAAAGTTCAGCCCCGTCAGCCCCGTAAGAGTCCCTCCTTGGCCTTCTGACCTGGCGTTCTTCGAAACTCTGATTCCGGGGCTGAATGCCTGCGAGGGGCTGAATCACGGCCTCAGCCTCTCTCCAACCCGAGCATGTGTACGGGAAAGCCGTGCTCGGCCCGGCGCCACGCCGCCGTTGACGGGCCGCTGGAGCCGGTGTGGTTGGCACGGCGCAGACGTCGTGCGGGAGTTCTTCCGTTGAGCCCCGCAGGGGCGTACTGCCTCTGCGACCGTTCCGGACGGACGGTCGTGGTCGGCGTACTCACCGACCACGTGGGGCCGGACTCTAGGCTGGGCGTACCACCGTGAATCGGCTCGTGGAGGATGCCCAACGAGGCACGCCCTACCAGAGGAGCGCCGCGGGTTCAGGCCGACCCTGTGGGGGCGTTGCTCTGGGTGGTTTTGGAAAAGCGCCGCCGCCGATCCGGAAGCGTTGCGTGGGGCGGCACCGCTTTCCCGCTCGCATGCTTGACGGAAGACGTAGCCCCCGGCTCCTGGGCCCGCGCCTTCCAGGTGTGCCTCGCGGTCGAAGTGGTCCACCTGTACCGGGACTTAAGGATGATCTCCGTCCGTATGCTCCCGCCGGGCCGCCTTGCCACCGGGTGAAGGAGGCAGCGGGCGGGGCTTCGCAGTTCGCAGTCAATTTCTCGGGAGCACCCTCCCTCCGTCAGGGTATGAACGGAGGCCGAATGGGTGCTTTCCGGCCTGGGTATGGAGCAGCTTCTGGGAGGGTGTGAGGGCCTGGCGACCTCGGAGCGTACGGAGCGGACCACATGCAAGAGCACCTGTTCCCGTTGTATCCGCCCCACCTTGAGGGCATTCAGGTCCTGGAGAGCCTGCACGGCCGGGCGCTGGGCGCGGAACTCGCATCGGCTATCGGTGTCGTCGCTGAGGCCTCGGGCCAGACCAAGGATCTGGTGCACACCCAGATCCAAAGCACCGTGTGCGGGAACAGCAAGCAGGTCGACGACCACGACCGACGGGAAGCCGTCCGGGTGTTGCGTGTGTGGCTGAAGGACCCTCAGCTCCTGGAGCGAGCACACAAAGAGAGCCGCCCCCGCAGAAAACGGCCGGACGGCACGGGACAGCTCCCGGTACCCCGCATCACGAAGTCGGCAGTCGCGGAGACTGAATGCGGGCTGTGCGCCGACCCGATCAAAGCGGGTGAGCTGATCGGCCGGCCGAAAATGCCGAAGAGCCGCGAGTATGTACCGATGGGCTGGCTGTGCGGGCACTGCCTCTACGAACGCCGTCAGACACCGCGCCGCCGGGACGTTCTGCTGCGAATCTTCCACCACCTCTTTGCCAGCAGCGCTGTCGATCTCAACGCCCCCGAGTGCACCGTTCTGCACCTGTGGCTTTCGGAGGAACCGTCGCTTCTCTTCTCCCAGGAGAGCGATTCCCTGGAGCTGACGCTGACGCGGATGGCCACCAGTGCCGCGGAGGACAAGCCCGCTACCTGGATCAGTTTTCCCACTGCCGAGGCCATCGTGGCCGTCCTCGCCAGTACTCCCCGAAGCACGCAAGGCCCGGACGAGCGGGTCCTGCTGGATGCTGTGCTCCGGCACCTGGAGGAATGGCGTACCAATGCCCAGCGCCTGTCAGCGTCGCGGTTCGGCACCGGCCCCCGATACCGCCGCGAGGTCCTGCGCACCACCGAGCACCCCAGCGTGCTGTCCGTACGGGGAGGCCCCTTCGACCTCCACACCGCACCTGCCGCGCGGAGTGAGGAACCTGCCGTCTCGTCAGCAAGCCCCGCGGGATGACGGCCAAGAAGGCCCGGCCCTCCACGGACAGCTCTCCGGAGGCCGAAGACAGCGTGCAGGAAGTACTGTTCACCGGCCGGGCTCCCCGCCCGCGCCGTCCTCGCCGGGAGGCGACGACGGCGCTGACCCCGGTACAGGAGCTCAGCCGGCACCTTTCAGCGATCGTCCGGCTGACCGGGCAGAGCTACGGGGAGATCAACCTCCGCCTGAACCGGCGCCTCGGTGTGACCACCCGGGTCGGGGCCTCGCCGGGACTGGTCCAGCAGGCTATCGAGCTGGCCCTGGAGTACCGGAGAATGCTGGAACGCCCTGCCCCGCCGGGCGAGACTGCGCGGGCGGGAGGGCAGAGTGCCGTCGCAGCGTCCCGGCCTGGCGGTGAGCGGACCAGGCCGGCGCCTACCGCCGAGCAGGAGCGGGCGATCGAGACGAAACGCTCCGGTGGGCACATGGTGCTGCAGGCCGGAGCGGGCACCGGGAAGACCACGACCTTGCGGATGCTGGCCGAGACCGACCTCCGGCGCGGTCTGTTCCTTGCCTTCAACCGGTCGGTCGTGGACGATGCAGCCCGCCGGTTCCCTCCCCACATGGACTGCCGGACCGGTCACTCGCTGGCCATGCGCGCCCTGGGCCCCCTCTACGGCCACCGGCTGAACGCTCCCCGCGAACCCGGCTGGAAGGAGGGTGTCCGCCTCGGTATCGGCCCGCACATGGTTCTGCAGCTGGGGGAGCGGAAGGTGTCCAACCGGGCCCTCTCCTACACCGTGCTGCGTACGGTGGACCGCTTCTGCCACTCGGACGCCGAGGAGATCCGCTCCTATCACGTTCCGCGGCTGCGTGGGGCGAGCGACGACGAGCTCCACGCCCAGCTTGTCCATGCAGTCCTGCCGTACGCGCGCCGGGCCTGGGACGACATCCAGAACCCCGACGGCACCAAATTGCGCTTCAAGCAGGACCATGCCCTGAAGATCTGGGCGCTGCAGAAACCGCGGATCGCCGCCGACTTCATCCTGCTCGACGAAGCACAGGACACCAACCCGGTGATCGAGGAGGTGTTCCTGGCCCAGCGCGACCACGCCCAGCTCATCATGGTGGGCGACTCCGCCCAGGCCATCTACGGATGGCGCGGCGCTCGCGACGTGATGACGGGCTTCAACGGCCAACAGCTTGCGCTGTCCCAGTCCTTCCGCTTCGGTCCCGCCCTCGCGGACGAGGCCAATCGGTGGCTGGCCCTGGTCGACTCGCCCATCAGGCTCACCGGCAATCCCGCCCTGGACACCAGCATCGGCCCGCTGGAGAACACCAACGCCGTGCTGTGCAGGACGAACATCGGAGCCATCACCGAGATCTTCGACCTCCTCGAAAAGAAGAAGAAGGTCGCCCTGGCCGGCGACGGCAAGGCCCTGGAGTCCCTCGCCCAGGCCGCGGGCAACCTCAAGGCCGGCCGCCGCGCCAACCACCCCGAACTGTTCCTCTTCGAAACCTGGGCCGACCTCCAGGAATACGCCACCTACGACCCCGCCGGAACCGACCTGCTCGCCCTCGTCGACATCATCGACGAATACGGCGCCGAGACCATTCTCGATGCCGTCCGACGACTGGACAACGAGGACAAGGCCGAGGTCGTGGTGTCCACCGCACACAAGGCGAAGGGCCGCGAATGGCCCTCCGTACGCATCGCCGCGGACTTCGAGCCCACCCCCACCGGCGAGAAGGACGACGACGGCAACCCGCTGCCACCCCGCCTGAACATCGACGAATCCCGCCTCGCGTACGTCGCGGTGACCCGCGCACGCCAGCACCTCGACCTCGGCGGCCTGTCCTGGATCAACAACCACCCAGGCGGGCGCCCCAGCTCCCCCGCGCCCCTCCCCGGGCCCGCCCTACCGTCTCCTCCACACGACTCGCCCTGGTCCCGACTCGGCCCAACTCCCACATAGCGCCCGGAGGAAGATGACGCGCCGTGGCCCGAAGACCGGAAACCGGGGCGCACCTACGCCACGGTGTAAACGACGTCGACCGCTTCCCACGGTGCGCCCCGGGTTGAGGAAGAGCCCTTGGCCGGGCGCAGAGCGGAGCCCCCGTCAAGACGGTGCCACGCACATCACCCGACGGAGAAGGGTGCCGCCGCAGGCCGACTGCACACGACAACAGCAGTTGCCGGCTCTCGTACACCGCTGCGCTGAGCCAACCAACAGAGCTGTGAGGTGCGGAAACGGGAAGACGGACCGAGGGGACTGCGCCAGGGTCCAGCCCCCGCGCTCGATTGCGCAAAGTTGAATCAAAGACATCAAACACGGGGAATGGCCTCGAAAGGCTTCATACTTGACTCGTCTGACAGGGCGGCAGAAAGCGGCTAGCCGATGCGCAACCTCGGAGCCACCTCGACCGAGCACAACGAGCACTGCAAGCCATACCTGTGCTGCCGCTGCCAGGACCGGCGCTGGGACACCAACTCCGGCGCCGAACGGCTGTGTACCCAATGCGCGAAATGCTGTCTGGACTGCGGGCGCCACCCCGCCCCCCACCTGGACGGAATGCCCGACGGACGGTGTGCCCAGTGCCGGGGCGCCTGCAAACGCTGCGGAATCAAGCTCCTCGACACGGAACGTGTCGCCGGACGCACCGCTTGCGAACCATGCACCCACCACCTGCCCGGACCCGGTCGCGACCCAGTCGAGTTTGTTCTGCGCCGTATGCCCTCGCCGCTCGTCGACGCCATGCACGGACGGCTGCCCGCAGCAGTACGCGACACCGTCTTCGCCGAACTGGCCCGGCGCAGTCCCCAGCAGCTGAGCGACCGGGTGGAACGGCGCTGGCATCGGCGGTGGGCCCACGCATGGCGAGAGCGGGCGGCGGAGAACCCCAAGAAGCGGCGTTGGAACCCCGACGAAATCGCCCTCATGCTGGTTGCTCCCGGCACCTGCCCGGCACCTGACTGCGAGGACGGCATGCGCCTGCGCTCGGAACGCACCTGCGCACACTGCCAACGCCCGGAGTACCGCTACATCGCGGACGACACCGTGCCCGCCAGCGCGCAGACCCAGCAGGACGCCCTGGCAGCCATACGCCGCGCACTCCTGGCCAGCCCTCACCGGACCCCAGCCGCCGATACCCGCCCCCTCCGCACCCGCCCAGGTGCCCGCACCGGCATCGACCGGGCACTGAAGCAGGCCCGCGCGCGGCTTGCCGACCCGGCCACCCCGCGCGCAGTGGCTCCCCCGGACCGGCCCGAGCCCGGACCAGCCGACAGCGTCATCCTCGCCGCCCGAACCGAGGACCCCGTCCGCGAGGCCGCGCTCAAACGGGCCCGTGCCGAGCGCGCCCAACGCACACGTAAAGGAACCCCATGACCCTGCTGCCCCTCCAACCCACCCCTCATCTGCCCCGCACGGCGGCCGATACCGACGGCGACACCTTGTTCACCCGAGCCCACGATCTCGCCCAGGCCGGCGACTTCCCGGCCGCCGCCGCGTTCGCGGCCCTGGCCACCGCGGCGTTCACTGCCCAGGCCGCCACTCTCACCGCGCCGCCGACAATCCACCTGGGGGACCACGAACCGCAGCAGGTCGCCTGGTGCCGCCAGTGCGTCACACCGAACTCCCGCCGCACGGAAACCGGACAGCCGTGCCCCCGGTGCGACACCACTCGCCTCCGAGCCCGCCCCTGCCGCTACTGCGGCATCAACCTGGAGCGGCGCCCCGTGGAAGGGCCGGACTCACCCTGGCGGTGGGTGGACAGCCACAGCAACCTGAGCTGCCCCCAGGCGCCCGATCCCCTGGCAGCACCCGCCGCCCCGGCACCGGAAGAGGACGTATGGCCAGAACAGCGGTGGGCCTGCTTCTTCAGTGACTGGTTCTCCCTCTACGCGAGCGCACCACTCACCACCGGACAGCTCGTCGCCGAAACACACCTCCGTACATACCTGCCGCGTACAACCTACGGCGAGTGCCACCCCGCACACCTGGACAGTTGGTTCGACCTGCGGTGCGACAGCACCTGCGGCAAATACACCCTGCGCCGCGCCGAAGACGACGCGCAGAGCGACGCCCCACGGTGGTACCTCCAGCCCTCCTCCGACACCGCAGACGCCTAGTACGCTGCGTCATATCCACCCCGAGGGAGGAGTGCCTCATGGCTCATGAAGACCGCACTTCGTCGAAGGAAATAGAACTGGCGAGGCCGCCAAAACAACATGTCAGCATGTTGATCGAGGACGAAATGGAGCTCGTCCTCAAGAGCGTGCGCGAAGCGGAAAGGACCGAGCTGATCGGACTGATCATGGAGCCGCGACGCCCGTACCCCCGCTCTGCTGGCATATGACACAGCTTCTGAACTTGTTCTTATGGTGCGGCTTCGGTGCCCATACTGTGGCGGATCGGGCTGTACAAGGCGGGAAACCTCGGCCGATGAGGTGATCAAGCCTCGGCGTTGCCGGAATTGCAGACGCGCGTCCCCCATTGTGGACTGTGTGCTGGTCTTTTCAGCGCGACACGGGTGTGGTGGGAGCTTCAGGCGAGCGGGCTTGCCCGTTGCCCTTCATGGGCGGGGTCTCCCACCACGCACAGCCCAGCTCAGGACATGAGGTGCCGGAGAAGACGGTGCCCGCCTTCTTCTCCAGCTCGGCCTGGCCACCATCCGACTCGCACTCCTCGGAACCGGTACCCGGCGCCGTCCCGCCGAGTCCTACCCGGGCAAGCCGAGGCAGAACTGAACCCTCCACCGCAGGCGCGCAGTGATGGCGCGCTCGATGGCTTGGAGTCAGACCTTCCCCGCGTTCGTCACCGCGGTGATGTCGACGACCACCGAGTCGGTGAGCTTGGCCTTAAGGTCTCGAATCCGGGCCTCGACAAAGTCCAACTCCTCCTCGGCCGCGCTGCACTCCGCCTCCTTCGCGGAGTCGTGGTCACCCTCATCTTCGCCGGCCTCCTCCATCGCCATCCGGAGCCGCGGGCGCTCCGTCTTCGAGAGGAACAGAAGTTCCTCCTCCAGGGCCCGAGCCCCACGAATAGTCATAGGGAACTTCTTAGCGGCTGCCCTTGGTTCAGCAGTACGTTTCCGTCGGCAGATCGCAGGCTGGGACCGAGGGGATGCGGTCTCGGCGCCACAAGATCACCTGCTGGGTTCCGAATCCGTACCAGCCGGCCCCAAAGGCCGCATCGAGCTGCAGGTCGGGCGCCACCAGAGAGGCCACTTCCATGCGGTGAATGTCCTCCAAGCCGTACGGAGCTGTGGTGAATACAGCTGGCCGGCCGTTGAGGTTCCAGGCGATCACGTGATCGAGCCACCCGACCCGGGGGTCGGAACCGTAGACCATGCATTCCTGCTCCGGGTGCGTCGGCTCGGACGGGCACTTTCGCGAGGTGGTCCGGGTCAGCCAGCGCGGGCAGCAGCCGACCTGGCTGCGGCGAAGGCCTAGGCCAGTGGCCCACTCGGTGATGGCCTGCTGTTTCGCACGCTGGCTGGCCTGTCGGCGCGTGAAATCCTCGGGGGACTCGGGTGTCTGCCATCGGCGGCGCCGGGCAGCATTGTGCAGGCCGTAGGGCCACTGCACCGCACCGTCGGTACTGCGTCCGAAGACCCTGAGCGCCGCCACGTGAAGGTCCCTCTTTTCCAGCATGCAGGGACATTAACGTTCCCGGTCCGAGCGGACGTGCCGACCCGCTGTGCCAGGTCAAGGGGGCTGTGAGTCCGATGACAGGCATGGTTCCCCACCGGGAATGGTGTGTCTCCCACGGTGAAGGCTGGGCCGCCGTACTCATGCCTGGCCCGAAATCCTCCATGATCCTTACCGTGGGCGTCGATCTGTTCGAGCTCCCCGCTGGTGAACCAGTACTGCACCCCCAGCACTTGGCGACCATGCTGCGCGACCTCGTGCCCGGGGCCCGGGAAGCAAGCCCCAGCAGCGCATGCGGCTGAGTTGAACGACGGTGCCTGCGGCGGCAACTTGGGCGGCGCCCGCTCGTTGAGCGCGGCATGGCGATGTGAGGTTCGACGAAGTCCAACAGCGACGTGTGCCACGAACTGGCGATGGCGACGCTCCACCTGCTCCGTCAACCTTGCGCCCCTGGACTGGTTACCCCCTTCAACGACGACCAGCCCCGCGATCCGGACCGCGGATTTTGTGACGGACACCTGGCATGAACGGCTGCCCGGAACGCTCCTGACGTCAACCAGCAGGCGTCGATTCAAAGACGGACAAGGGGATGCGCCCGGCCCTGTACCAGGGGCAGGGCCCACCCGGACTCGCCGGTGCAGGGCTGCCGGGCAGAACAGCGGGGCGGCAACTGCACGAAGCCCGTTGCCCATCGACCCACAGAGTCGGCGGATGGGCCCGCCGGGGCCGGGCTCCGACGTGATCCCGGAAGACGTCACCGGATTCCTACACTACCCCCATGGAAATTCTTACGCACCGTGTCCGAATTGCTGCACCAGGTGACGGCGAGGCGGTGGGGCTCCTGGCCGCCGTGGCTCTGGAACATACGGACGAGGCAACCCAGGGCCGAGCCCGGCCGGGAAGGGACCTGCTGGGGCACATCGAGACGCGCGGCGGGATCATCCGGGCCCGCCACGGTCATGCCATCTGCCGTGTCGCAGCCGATCAGCAGGACAAAGTGATCGGGATGATCCACGTCGCCCCGCCGATGAGCTGGATCGACGAGCACCCCATGGCGCTGCGCCCTGCCCTGGGCCGGACCGTCGTCGAACTGGGGATGCTCGCCGTCGACCCGGGCCACCAAGGGCGCGGCATCGGACGTTCGCTGCTGGCCGTCGTGGAGGAAGACGAAAGAGCACGGGGCACCGAAGTGCTCTTCGCGAAAGTGGCCTGGACCAACTGGGCCTCCCTGCGGTGGCACCGCAACCAGGGGTTCACCGTCGCGGCCCCCGACGAAGCACTGCTGCTCTACACCTCCGAGGGTGAGACCAGCCTCGTCGACCTCAAAGACGGCCACGCCCTGTTGTACAAGCCGATGCAGTCAGGCATCCGCATCCTTCGAACGCGTCTCCCCGGGGATGTCGCCTTCCTCTACCTGTCGAGCCTTCCTGCTCATTCCGGGCACCGACGGCTGATCAACGCGGGATCACCGGCCCCCAACTGACCACGGCAAACCGACTTCCGCCCGAACCCTGCAGGCCGCTAGACCGGGGGGGCAACCTCACTGCGCGTCAGCGAGATCGGCGGCGAGCTCTGCAAAGTCAGCGAGGGCAGGTGGAACTGGCTCTGAACGAGTCTCGAGAGCCTTGCGCGCTTGGCCGGCAATGAGAGCTGCAAGGTTCTCCGCTGCACCGTGGATCTTCATCGTGGTCGTCAGGAGGATGGACGGGCGGGCGCCGGAGGTTGGGTCGAATACCTCGACTACGGCGGCGGATCCATCAGCATGCCTGGCTACGAAGTCGGAGATCAGGAGGTCGGGATCAAGGAGCTCCTTTGTCTGCCACTGTTCGACAGGCACACGGAGCCAGATCTCATAGCGAGGTGCGAGGTCCCAAACGAGCCAAAACAACTCGATCTGAGAAACATCCAACTGGTGAACGAGTGCGCTGGTCGGCCGCCCGTCCCATGCGGATAGTGTGCTGACAGTGGTGCCGACCTCGGTCAGATATCGGTTCACAAAGGAAGTCATCGGTCCTCCTCCCCTGAGGTCGAGAAGCAGCCGTCAAACGCTTCGGCGGCTGCATCTGGCCACGGGCTGATCGCGCCCTTGAGCATGACTGATACATGTCCAGTCTGGCGGCTCCTGAACACGCAAAATCCGGCATCGCGCAGTCGGGCTGCCGTTGTGTGTCGAACGTGGTCGCTTGAAGTGGCCTGACGGCGGGCTACCCGCTTTGTGGCCTCTACTACCGTCAGCGGCCCCTCACACAGGCTAAGAGACCAGTAATCCTCAGGACGAGACTTGAACCATGCGGTGCCGTATTGGGAGAGCACTACGTCAGGCGGAACGTCATCCAGGTCCTCCCCGGGTGGATCATGCAAAGTCCACATCGCCACTCCCGTCAGCGAGCGCTCCTGCCTTCAGTGTCCTCCACGCGCAGGACAGAAGCGCCGCGTCTGCGCGATGGCGTCACTCGGCTGACGATCGTGCAACACCTGTTGCACTGCGGAAGGTCCATCGAACCGTCGCTGAGCTGTGCTCATGCCTCTGACCTCATGTCTCACCGCAGCTCACCCCCAGAGAACCGCCGTCTTCGAGGTGGTACTGGTGGAAGGTGATGTTGTGGTTCTCGGTCGCCGGCAGCACCTTGACCATGATCGTCACCAGGCCGAAACTCACCGCTCCACTCCACACGGGCCTGCCAGCACTGGGACGGTGACCTCCAGATAGCCGGGAAATCCAGCGTAGGCGGAACCGGGTGGAGCGGCACGTGGAGTACCCGGCCGACGCCATAGAATCCGAATCCATGAGCGATGACCTGGTGATCCCGGCAGAGATGGTGGCCGCACAGCTGCAGGCGGAGGAGGCACTCGCCGCAGTGGGTGCGTGGACGGACAGCGCCCCGGACACCATGGCCGACCGCTGGGCCGCCGCGTACGCGGCGACGGCCAGGGCTCACGAGCTGCGGGCACCGCTGGTGTCCGAGCACGGGTCCTGGACGTTCACCGCTGCTCTGGGCAAGGCCGTGCAGGAAGCCCGGCCTGCACGGGGGTAGACGAACCCAGGGGAGACCACAAGCCCTTGGTGCGGGCTTATCGGGCGAGGGTGACCTTGAGAGGCGCGTTGGCGCAGGTGATGGAGGTCTGGGCGAGGGCGTTGGCCTCGGCCGGGTCGACGGTGAGCTGCCAGCGCATCTTTACCCGGTCCACTCGGCCGCATACTGGCAGTGGTTGCCCTCGAAGGGCGGCATCCAGGTCGTGGGATCCTGGTCCGCCTTCGACCTGTTGGTCTTCGCGGAGACCGCGATCAGCGCGCGCGGGTCGTCGAGGTCGTTGGCGTATGCCTGCCGCTCCTCCGCCGTCCAGGCCGAGGCCCCGCTGTCCCAGGCTTCGGCGAGCGGGACCATGTGGTCGATGTCGATCGTGGACGGGCCGTTGATGTAGGTGTTGTCGTAGCTGCTGTACCACTGGCCTCCGCTGATCTTGCACTTGGTGTCCTTCTGCGGGGCGAGGAACGCCTCCTGGAGAAGGATCTCCGCGCGGGTGTTGCAGCCGTTGTTGTCCGCGTCGATCCAGTGCCTGAACTTCTTCCGTTCGTACCCGGTGCGTGATTCGTCCGCGACCGGCATCTCGGCCAGGGCCTTCTGCAGCGGCATGGTCAGGGTGTCTCCGCGCTCACCCCACGGCCCGGGTACACCGGCGGCCTGCGCGGCGGCGGCCGGTGCGAGCAGTCCCGTCACGAGTGCTGCCGCGGTGGTGATGGTCGTCAGTGTGCTGCGTACGCGCATCGCGTCCCCGCTGTCCGAAGAAGATCACAATCTGTCGTGATCTTCGTAGCGGAGTGCGGGGTGCCAAGTCGCTCTGCTTGAGGGGATGTTCACCCCGGGGAGCGAAAACCGTGATGATCGCACTGCCGCCCCGGGTTGTGGTGCGGGTGGGCAAGTCAGGGCTGGAGTGCCAGTGGTTGCTCCTGCTCTGCTCCGGGAGGGCATTCCGTTCAAACACCCTTCCTGTGTCAGGGGTTCCTGACACCATGGATGTCAGGAGACTCTGACGTCGGCGAGGAGTATGACGATGAGCTGGATGGATGAGACCGGACGCCATGAAGGTGTGGTGGTCGCGGTGCTGTCGGACGGGCAGGACGCGCCTGCCGTGGCGGCGCTGGGCGGGAGTACCCACTGGTGGGACAGCGACGGCACGGTGTCCGAACGCGCTGCCGGTGTGCGGAGCGCGTGCTGTTGCGGGTGGCGGGGTACGACCACGCATCCGGTGATCTGGGGAGATCCCGAAGCGACCGAAGGCCATGACGCGAAGACCGGGCCGTTCGCTGACTGGGAGTACCACGTCACCACCGTCGAGGGCCTGATCCCCCGCGATGTCGAGCAGATGCTCACCGCCCTCGAAGAACGGATCACCGGCCTGTCGCGAACCCAGCCGCTCGCCGCCCTGCGCGCGGTCGCCCGCCTCCAGAGCACAGCGCCCGCGCTCGCGATCGACACCGTCCGCAGGGCACGCGTGTCTTTCGTGTCGTGGGAGGGGATCGGTACGGCGCTGGGCTGCACCCGGCAGTCGGCCCATGAGCGCTTCGCCCGGCACACGACGGAAACGGAGGAGGGGGAGTAGTGCCCGAGAAGGACATCGGGCTCGGTTGACGCCGACGGCCGGACCGGGGACACACTCCCCTCCCACCTCTGACACACAGCAGGCCCGGATCGGCTTCTCCTGGGTTCTCGTGATTGTCGCAACACCCCAGCTCAAGGCGCTGGATGAGGTGCCAAGCGGGAACCCTCTCCGTGAGGGCTGGGCCGAGGAATCCGTGAGGGCTGGGCCGAGGAAGCAGCCAACGAAGTTCAGCCTCCCCGGCTACTCTTCGGATTCGGCCGGGGCGGCCGGGGGTGTGGCGAGGTCGTCGTCGGTGATCGGGTCGCCGTTCCACAGGAGCGTGACGCCGTGTTCCTCGCAGTACG
The DNA here is from genome assembly GCF_040651475.1 of Streptomyces sp. NPDC048442. Classification (NCBI taxonomy): domain Bacteria; kingdom Bacillati; phylum Actinomycetota; class Actinomycetes; order Kitasatosporales; family Streptomycetaceae; genus Streptomyces; species Streptomyces sp. NPDC048442. The sequence continues at coordinate 97,225 of NZ_JBEZKB010000032.1, forward strand.
CACCGCTGTCGTCCTCGTACGGGTGGCTGCGGCCGCCTTTGACGCAGTACGTCATCGTCGGTGACACCCGCACTCGCAGCGCAGGGTCTCGACCGGTGCGTCCGTCGGCCGCTGCCAGGCCAGCCGGATCTCACGCGGCCCCGGACACATCGCGTGTTCGTTGCACCGGCACTCGGGGGTCTGGTACCTCCTCGCGGCCGGTCGTGTCTGCACCGTCATGATGACGCTCCGGACAGTCGGGCGGATCCGACCGCGACCAGTTCGGCCACGCGGGTCTGGTCACAGAGGTGTCCGGGCTCGCGCATCGGCACTACCCAGTAGGCGCCGGGAGGTGGGACCTGGTGGATTTCCGGGACACCCAGCCAGCCCTCACCTACGTACGTGGCGGCGCGGGACTGCCAGCGGACGGCCCCGCTCACCGGCACCAGCGGGTAGAACCACCGCTCGGCATCCTGGATCACCGGACCGTCCAGTACCTGTTCCAGGAGCGGACTCACGGCAGCCGGGCGGACGTCGTGAAGCGCCGCGTACAGGACGGCGGCCGGGATCCGGACCGTGTCGAAACGCTGGCCGAGCGGGAGCATTGCGACCCGGTGGGTCCTCCACTCGCCGTGGGCACGCGCCGGTGAGGGATGCGCGAGGGCCAGCCAGTGGGAGGGGGTGAGCGCACTCTGGGAGGAAGCGCGGGGCAGGGGTGTCTCGTCGGACGGTGTGCGGCGGGCGAGACCCCCAGCCGTAGGACGATGAATCATGGTCGGCTCCATGTCGTCGGGGGCTGATGTCGACATGGTGGGGGCAGGGCAAGGCCCCGGCTATCAAGGGTTGTTGATAGCCGGAGCCAGAGGGTGACCCTGCGTCAGGCGTGCAGCCAGGAGCCGAACGACAGAAACGAATCGGGCAGCTGCCGCTTCGCCGCTTCCAGTCCGGCGTACGTCTCCCGCACCGTCGGGTGATACCTCGCCTGCTGCGGGGCTGTCTTCCGGGCTACCAGCAGATTGCGGTAGGCCGTGTCCATGTCACCCGTCCACATCTGCGCACGAGCCAGCTCCGCGTGGTGGTGCGAACGGCGGGACGCCGGCCAGGACCTGGGGATCTGCACCCCTGCCCCCTTCTCGGCCGCCGCGCCGTACTCGTCCAGCTCGGCAAGCACGGACACGTGGTGCACGCGGACGTTCGTCGGACCGAACGACAGCCAATGCACCTCGGCCGCCTCGCCCGTTCCGGCAGCAATCCTCTTGGCCTCGCCGAGATGGGCTTCCGCGCGGTCCTTGTCCTGTGACCGACCCGCCATCACCGCGGCGCCGAGGTGCAGTTGCCCGGTCACGACGTCCCGCTCCCGGCCCGCGTCGGCCTGCTCCAGGGTGCTGAGACCGAGCTGCACCAGGCGCGCGCCCGTGCGGTACTCGCCTTCGCGGAGGTAGGTCAGCGCGCGCATGTACCGGTACATGCCGCCGACCACCGCATCAGAGCCGCGCTGTGCTGCCCAGTCCATGCGGGCCAGGGCGATAGCAGCCAGGTCCCCATAGCCGAGCTTCGAGGTGACGTCGTACGCCGTCCGGTAGGTGCTTGCCAGCAACAGCCAGGACTCCCGGCCCGGCGCCGTGTGCGCCGCTGTCGTGGTCTCCAGGATCAGCCCCGGCAGTTGGCTCGCGACCTGCTTGATCTCTCCGGATCGGACCGAAACGAGCATTCCCTCCGCATCGTCGGCCAGGAGCTGGTGCGCACGTGGGGTGATGTCCGGGTCGGCGCCGAGGTCGTACACATCGAGCGACTGGCGGATGGGCCTGATCAGTATGTCCAGTTCATCGGCCCGCAGTTCGGTGACGTACGGCTGGCCGGTGACCGTGGCCACGTCCACGCGCAGGGTGCGGGCCACGGACGCGATGACGTGCGGGCTGGCGGGGATGACACCCTGCTCCGCCTTGGTGAGTGTGGAGTACGGCACCTGCGACAGGTCCGACAGGGCTCTTTGGGTGAGGTGGCGTTCAAGGCGCAGCCGCTTGATGCGTGCACCGGTGTGGTCATGGGGCAGAGCGTGCATACTGAACTCCGTTCTGACTCGACACCAGAACGGTACCCGCGGTCGGCTCCGCCGGTACACGAACAGCCCCACCCCCATTGCCTGCTGGGGTGGGGCTTTCCTTACATGCCGGTGAGCCAGTAGATGAGGTCCTGCCGTTCGGCCGGCGGTACAGCAATGGCGGGAGCGCGCCTACGGCGCGGCAACAACTAGCGCTGCTCCGCAAGGGTTCGGGTGGGGCGCGATTAGGGGTGTTCGCGGCGAGCGGCGTCACGGATGAGCCGCGCCGCCTCGCTGCCCTCCGGCGGCTGGATGCCGAGCAGTTCGTGTTCCAGGAGCGCGATGCGGGTGTAGTCAACGTGGCCTGTGACCGCACCCTGTGGCCTGCTGGTCCTGTGTGGCAGGGCCTCGTTGGTGACGACGGCTGCTGAGCATCCGAGCAGGACGCTCGCGCAGACGTGGACGCTGAACTCCTGGCTGCCCAGGAGCAGGTAGCTGGTCGAGAGCGCGGGGAGCACGGCGTAGAGCCGCTTCCTGCCGTTGCCCTTCCCTTTCCGCCTGGACAGGTACGGAAGGGATTCCATGGCGACCTCCGGTTGTGCGGGTGGGCTCACAGTAGCTGCGAGACATCAGGGCATCCGTGACTTCGGCGGAGGTGTGCCCGCCTGGAGTGCGTCTCAGGCGGTGTCGTGCTTGCGGGTGTAGTGGTCGGCGGCCCGTTGGTGGGCGTTGCCTTCATTGACGCCTGCTCCGGCTGTCGGGCAGTCGGGGGTGGTGCAGGACCACAGCCACGGGTGCTGGCGGTCGGCGGGCTCGGGGTGGGGGCGGACGGTCCAGGGTGCGGCCCAGAGTCCGAGTCGGG
>NZ_JBEZKB010000033.1:0-96807 GCF_040651475.1 Streptomyces sp. NPDC048442
TCCCTATCTGCTTCTTCCGCCCCCCCCCCCCACTCCCCACACCACACCGGCGGGGCCCCCCCCCCCCCGTCCGGGGGGTGCGGGCCACCGGCCTTTGCGCTGCGTGCTACTTGCTGCCGTACTTCTTGCTCATCATCGTGTAGATCTGCTCCGCGCCCTTGCCGAGCCGCGGCCCTGCCAGCCAGCCGTGCGTGACCGGGCCGATGGAGGTGTTGGACACCAGCGCCAGCTGCCCGCCCGGCTGCTTGGCGAACCAGCCACCGCCCGAGGAACCGCCGGTCATGGTGCAGCCGATCCGGTGCATCGTCGGCGTGGTCGGGCTGATGGACAGCCGGTTCGGGCGGTCGACGCACTTGTGCATGATGAAGCCGTCGTACGGCGGGCCCGCCGGGTAGCCCCAGGCGCCCATCGCACTGATCCGCCGGGTGTCCGGGGCGTTGAAGTTCACCGCGATCGAGGTGCCGACGGTCTCCTCCAGGGACTTGCCGCCGTTCTCCGGCTTCACGTGCAGGACCGCGTAGTCGTACGGTGCGCCGGTGCCGCCCGTCGGGCCTCCGTCGCGGATCCACTCGCCGGAGGTCGACGCCCAGTCCGCCCAGTAGGCGCCGTACGGGGCCTCCTCCTGCGGCGGAGCAGCCCTCAGGGCGGCAGGCGACTTCGCGTGGTTGTTGTACGCGGGGACGAAGACGATGTTGCGGTACCAGCCGCCCGCACCGCCCGCGTGCACACAATGCCCGGCCGTCCAGACGAGGTTGGACTTCCCGGGGTTGTTCACGTCCTTGATCACGGTGCCGGAGCAGACCATGTGGCCCTTGGGCGAGTCGAAGAAGAGCTTGCCGACCGGGGCACCGTGCTTGGTGTACGGGGTCTGCTCGCGCACCGCCTGGACCGGGCGGGGATCCGGGTCGGAGACTCCCTGGCCGCTGGAGAGGTCACCGGCCGTCATCGTCTTCGCGGGGTCCTTGGCGGTCTGCATCCGCTCCGGCTTCCACAGTCCGGCGATGACCGGGTTGACGAAGTCCTTCGCCTCCCGCAGCCACTTGTCCTTGTCCCAGTTCTTCCACTCGCCGTTCTTCCACTTGTCCGGGTCGACGCCGTGCTCCTTGAGCTTGTCGGCGAGGTCCTTGGGAAGCGCGACGTCGCCGCTGTCCTGGCCGTCGGCGGGAGTGGAGGCGGTCGCGGGCTTGTCGGCGGCGTTGCCGCCGGCCTTGTCCTCGGTGGGGCCACAGGCTGTGGCCGTCAGCGCGAGGGCCGCGGCGAGGCCGGTGGCGGCCAGCAGCGGACGTATGGATCGCATGGAAACGTTCCCCCTGTGTACTTCAGTCGATCTTTCAGCTGTGTCATGCGCGTGTCATAAAGAAGTGCAGTGCGGAACGTAGCAGAGGGCCCCCGGGGCGTGCTCCGGAGACCCTCTGCTCTCGTCGCTACTTCTTGCCGGCCTTGTCGTAGATGGCCTTCGCCTCGGGGCCGAGCCGCGGACCGGCCAGCCAGCCGGCCGTCACCGGGCCGATCGAGGTGTTGGACACCAGCGCGGGCTTGCCGTCCTGGCCCTGCGCGACCCAGCCGCCGCCGGACGAACCGCCGGTCATGGTGCAGCCGATGCGGTACATGGTCGGCTGCGCGGGCTTCACGGAGAGCCGGCCGGGCTTGTCGGTGCACTGGAACATGCGCTCGCCGTCGAACGGCGGAGCCGCCGGGTAGCCGGTCGCCTGCATGTTCGCGATCTTCGGCACGGCCGGTGCGTCGAACTCGACCGGGAGCGCGGAACCGACCGTCTCCTCCAGGGACTTGCCGGCGCCTCCCTCGGGCGTCACGCTCAGCACCGCGAAGTCGTACGGGGCGCCGTCGCCGCCGGTCGGGCCGCCCTGCGAGATCCACTGGTCGGAGGTGAGCGCGCTCTTGGCCCACCACACGCCGTAGGGCGCGACCTGCTCGCGCGGCGTGGACTTGCTCACCGGCTTCGCCTGGTCGTTGTACGACGGGACGAAGGCGATGTTGCGGTACCAGCCGCCCTTGGCCCCCGCGTGCACGCAGTGACCCGCGGTCCACACCAGGTTGGACTTGCCCGGGTGCGCCGGGTCCTTCACGACCGTGGCGGAACAGGCCATCGAGCCCTCGGGGCCGTCGAAGAGGAGCCGGCCGGACTCCGCGGCGCTGGAGTGGTACGGAGCCTTGACGGCCTTCGCCGGAAGCCGCGCGGGAGTCGGGTCCGTGACACCCTTGTCGCCCGAAATGTCATTGTCGACGGGCTGCTTGGGGGGCTTGTCCGCGTCCTTCATGCGGTCCGGGTCCCACAGGCCCGCGATGATCGGGTTGATGAAGTCCCCGGCCTCGCGCAGCCAGTCGTCCTTGTTCCAGTTCTTCCACTCGCCGTTCTTCCACTTGTCCAGGTCGACCCCGTGCTCCTTGAGCCGGTCCTTGAGGTCGTCCGGAATCGTGATCTTGCCGTCGGCGGAACCGCCGGACGTGCCGGCCGAGTTGGTGGTCCGGGCACCGGGCGTTCCGGAAGCGCCGTCCTCGGTGGGGCCGCAGGCGGTCGCGGTCAGGGCGAGTGCGGCGGTGAGCCCGACGACGGAGAGCAGGGGTGCGCTTCTGCGACGTGCGCTCCTCCTACGGGTTGCGGTGCAGGCTGGGCGGATGGGTCGCATGTCTTGTTCCCCCTGGGACTTCGAACGTGGCGGGCAGGGCGGGTGGAGCCGGTGCGGCAGATGGATCTGGTTCGGCCCCACTATGCCGGTGACGATGGGGACGGCGAACGGCAGGGGCGTGGTTCCGTCGCCGGAAGGATCTTCCGATTGCCCGTGATCCTGCGGGTTCACGGTCGTTGGTACGTACGAGGGACATCGGGTCGCCGTTCAGCCCTGCGGGGCAGTGCGTGCGCATCCGTATGTACGTACACCTGGGGGAGGACCATCAGTCGTGGCCGTGACCGAACCTGCTCCGGCGGTGGTGCCCGCCGCCCGGCCGACCGTCGCCCATGAAGGCATCCTGCGGCGGCAGTCGCTGCGCGAGTCCGCGGCCCGCACCTATGCGCGGTCGCTGCCCATCGTTCCCGTACGCGCGCGTGGGCTGACGATCGAGGGGGCTGACGGGCGGCGCTATCTGGACTGCCTCTCCGGGGCGGGCACGCTCGCACTCGGGCACAACCACCCGGTGGTCCTCGAAGCGATCAAGAAGGTCATCGACTCGGGGGCCCCGCTGCACGTCCTGGACCTGGCCACACCGGTCAAGGACGCCTTCACCACCGAACTGTTCGAGACGCTGCCGGGTCCGCTGGCCGACAACGCGCGGGTGCAGTTCTGCGGTCCGGCGGGGACGGACGCGGTCGAGGCCGCGCTGAAACTGGTCCGCACCGCCACCGGCCGCAGCGGACTGCTGGCCTTCACCGGGGCGTACCACGGGATGACCGCGGGAGCGCTCGACGTTTCGGGCGGGGCGCCGGACGTACGAGTGACCCGACTGCCCTATCCGTACGACTTCCGCTGCCCGTTCGGGACCGGCGGGGAGCGTGGCGCCGACCTGTCCGCCCGCTTGACCGCGAACCTGCTGGACGACCCCAAGAGCGGAGTGCCGCGGCCCGCCGGGATGATCCTCGAAGCGGTGCAGGGGGAGGGCGGCGTGATTCCCGCACCCGACAACTGGTTGCGGCGGATGCGGGAGATCACCGCGGCCCGGTCGATCCCGCTGATCGTCGACGAGGTGCAGACCGGAGTCGGCAGAACCGGGACCTTCTGGGCGGTCGAGCACAGCGGGACGGTGCCCGACGTCATGGTCATGTCCAAGGCCATCGGCGGCAGCCTGCCGCTGGCCGTGATCGTCTACCGGGCGGACCTGGACGCCTGGGAACCCGGGGCGCACGCCGGCACGTTCCGCGGCAACCAGCTCGCCATGGCGGCGGGCGCGGCCACCATGGCGTACGTACGGAAGAACGGGCTGGCGGAGCGCGCCGGGGAGCTCGGGGCACGCATGCTCGGGCAGCTGCGGCAACTGGCCGCCGAACACCCGGTCATCGGCGACGTCCGGGGCCGGGGCCTGATGATCGGCGTCGAACTGGTGGACCCGGAGGGGCCGGTGGGCACGGGGGGCGGCCTCGGCCCGGACGGCGGATCCGGCGCTGGTGGGTTTGGTGACGGCGGATCCGGTAGCAGTCCGGCACCCGCGTCGCCCGCGCTCGCCGCAGCCGTGCAGCGGGAGTGCCTGCGGCGCGGGCTCATCGTCGAAGTCGGCGGGCGGCACTCCGCGGTCGTGCGCCTGCTTCCTCCGCTCACCCTCACCGACGAGCAGGCCGTCGCGGTCCTGGACCGATTCGCCGACGCGCTCGCCGCCGCAGAACGGTCGCCGTACGGACAGGAGCAGCGCGGCCAGGAGCAGAACCGCCGGGAACCGATCAAGACGTCGTACTGACAGATCAAGACGTCGTACTGACACCGGCCGATCCGACACCGGCCGATGCCGGAACAACCTCACAAGGAAGCCCTCCGTGAACCCCACACCCGCACCCGACACGTACAAGGACACCGCAGCCGAGGCGACCACCGCATCGACGGCAGGGACAGCCGGCGTGACGAGCGATGTGACCGACGTGACGACTGACGTGACGACCGAGGTGACCGATCCGGCGGCGGTGCCCCGGCAGAAGTCCAAGGCACACGGCGCGCAGCACGTCCCGCCGCCGGGTGCGCTGCGTGCCCAGCCGGACCTCCTCAACCACCCCGACCCGCAGACTGCGGCGGACGCGGCGGCCGTCGAGAACCTGCTGCGCTGCTGGGTACGGGAGAACGGCCTGCCCCGGCCCCAGGGGCGCACCCTGCGGATCCCGCTCGACGGCAGCGGCACCTCCTTCCTCGTCCCCGTCCGCTACTGGTCCGCGGCCGGCTGGCACCGCTTCGGCAGGCCGGTGCTGGCCTGCGGGCCGCGGCACGCCCCGCCGGTGGACGCGGTCACCGTCGCGGCCCTGCTCGGCCGGGAATCCGGCGGAGGAACCACCCTCCCGGGCGGAGCGACCACCGCCGCAGGAACGGACGCTGCCGAAGCCGGTGGATCCGCTTTTGCAGCCGGCCCGGACGCCCCCGAAGCCGGTACGGGCACGGACCTGGTCGCCCGTGTCGCCGACTCGGTGCGCCGCACCGCCGAGTTCATCGCCGCGCGCCGCAGCAACCCCGAACCGGCCGACGGCGCCGATCTCTTCCTCACCGCCGAGCAGTCCCTCCTGCTCGGCCACCCCATGCACCCCACCCCCAAGAGCAGGGAAGGACTCTCCGAGGCCGAGGCCCGCCGGTACTCGCCCGAACTGCGAGGCTCCTTCCCCCTGCACTGGATGGCAGTCGACCGGTGCGTGCTGGCCGGGGACTCCGCCTGGACCGAGCGTGGACGCACGCTCCAGGCGGAGCAGGTCGTCTCCCGTCTGGCCGGTGGTCTGCGGCTTCCCGAGGGCACGGAGGCACTGCCCCTCCACCCCTGGCAGGCACGCGAGCTGACCCTCAGGCCCGCCGTCGCCGCCCTCATCGACGACGGACTCCTGCACGACCTCGGCCCGTACGGCGACCCGTGGTTCCCCACCTCGTCCGTGCGCACCGTCCACCGGCCGGGCGCCGCGGCGATGCTGAAGCTCTCCCTCGGCGTACGCATCACCAACTCCCGCCGCGAGAACCTCCGCAAGGAACTCCACCGGGGGGTCGAGGTCCAGCGCCTGCTGCGCGGCGGCCTCGCAGAGGAATGGCGCGCCGCCCACCCCGGCTTCGACATCGTCCGCGACCCGGCCTGGCTCGGCGTCGACGCCCCGGACGGAACACCGGTCCCCGGCCTCGACATCGTGCTGCGGCACAACCCCTTCGGTCCCGACGACGACGCCGTCTGCATCGCGGGCCTCACCGCGCCCCGCCCCTGGCCGGGACGGACCGGCATGTACTCCCGCCTCGCGGAGTGCGTGGCCCGGCTTGCCGCCCGCACGGGCCGGCCCGCCGGGGCCGTCGCCGCGGAGTGGTTCCTGCGCTACCTCGACCAGGTCGTACGGCCGGTGCTCTGGCTCGACGGGCAGGCAGGGATCGCGCTGGAGGCCCACCAGCAGAACACCCTGGTCCTCCTCGACCGCGACGGCTGGCCCGTCGGCGGCCGCTACCGCGACAACCAGGGCTACTACTTCCGCGAGTCGCACCGCGAAGCCCTCGAAGCCCGCCTCCCCGGCATCGGCGCCCGCAGCGACACCTTCGTCACCGACGCCGTCACCGACGAACGGTTCGCCTACTACCTCGGCATCAACAACATCCTCGGTCTCATCGGGGCGTTCGGCGCCCAGCGTCTCGCCGACGAACGTGTCCTGATCGCCGCCCTGCGCCAATTCCTCGGCAAGACCGCCGACCTGGGGTCCACGCTCCCCACCCAGCTCCTGGAAACCCCCACCCTCCGCTGCAAGGCCAATCTGCTGACCAGGCTGCACGGCCTGGACGAGCTGGTGGGCCCGGTCGACACCCAGTCCGTCTACGTCTCCATCGCCAACCCCCTCCTTCCCTGAACGCTCCGCTCCCGCCCGAAAGTTCCGCCCCCTGCACCCACCCCGTCCGACCTGCTGACAGGAGAGCACCGCGATGCCTCCCACCGACACGAGCCCCGACACCGGAGCCGGCCCGGCGCCCCGTACGAGTCAGGGCAACGAGGACACCCTGGACCTCCGGCTGCCCGACGAGTTCATCGCACTGTTCGCATCGCAGGAGGCCGCCCACGCGCCTCCCGCGCCGGGCACACCGCCGTTTCCGGCCGAACCGGACCTCCTCGACTCGGTCGCCCACTGGGGGCCTGCCGACACCCCGGCCGGCGAGTTCCGGCTCCTGCCGGTACGTCCCGCCCGCGACCTGGCCCTGCTCACCCGGTGGATGAACGACCCCGTCGTCGCCGAGTTCTGGGAGCTGGCCGGTGGCGACGACGTCACCGCCGGCCATCTGCGCACCCAACTCGACGGCGACGGACGCAGCGTCCCCTGCCTGGGCGTCCTCGACGGCACCCCCATGAGCTACTGGGAGATCTACCGCGCCGATCTCGACCCGCTGGCCCGTCACTACCCGGCCCGCCCCCACGACACCGGCATCCACCTCCTCATCGGCGGTGTCGCCGACCGGGGCTGCGGCCTCGGTACCACTCTTCTGAGGGCCGTCTCCGACCTCGTCCTCGACCACCGCCCCACCTGCTCCCGGGTCGTCGCCGAACCGGACCTGCGCAACACCCCCTCCGTCTCCGCCTTCCTCGGAGCGGGCTTCCGGCTCTCCGAGGAAATCGACCTGCCCCGCAAGCGGGCCGCGCTGATGATGCGCGACCGCGCCCATCGCCACCAGCTGTAACGGTGATCTGTCGCACCAGCTGCACACGACGGCCTGCTGCTTCACGTACACCGCTCGTCCCGCATTGGTTCCCTCCCGAGGAGTCACCGTGTCGAAGCCAGCCTCCACCCACACGCCCGTCCCCGCTCCCGCCCAGCCGCGGCCCGCGGCCCGGGACGAATGGCAGCCGCCGTCCGCAGACCTCGCCCCGCCGGTCCTGTTCGCTCCCCCCGAGCTGACCGCCGCCGGATGGGACCGGGTCTCCCGCCGGCTGCTCGCCAAGACGCTCGCCGAGTTCGCCTACGAAGAGATCATCGAACCGGTCCCGGCGACCGCCCCGGCGCCGACTGCCGACGAGGCGACGAGCGGGACCAGGAGCGGGGCGACGAGCGGGACCGGGAGCGGGGCCACGAGCGGGACGGGGAGCGGGGTCACGAGCGGCCGCAGGGGCACGCCCTGCGCCCCGTACACACTCCGCCTCGACAACGGCGAAATACTGTCCTTCCGCGCGCGCCGCAGCTCCTACGGCAGCTGGCAGGTCGACCCGGACACCATCGGAATGCGGCACCCCGACGACCACAGCGGCTTCCGTCCCTTCCACGACCCGGTGCAGTTCCTCGCCCTCGCCAGGCGCCTCCTCGCCCTGGACGGTGCGACCCTCGGCCATCTCGTCCGCGAGCTCACCGCCACCCTCGCCGCCGACGCCCGGCTCGACCACACCGCGCTGCCCGCCGCCCGCCTCGCCGACCTCGGGTACGCCGAGCTCGAAGGCCATCAGACAGGCCACCCCTGGCTCGTCCTCAACAAGGGCCGCGTCGGCTTCTCCGCCCAGGACGCCGCCACCTGGGCGCCCGAGGCCCGCAGGGCCACCCGACTCCCGTGGATCGCGGTCAGCACCGCCCTCGCCCGCTACCAGGGAGTCCCCTCGCTGGCCGACCCCGAGCAGCTGTACGCGCGCGAGCTCGACGCCACCGCGCGCGCGAGCTTCGACGCGATCCTGCAGGGGCGCGGGCTGAACCCGGCCTCGTACCTCTACCTGCCCGTGCACCCCTGGCAGTGGGACGAGTCGATCCTGCCGCTCTTCGCGCCCGTGATCGCCCGCGGCGACATCGTCCCGCTGCCCGCCGACGGCGACCTGCGGCTGCCCCAGCAGTCCATCCGTACGTTCCTCAATGTCAGCCGCCCCGACCGGCACACGGTCAAGCTCCCGCTGTCCGTGCTGAACACCCTCGTCTGGCGCGGCCTGCCCACCGAGCGCACCGTGGCAGCCCCCGCCGTCACCGCCTGGGTCCAGGGACTGCAGGCGGCAGACCCCTTCCTCAAAGAGGAGTGCCGCGTCGTGCTGCTCGGCGAGGTCGCCTCGGTGGCCGTCGAACACCCCGTCTACGACCACCTCCCCGAGGCCCCGTACCAGTACAAGGAACTCCTCGGCGCGATCTGGCGCGAACCTCTCGCCGATCGCCTGGACCCCGGCGAGCGCGCCCGTACCCTTGCCGCCCTGCTGCACACCGACCCGCAGGGGCGCGCCTTCGTGGCGGAGCTGGTCGACCGCTCCGGCACGGACCCGGCAGGCTGGCTGCGCCACCTCTTCGGTGCGTTACTGCCGCCGCTGCTGCACTTCCTGTACCGGTACGGAACGGTGTTCTCCCCGCACGGCGAGAACGCCATCGTCGTCTTCGACGAGCACGACGTACCCGCCCGCCTTGCGATCAAGGACTTCGTCGACGACGTCAACGTCAGTGCGGAGCCGCTGCCTGAGCATGCCGACATGCCCGAAGACGTGCGCAGGACTCTGCTCACCGAACCCTCCTCCTTCCTGCCCCAGTTCATCCAGTCCGGGCTGTTCATCGGGGTGTTCCGCTACCTCGCGCCGCTGTGCGAGGAGCAACTGGGCGTTGCGGAGGAAGAGTTCTGGTCACTCGTACGGGCAGAAATCCTCAGATACCACGCGCGCTTCCCGGAACTGAAGGACCGCTTCGAGACGTTCGACCTGTTGACGCCGCGTCTGGAACGCCTCTGCCTCAACCGCAACCGCCTGCACACCGACGGCTACCGCGACCGCCCGCACCGCCCGCACGCCGCGGTGCACGGCACCGTGCCCAACCCGCTGCACCGGTCATGACGCCGGCTCCGGCACCGGCAGCGAAACCGGCCGTGACCGTCGTTGTCAGTGGTGCACCGTAGGGTGGTCGGGCTATGACGAAGCCCTCACTCCCCGAGCTCCTCCACGCCGCCGTCGCCTCCGTCGGCGGCGTGGAACGGCCTGGCCAGGTCACCATGGCCCAGGCCGTCGCCGACGCGGTCGACGACAATTCCCACCTGCTCGTCCAGGCGGGCACCGGCACCGGAAAGTCCCTCGGCTATCTGGTCCCGGCTCTCGCGCACGGCGAGCGCGTCGTGGTCGCGACGGCGACGCTGGCCCTCCAGCGCCAGCTCGTCGAGCGCGACCTGCCGCGCACGGTGGAGGCACTGAAGCCGCTGCTGCGCCGCACCCCGCAGTTCGCCATGCTCAAGGGCCGGTCGAACTACCTCTGCCTGCACCGCCTCCACGAGGGCGCCCCGCAGGACGAGGAAGACGGCCTCTTCAACCCGATCGAGCAGTACGAGTCCAGCGGGCCCTCCAGCAAGCTCGGCAAGGACCTGCTGCGGATGCGCGACTGGGCCGACGAGACCGAGACCGGCGACCGCGACGACCTCACCCCCGGCGTCTCCGACAAGGCGTGGGGCCAGGTCTCCGTCTCCTCCCGCGAGTGCCTGGGCGCCAGCAAGTGTGCGTACGGCGCGGAGTGCTTCGCGGAGGCGGCGCGCGAGCGGGCCAAGCTCGCCGACGTCGTCGTCACCAACCACGCCCTCCTGGCCATCGACGCCATCGAGGGCGCCCCGGTGCTCCCGCAGCACGAGGTGCTGATCGTCGACGAGGCCCACGAGCTGGTCTCCCGGGTCACCGGCGTCGCCACCGGCGAACTCACCCCCGGCCAGGTCAACCGGGCCGTCCGCAGAGCCGCGAAGATCGTCAATGAGAAGGCGGCGGACGCCTTCCTGACCGCCTCGGACAGCTTCGAGCGGGTGATGGAGCTGTCCCTGCCCGGCCGCCTGGAGGAGATCCCCGAGGTCCTGGGGTACGCGCTGATGGCACTGCGCGACGCCTCGCGCACGGTGATCTCCGCGCTGGGTTCCACCCGCGACAAGTCGGTCACCGACGAGGACGCCGTCCGCAAGCAGGCCCTCGCCATGATCGAGAACATCCACGGTGTCGCCGAGCGCATCGCCAACGGCTCCGAGTACGACGTCGTCTGGTTCGAACGTAACGACCGCTACGGGACCGCCTCGCTGCGGGTCGCCCCGCTCTCCGTCTCCGGACTGCTGCGCGAGAAACTCTTCACGGAGCGCTCCGTCGTCCTCACCTCCGCCACCCTCAAGCTGGGCGGTGACTTCAACGGCGTCGGCGCCTCGCTCGGCCTCGCCCCGGAGGGCACGCACGGCGAGGACCTGCCGGAGTGGAAGGGCCTCGACGTCGGCTCGCCCTTCGACTACCCCAGGCAGGGGATTCTGTACGTCGCCAAGCACCTGGCCCGCCCCACCCGGGAGGCCGGACGCGAGGACATGCTCGACGAGCTCGCCGAGCTGATCGAGGCCGCAGGCGGGCGCACGCTGGGTCTCTTCTCGTCGATGAAGGCAGCCCAGACGGCAGCGGAATCGATGCGCGGCAGGCTCGACATGCCGGTCCTGCTGCAGGGCGAGGACACCCTCGGCGAACTGATCAAGAACTTCGCCGCCGACCCGCAGACCTGCCTCTTCGGCACGCTCTCGCTGTGGCAGGGCGTCGACGTGCCCGGCCCGAGCTGTCAGCTCGTCGTGATGGACAAGATTCCGTTCCCCCGCCCCGACGACCCGCTGATGAGCGCCCGCCAGAAGGCGGTCGAGGAGAACGGCGGCAACGGCTTCATGGCCGTCGCCGCGACACACGCCGCCCTGCTGATGGCGCAGGGCTCCGGCCGTCTCGTCCGCGCGACGGGCGACAAGGGCGTCGTGGCGGTCCTGGACCAGAGACTGGCCACCGCCCGCTACGGCAGCTATCTCAAGGCCTCGATGCCCGACTTCTGGTACACCACGGACCGCAATCAGGTGCGCCGCTCGCTCGCCGCGATCGACGCCGCGGCCAAGGCTGCGGAGGCCGCCGAGGCCGCCGAGCCCGCCGAGAAGTAGGGCTGCAGCCGACCGGCAGTGGCTCCGCAGTGGTCTCGTACCAGAAGAGCCGCTGCCCAGTGGTCTCGTACGTGTAGGGCCCTGGAACCCACCGCGGGTTCCAGGGCCCTACACGTACGGACGCCGGACGTCAGACACGCCGGAGCACCGCGACGACCTTGCCGAGAATGGTCGCGTCGTCACCGGGGATCGGCTGGTAGGCGGCGTTGTGCGGGAGCAGCCAGATGTGGTTGTCCTCGCGCTTGAAGCGCTTCACGGTGGCCTCGCCGTCCAGCATCGCGGCCACGATGTCGCCGTTCTCCGCGACCGGCTGACGGCGGACCGTCACCCAGTCGCCGTCACAGATCGCGGCCTCGATCATCGAGTCCCCGACGACCTTCAGGACGAACAGCTCGCCGTCGCCCACCAGCTGCCGGGGGAGCGGAAAGACGTCCTCGACGGACTCCTCGGCGAGGATCGGGCCGCCGGCCGCGATCCGGCCGACCAGCGGGACGTACGAAGCCGCCGGCTTGCCTGCCGTGTCCGTGGTCTGCGTGCTCGGCTGGTCGGAGCCGCGCACCTCGTACGCCCTGGGGCGGTGCGGGTCCCGGCGGAGGAAGCCCTTTCGTTCGAGCGCCATCAGCTGGTGGGCGACGGAGGAGGTGCTGGAGAGCCCCACCGCCTGCCCGATCTCGCGCATGGACGGCGGGTATCCCCGTCGCTGCACGGAGTCCCTGATGACCTCGATGACCCGCCGCTGCCGGTCCGTGAGGCCGGAGCTGTCCGCCCTGATCCCGGGAGGTCGGCCGGGCAGCGAGCGTGCGGGCTTGGCGCCCTCGGGGTTCGTGGCTGCGTCATTCATGGCATGCACCGGCTCAAGTCGGCCCTGGGAGCGGTCCTGGGCGGCGATCGTTGCGCTGTCCGCGGTGGTGGTCATGGTCGGCCCCTCTCGAATGGTCTCCCTGACCGGACAACGGTAGTAGCTTTCGAAAGGTTGCGCCAAACACACGTTCGAGTGAAAAACTGCAGATTGGCTGCCTCATTCGTACGGATGGGTGTATGGCTCGGTCCTGCGGGGGGAGCCGGGGGCCGATCTCCCGAACGGCAATTCGTCTTATTGCGGTAGCCTTCTCCGTCGGGTCGAACATCGCCCCGGAGCCGTCGCCCGAGTCGTCGGGAAGCCGCCCGGGATCTCATGATGCGCCGTCCGGGGGACCGGAATCCCGGTTCCCCTCCGGGGTCCCGTACTCTCGTGGGCGGTCACCGCAGCCCCTTTCCGTCGCGACACGCGCGTAGGGGCGATAGCCCGGCCAACCCCCAGATCTAGTGGTTGAATCTCTACAGCTGCCCACAAGTTGTGGTTCGCGGTCCATCGGACCTCGGGCATCGACTATGCTGGGAGCTGCTTCGAGGGCCCGTTCCGCGGCCTGCCGAAGCTCTTCAGCCGTGCCGCGAAGGAGGCCTTGGAACCATGCACTGCCCCTTCTGCAGGCACCCCGACAGCCGAGTGGTCGACAGTCGCACCACGGACGACGGGACGTCGATCCGCAGGCGCCGTCAGTGCCCCGACTGCTCCCGCCGTTTCACGACGGTGGAGACGGCCTCGCTGATGGTGATCAAGCGCAGCGGGGTGACCGAGCCGTTCAGTCGTACAAAGGTCATCTCCGGCGTGCGCAAGGCCTGTCAGGGCCGTCCGGTCACCGAGGACGCCCTCGCCAAGCTCGGCCAGCGGGTCGAGGAAGCGGTGCGCGCCACCGGCAGCGCCGAGCTGACCACCCACGACGTGGGTCTGGCCATCCTCGGTCCGCTGCAGGAGCTCGACGTCGTGGCGTACCTGCGTTTCGCGTCTGTGTACCGGGCGTTCGACTCGCTGGAGGACTTCGAGACCGCGATCACGGAACTCCGTGACCCGCGGCCCTCGGCCCAGGAGCGCGGGCCCGGCGGGAACCCTGTGGTTCCCGTGCCCGCTGCCGCCGCCGAATAGACCGACCCTCCTGTCGGCCGGCCGCACAGCGGCACATTCGGCAGCACATCAGGACCTGTCACGGACTCGACGCGTACGCGCGGCGACCGGGACTTCAGATACACATCGTGCTCAAGGAAGAACTGGGCACTTCTGGGCGTTTTAGCCCGATATGGGAGGCGGCATGACCGAGACGACGAGCGGCCCGGCACGAGGTTCCCGCAACAAGGGAGCCAAGGCCAGCAAGGGTCTGCGTATCGAGCGCATCCACACCACTCCTGGCGTGCACCCGTACGACGAGGTGGTCTGGGAGCATCGTGACGTCGTCATGACCAACTGGCGCGACGGCTCGATCAACTTCGAGCAGCGTGGCGTCGAGTTCCCCGACTTCTGGTCGGTGAACGCGGTCAACATCGTCACCAGCAAGTACTTCCGCGGCGCTGTCGGCACCCCGCAGCGCGAGACGGGTCTGCGCCAGCTGATCGACCGGATCGTCAAGACGTACCGGAAGGCCGGCGAGGACTACAACTACTTCGCCTCCCCGGCGGACGCCGAGATCTTCGAGCACGAGCTGGCCCACGCCCTCCTGCACCAGATCTTCAGCTTCAACTCCCCGGTCTGGTTCAACGTCGGCACGCCCCAGCCGCAGCAGGTCTCCGCCTGCTTCATCCTGGCCGTCGACGACTCCATGGAGTCGATCCTCGACTGGTACAAGGAAGAGGGAATGATCTTCAAGGGCGGCTCCGGCGCCGGCCTGAACCTCTCCCGCATCCGCTCCTCCAAGGAGCTCCTGTCCTCCGGCGGCAACGCCTCGGGCCCGGTCTCCTTCATGCGCGGTGCCGACGCCTCCGCCGGAACCATCAAGTCCGGCGGCGCCACCCGCCGCGCGGCCAAGATGGTCATCCTCGATGTCGACCACCCCGACATCGAGAACTTCATCGAGACCAAGGTGAAGGAAGAAGAGAAGATCCGCGCCCTGCGCGACGCGGGCTTCGACATGGACCTGGGCGGCGACGACATCACGTCCGTCCAGTACCAGAACGCCAACAACTCGGTCCGGGTGAACGACGAGTTCATGAAGGCCGTCGAGTCCGGCGGCAAGTTCGGCCTGCGCGCCCGCATGACCGGCGACGTCATCGAAGAGGTCGAGGCCAAGTCCCTCTTCCGCAAGATGGCCGAGGCCGCCTGGGCCTGCGCCGACCCGGGCATCCAGTACGACGACACCATCAACAAGTGGCACACCTGCCCGGAGTCCGGCCGCATCAACGGCTCGAACCCGTGCAGCGAGTACATGCACCTGGACAACACCTCGTGCAACCTCGCCTCGCTGAACCTGATGAAGTTCCTCAAGGACGACGGCCTGGGCAACCAGTCCTTCGAGGCGGAGCGTTTCGCCAAGGTCGTCGAGCTGGTCATCACCGCGATGGACATCTCCATCTGCTTCGCGGACTTCCCCACCGAGAAGATCGGTGAGAACACCCGCGCCTTCCGTCAGCTGGGCATCGGTTACGCCAACCTGGGCGCGCTCCTCATGGCGACCGGCCACGCGTACGACTCCGACGGCGGCCGTGCCCTCGCCGGCGCGATCACCTCTTTGATGACGGGTACCTCGTACAAGCGCAGCGCCGAGCTGGCCGCTGTCGTCGGTCCGTACGACGGCTACGCCCGCAACGCCGAGCCGCACCAGCGCGTCATGAAGCAGCACGCCGACGCCAACGCCGTCGCCGTGCACGTCGACGACCTTGACAACCCCATCTGGGCCGCCGCCACGGAGGCCTGGCAGGACGTCGTCCGCCTCGGCGCGAAGAACGGCTTCCGCAACGCGCAGGCCTCGGTCATCGCCCCCACCGGCACCATCGGTCTCGCGATGTCCTGCGACACCACCGGTCTTGAGCCCGACCTCGCCCTGGTCAAGTTCAAGAAGCTCGTCGGCGGCGGCTCGATGCAGATCGTCAACGGCACCGTCCCGCAGGCCCTGCGCCGCCTGGGCTACCAGGAGGAGCAGATCGAGGCGATCGTCGCCCACATCGCCGAGAACGGCAATGTGATCGACGCCCCGAGCCTGAAGACCGAGCACTACAGCGTCTTCGACTGCGCGATGGGCGAGCGTTCCATCTCCGCGATGGGCCACGTCCGCATGATGGCGGCCATCCAGCCGTGGATCTCCGGCGCCCTGTCCAAGACGGTCAACCTGCCGGAGACGGCGACCGTCGAGGACGTCGAAGAGGTCTACTTCGAGGCGTGGAAGATGGGCGTCAAGGCGCTCGCCATCTACCGCGACAACTGCAAGGTCGGCCAGCCCCTCTCCGCCAAGACCAAGGACAAGGAGAAGGCGGCGGTCACCGCCAAGGCCGAGGACACCCTTCGCACGGCCGTCGAGAAGGTCATCGAGTACCGTCCGGTCCGCAAGCGCCTCCCCAAGGGCCGTCCGGGCATCACCACCTCCTTCACCGTGGGTGGCGCCGAGGGCTACATGACCGCCAACTCCTACCCGGACGACGGTCTCGGCGAGGTCTTCCTCAAGATGTCCAAGCAGGGCTCGACCCTCGCGGGCATGATGGACGCCTTCTCCATCGCGGTCTCCGTGGGCCTGCAGTACGGCGTCCCGCTGGAGACGTACGTCTCGAAGTTCACCAACATGCGCTTCGAGCCGGCCGGCATGACGGACGACCCGGACGTGCGGATGGCACAGTCGATCGTCGACTACATCTTCCGCCGCCTGGCGCTGGACTTCCTGCCCTTCGAGACGCGGTCCGCGCTCGGCATCCACTCCGCCGAGGAGCGTCAGCGCCACCTCGACACCGGTTCGTACGAGCCGTCGCTGGAGGAGGTCGAGCTGGACGTGGCAGGCCTTTCGCAGTCCGCGCCGCTGGCCACGGTCGCCGCCCCCAAGGCGGAGGCCGCCACTTCGGCCGTGCAGCAGAACGCCCCGCACACCTCGGCCGAGCTGGTCGAGATGCAGCTGGGCATCAGCGCGGACGCACCGCTGTGCTTCTCCTGCGGCACGAAGATGCAGCGCGCCGGCAGCTGCTACATCTGCGAGGGCTGCGGCTCGACCAGTGGCTGCAGCTGACGCACGGCTGACGCCCTGAACGGGTAGAGGCTCAAACAGGAAGGGCGGCACTCCTCCGGGAGTGCCGCCCTTCCTGCCGTACGGGGGGCTCAGCGCTGCCGCACCCCCATCAGCCGGGTGAACTCCTCCGGTTCCGCATCGAAGCCGCGCACCGTCTCGTGCAGGTCCCAACTGCCGTCCGTGTCGCGCACGAACTCGGCGACAGTGGCGGCCGTGGCCCGCTCGACCGTGGTGAAGTCGTTGGTCAGGAGCTCGGTGTAGCCCTCGGCCAGCCGCAGGTGGGTGCTCTGTATGTCGCCGAACTCCATGCGCCCGTCCCGCTGTTGGATCGCCACCCCGAGGACCACCCGCCCGTACTCCTGCGACAGGCGGTCGAGTTCGAGGGTCATCTGTTCGTCCGCGCCGAAGCCCTGGCCCGTCTTGCTGTCCCTGTGGAGGGTGATGGTGCCGTCCGGGGAACGGCTGCCGAAGTGCACCAGGTACACGGGGTCGCCGTACGGGTCGTCCGCGCGGTAGACACCGGCGACGATGTCGAGGTCGGCGGCCGGTGCGCCGAGTGGGTGGGGATCCCACTTGAGGGCGACCTCGGCCTTCCGGATGCCCTTGCTGAAGCTGCTCACCGTGTGTTCCTCCGCTTCCAGTCGTGATCCGATCCTCACAGGGCCCACCGGGTGCGACAAGTGCCTTGGTCAGCGGCCCGGTTGTGGCGATCATTGTGGCCATGACGACTTGGGGCGGGGAACAAATCGATCTGGACGCGTACTTGGCACGGATCGGGTACGAGGGGGAGCGCGCGGCGACGCGGGAGGTGCTGCACGCGGTGCACCGGGCGCACGTGACGGCGATTCCGTTCGAGAACGTGGACGTCGCCCTGGAGCGGCCCGTGCCCCTCGACCTCAAGAGGTTGCAGCAGAAGCTGGTCGGGCAGCCGCGCGGGGGCTACTGCTACGAGCACAATTCGCTGCTGGCCGCGGCGCTCGAGCGGCTGGGATTCGAGGTGGCGGGGCGTGGGGCGCGCAACCGTACGCGGGGCGATGCGCTGCTTCCGGTGACGCACGCCGTCCTGGCCGTAGCGGTCGAGGACGAACAGTGGCTGGTGGACTGTGGGTTCGGCTGGCAGGGGCTGCTGGAGCCGATGCCGTTGCGGGCCGGTGCGGAAGTACGGCAGAGCGACGGGTGGACCTTCGGGATCGGTGCGGAGGACGAAGGGATCCTGGTGCTGCGCTCGCTGCGCGCCGAGGGATGGGTGGATCTGTACGCCTTCGCGCCGCAGACGCTGTACCCGGGCGACTTCACCGTCATGAACCACTACAGCTCCACCCACCCCCGCTCCAGCTTCGTCGGCAAGGTCGTCGCGCACCGCATCGCCCTCGACGCCCGTTACGGCTTCGTCGCGGACACCTTGCGCAGGGGCAGGGCGGACGGCAGCTTCACCGAACGATCCGTGGCACCCGACGAGATGGCCGGCGTCCTCAAAGAGGTGTTCGGCATCGGACTCGGGGACGGGGACGGGGCGGCCGTGCGCCGGGTGCACCCCGCCGCGGGGTGACTCGGGTCACCCTGATGGCCGTACGATGGCGCGGTGCTGGTCAAGTGGATTCGCTGCACTGTGGTCGACCGTCGAGGTTTTGAACGGGGGCAGCGGAAATGGGCGGGGCTGCTCGGTGAACCCGGATTCCGGGGCCAGAGCGGTGGCTGGAGCAGAGGGCAGGACGGGGTGGCCCATGTCTTCGCCTTCTGGGAGAGCCGTGCCTTCTACGACTCCTTCATGGCACGCTCGCACGACCGCCTCGCCGCCGCGCAGTCCGGGACGTACAAGGACATCCAGGTCAAGCTCTTCGACTACCGCTTCGACGTCAAGACGGGCTTCGAACCGAAGTTCACCGACGCCGACGTGGTGCGGGTCGCGCACTGCAAGGTGCACGAGGACCGGGTCGAGC
Source organism: Streptomyces sp. NPDC048442 (assembly GCF_040651475.1). Classification (NCBI taxonomy): domain Bacteria; kingdom Bacillati; phylum Actinomycetota; class Actinomycetes; order Kitasatosporales; family Streptomycetaceae; genus Streptomyces; species Streptomyces sp. NPDC048442. Next base: position 18,472 of record NZ_JBEZKB010000033.1, read on the forward strand.
ACTTCGCGCTGATGCAGGAGAAGGTCTGGAACCCGGCGATGGCGGGGTCGCCGGGGATGCTGCGCGGGGTGTTCGGGGAGGCGCCGGGCAACGAGTTCCTGGTGCTCTCGATGTGGCGGTCGGCCGCCGAGCACGGCAAGTACCGGGCGGACCGGGTGGAGCGGCTGTCGCTGCGGGCCCAGACCGAGGTGGACGTGGCGGCGCTGGCGGGGGACGTGGTGGAGCTGGAGCCGTCCTGGACGGTGTAGGCCCTGGTGGGCGGTCGGTCGGTACGCCGGACGGAGCGCCGGCAGCAGGCCGGTCGAGCCCGCCTTGACCATTCGAACTAGGGTTTCGGCATGGCACGACCGCGACGCATCGTCCTCGTCCGGCACGGCGAATCCGAGGGCAACGCCGATGACACCGTCTACGAGCGCGAGCCCGACCATGCCCTGAGACTCACCGACAACGGCTGGCAGCAGGCCAGAGCGGCGGGGGAGCGGCTGCGGGCGCTCTTCGGCGACGAGGGCATCAGCGCGTACGTCTCGCCCTACCGGCGCACCCACGAGACCTTCCGCGCCTTCGACCTCGACCCCGGGCGCGTACGGGTCAGGGAGGAGCCGAGGCTGCGCGAGCAGGACTGGGGGAACTGGCAGGACCGGGACGACGTACGACTGCAGAAGGCGTACCGGGACGCGTACGGGCACTTCTTCTACCGGTTCGCGCAGGGGGAGTCGGGGGCCGACGTCTACGACCGGGTCGGCGCCTTCCTGGAGAGCCTCTACCGCAGCTTCGAGGCGGCCGACCACCCGGAGAACGTCCTGATCGTCACGCACGGGCTGACGATGCGGCTGTTCTGCATGCGCTGGTTCCACTGGTCGGTCGCGGAGTTCGAGTCGCTGTCCAATCCCGGCAACGCCGAGATGCGGGTCCTGGAGCTCGGCGCGGACGGGCGGTACACGCTGGACCGGCCGTTCGTGCACTGGTGTGCCCCCGAGTCGTACGGAATCACCGGTTAGAGTGCTGAGCGATGACCGCTGACTCCGATTCCGACCCGCGCTTCGTGCGCGCGCTGGACAGCCTGCGCGGGCTGTCCGTGGGAGACGCACTGGGCTCCCAGTTCTTCGTACCCGCCAACTATCCGCTCCTCAAGAGGGGCGAACTGCCGCCCGGCCCCTGGCAGTGGACCGACGACACCGAGATGGCCGCCTCCGTGCTGGCCGTACTCGCCGGACACGACCGGATCGACCAGGACGTGCTCGCGCGCTCCTTCGCCGACCACCACGACTTCGACCGCGGCTACGGGCCCGCCGTCAACCGGATGCTCCGGCTGGTCCGCGAGGGCGGCGACTGGCGCGAGCTGGCCTCCGCACTGTTCGACGGCCGCGGTTCCTGGGGCAACGGCGCCGCGATGCGGATCGCGCCGCTCGGTGCCTGGTATGCCGACGACCCCGAGCAGGCCACCCATCAGGCCGAGATCTCCGCGTACGTCACCCACCAGCACCGGGAAGCCGTCATGGGCGCGATGGCTGTCGCGGCCGCGGCGGCCATCGCGGCGGCCCCCGAGGGACCGCCCACCCCCGAGGGGCTCCTCGACGGCGTGATCGCGCTCGTCCCGCGCAGCGCGGTCGCGGCCGGGCTGCGCAGGGCCCGCAACATGCTGGACTACGACGACGCGAGCACCGTCGCCGCCGTGCTCGGCTGCGGCCGGCGCACCAGCGCGCACGACACCGTTCCGTTCGCGCTGTGGTCGGCGGCCCGCGGGCTCGGCGACTTCGAGCGGGCCTTCTGGGCCACCGCCCGGGTGGGCGGCGACGTCGACACGAACTGCGCCATCGTCGGCGGTGTGCTCGCCGGGGCGACGGCGGGGCGTCCGCCGGCGGGCTGGCTGGAACAGACGGAGGCGCTGCCGGAGTGGATGCCTGCGCGGGTGCAGTGACCTTCCTTCGCACGAGGGCAGCGTCACGGTTCTGTCCGCATCTTTGATGCGGTGGGGAACGCGCGGTGTCGCCGGGCTAGTCTGACGGCCACGCCGCCGCGTCGATGATCACCGGCGTGCGCCGAACAAGACACCGGGCCCACCCCGCCACGTAACTGCGCGAGGCGCAAAGTGCCTGGTCGGGAGGGGGTCCCGTGCCTGAACCAGAAGATGCGCCACCAGCGATACCGGCTGCTGCACCTGCACCGTCCGTGGCTGCTGAGTCCGCTGCGCCCAGTGAGTTCGCTGCGCCCACCGAGTCCGCGGGTGTCGGTGTGGGCGCTGTTGCTGCCGCCGCTGCTGCTGCTCCCGCTGCTGCTCCCGCGTCCCCGCAGGACGCCGCTCAGCAGCCGCCTGCCGTACCCGGGTACATGCAGGGCGCCGGTCAGCGGCCGCCCGCCGTGCCCGCGTACATGCAGCCGCAATCGGCGCTCCAGCGGCGGCAGCAGGAGCAGTGGCAGCAGTGGCAGGCCCACCAGCACTGGCAGCAGCAGCGCCGGCAGAAAATCGCTCAGCCGCCCGCCTGGCGCGCCGGGGTCCGCCCCGGGCCGCCGGCCAAGGTGCGGGCCGCGTCCCTCTGGGCGGTGCTGGCCACCGCACTGCTGAGCGCCCTGTTCCTCGGCGAGGGGCTCGGCCTGAACCTGCTGATCGTGGCTGTGCCGGCATCCCTCGCCGCGTACTTCGCCGCGCAGGCCGCCGGGCGGCGGATCCGTCCCTGGACGCTCGTCTGGGGGCTCGGCGGGCTCGCCCTGCTCGTCGTACCCGCCCTGCGCGACGCGGGCTGGCCGACGTTCCTCGCGGTCGTCTCCGCGCTGGCGCTGGGCTCGCTCGCCCTGCACGGCAGCCGGACCTGGTTCGGCGTCCTCGTCGGGTCGCTGGGAATCTGGGGCTCGGCGATTGGGGGGATCGGCTGGGGCTGGAAGGGGCTGCGCGAGCGGGCGGGCGGGTCGCGCGACCGCTGGGGGCCGGTGCTGCGCACCGTCGCCGTCGCCGTCGTCCTGCTCGTGGTGTTCGGGACGCTGTTCGTGAGCGCGGACGCCGCGTTCGCCGAACTGCTCGGCAACCTCGTGCCCGAGGTGTCGGTCTCCGACGGCCCGTGGCGGATCCTGCTCTTCGCGCTGGGGCTCGTCGGGGCGCTGGCGGCGGCCCGAACCGCTGCCGCACCGCACCAGTGGGACAAGGCCAGGATCGCGCCGGGACGTGCGCGCGGCCGGTTGGAATGGGCGCTTCCGCTCGTCGTGCTCAACCTGCTGTTCGCGGCCTTCATCGCCGTACAGCTCGCGGTCCTCGTAGGCGGGTACGAGAAGGTCCTCCAAGAGACCCGGCTGTCCTACTCCGAATACGCCAGGCAGGGCTTCTGGCAGCTCCTCTGGGCCACGGTGCTGACCCTTGTCGTCATTGCCTTCGCGAAGCGCTGGGCGCCGAGGGGCGGCACCAGCGACCGGACGCTCGTGCGGTCCGTGCTGGGGGTCCTGTGCCTGCTCACCCTGGTGGTCGTCACGTCGGCCTTGAGCAGGATGTACCTGTACGTCGACGAGTACGGGCTGACGCGGCTGCGGCTCTCGGTGGCGGCGATGGAACTGTGGCTCGGCCTGGTGATCGTCCTGATCATGGCCGCCGGGGTGTTCGGCGCCCGCTGGCTTCCGCGTGCGATCGCGGGCAGTGCGGGGGCGGCGGTGCTGGCCTTCGGGCTCGCGTCGCCGGACGCACTGGTCGCGGAGCGCAACGTTCAGCGCTTCACCGAGCACCGGACGATCGACGTCGAGTACCTCCGGGACCTGTCGGCGGACGCGGTGCCCGCGCTGAACGGCCTCCCGGAGCCGCAGCGGACCTGTGCGCTGCTCGGCATCAAGGACGGTTTGGAGGACGGGCCCTGGTACGCCACCAGCATCGGCGAGCGGCGTGCACTCGACCTGCTCGCGGAGCACCCGCTCGACGAGCGGATCGCGGACTGCCGCAACACCGGACCGGCGAACAGCGGCGAGTACGGGCGCTGACGGGTCCGTCCGCTGCTGCCCGTGTGACGTGCGTAGAGGTGCGGCTGCCTGTGTGGCGTGGGTAGATGTGCAGCTGCCCGTGTGTCGTGCGTAGATGTGCGGGAGCGAACAAGGGGATTCACGGGCTGAGCCCCGGGGCGGGGCCCTCCGCGGCTCCGTCCCGGGACCGGGGTGTTGCGGTCGGGCCCCGGCGGCGTACGCTGGCTGGCGCCATGCCGTACGAACCACCCACACACACCGTCGAGCGCTCACTGCGCGCCACCACCGGTGCCAAGATCGTCGCCGGTGTAGACGAGGTCGGGCGCGGAGCGTGGGCCGGCCCCGTCACCGTGTGCGCCGCCGTCACGGGACTGCGCCGCCCGCCCGCCGGACTCACCGACTCCAAGCTCCTCACACCCAAGCGCCGCGACGCGCTCGTGCTGCTTCTCGAGGAGTGGGTGACGGCGTACGCGCTCGGCCACTCCACGCCCGAGGAGATCGACGCGCTCGGAATGACGGCAGCCCTGCGGCTCGCCGCCGAACGTGCGCTAAATGCCTTGCCGGTACGGCCCGATGCGGTCATCCTCGACGGGAAGCACGACTACCTCGGGACACCCTGGAAGGTCCGTACGGTGATCAAGGGGGACCAGACCTGCATCGCGGTCGCGGCCGCCTCGGTGATCGCCAAGGTGCGCAGGGACGCGATGATGGCGGAGCTGGACTCGGAGTCCGGGGGCTGCGCGCCCTACGGGTTCTCGGCCAACGCCGGCTATCCGTCTCCCGTGCACCAGGCGGCCCTCGCGGAACTCGGGCCGACCGCGCACCACCGCCTCTCCTGGTCCTATCTCGACGGGCTCCCGCAGTGGCGGCACCTCAAGAAGCACCGGATGTCGGCCGAGGCCGCAGCACTGGAAAGCGGGGGCCAGCTCGGCTTCGACTTCTGACTGTTCACGTACGGCGTACGGCGCGTGATGCGCGCGACGTACGACGCGACGTACGACACGTGATGCGCACGTACGGCTCCCGTACGCGCCCCCGACGCACCACCCGCCGATGCCTGGCGCAGCGGCGTCCGACAGATTTCCACTCATGCCTCTCCACTCATCCACCAGGAGTCTCAGATTCACGAGAGCGCCCAGGGTCCCCGCGTCACCCCGGCTGCCAGCCGCACCGCGCCGACCCCTCGCCCCGTACCCGGCCCGCGCCCCGCGGCGGTGCCGCGCCCCGGTCCCGTCCGTCCGGCCCCGCCGGCCCCGCCGGCCCAGCGGACGCACACGCCGGGCAACCGGCCCCAGGTCTCCCATGAGGAGAATCGTTCCGCTAAGCCTGCTGCAGCTCCGGTTGCTCCGGCTGCTCCTGCCGCTGCTCCGGCCGCGACTCCGGCTGCCGCTCCGGCACAGGCACAGATCCAGCTGATCCCGGCTCCCTCGGCCGGCGCGCTCGACGCCGCGGGGGAAGCGGTGGACCTGCTCCTCGACTCCGGCCGTGCGCCGGGCGAGGTGCTGGTGCTCACCACCGGCGAACAACATCCGTGGGCCGCCCACGAGTTGTCGTTCGGCGAGGCGTCCTACTGGGCGCAGCACGACGCCCGGGACGACGTGTTCTACGCCGGTATCGATGCCGTGGGACGCGCCGCCGCACGGCCGGTGGTCGTCGTCGCGGTCAACGACGAGGCCGGAGCCGCCGACGCCCTGGCCCGGAAGCTGCCTGCGGCGCGGGAACGCGCCGGTGTGCTGCTGATCGTCTGCGGCGACCCGGAGCGGATCAACTCCCTTCTGGGCGCGGGCGTCTGACACGGCGTCCGACATGCGGTTGCACGGCGTCCGACACTCGGACGCACGGCGACTGATACTCGGACGCACGGCGTCTGACACATGGACGCACGGCGTCTGACACATGGACGGTTCCCGCGGGTCCGGCAGTTCTGCTGCCGGATCAGCGGGCCGCCGCGCGGCGCAGCGCGTCCGCTGCCCCGCCACCCGTGCGCTGCGGCGCCGGATCGGGCCCGGCCAGCGCCTCCGCGAGGCCGGAGGGCTGCGAGCCCGCACTGGGCCGGCGGCCGCCACGGCCCTCGCCCAGCACCTGCCAGCCGCCGCGGGTCAGCGTGATGTACGCCCCGCAGCGCAGCCCGTGCAGGGTGCACGCGTCGCGCAGCCCCCACATCCAGGCGCCGTCCTCCTCCGTCCACCGCTCGTCGCCGTCCCGGCAGTAGAGCAGCACGGCGGTACGTACGGGGGTACGTCGGCGGAGGTCGTGCGGGATGACCCTGCGCAGGTGTGCGAGCAGTGCGTTGCGCAGTTCCCAGCCGTCCGCCGGGGCGGACCGGCGGACGAACGAGGCGCTGGCGGACAGCCGCTCCTCCGTGTCCAGCACCGCCACGACCGCGGTCGCGGGAGTGGGCAGATGGCGGGCGTGCAGGCCGCTGACGACTTCACGAGGGTTGCGCAGCAGGGGAATTCCCGCCGAGGCCCATTCGGCCGGTTCCAGCATGCGACCCAGACGGCTGGCGGCATCGGCGGACGACGGGCTCAGCGAACTTGGCGACGGCGCGAATCCGAAGGTCACGGTCCTCCCTTCGCATACACGCCCACGGCTGCGGGCAAGGTCGGGTGGGGGCACGCCGCGGCACAGCCCTTCCGGACCACATGAGAACCGTGCGGGGAGCGCTTCCAATTCTTCCTGGCGCGACGGCATGCGGCAACGAACAATTGGGGCAGCCGACCGGATTCTGTGGATATGACACCGATATCCCTGCCCAGTCGGACCACTCCCGATGCCTCTCCTACCCCTGGACGGCGAGGACCAGCGGGAACACCCCCTCCGCTCCGGCCCGGCGCAGCAGCCGCGCCGACACCGCGAGCGTCCACCCGGTGTCGGACAGGTCGTCCACCAGCAGCACGGGGCCGCCGGCCGACTCGAGCGCCTGCGCCAGCTCCGGCGGCACGGTCAGCGCCTGGTGCAGCGAACGGACCCGCTGTGCGCTGTTGGCCTTCGGCAGGGGAGCCCCCGCGGACTCCGGGGCGTACTCCAGCGAGCCGAGGAATGGCATCCGGCCCACCTCCGCGATGCGCATCCCCAGCGACCGTACGAGACCGGGCCTGCGGTGCGACGGGACCACGATCACGCCCACTGGCCGTGGCGGCGCCTTCTCCTCGCCGGACGCCCAGCCGCCGGGCCCCTTCGCCCAGTCGGCCAGTACGGTCACCACCGCCGTGGCCACATCGTCCGGAACCGGGCCGTCCGGGGTCTGGTCGGCGAGCATCGGGCGGAGCCGATTGCCCCAGCCGATGTCCGAGAGGCGGCCGAGTGCCCGTCCGGGGAAGGCGACTTCGCCCTGCGGGATCCGCCCCTTGAGGTCGACGCCCACCGCGGGCAGACCGGTCGGCCACATCTTGCGCGGCTCCACCTCCACACCGGGGCGGCCGAGCTCGCCGCGCGCCGCGTCCAGGGCGCCGGCCGAGACCAGGCTGTCGAACCTGGTGCCCGCGCAGTTGTCGCAGCGTCCGCAGGGCGCCGCCTGCTCGTCGTCCAGCTGGCGGCGCAGGAACTCCATCCGGCAGCCGGTCGTCGCCGCGTAGTCCCGCATCGCCTGCTGCTCGGCCCGGCGCTGCCCGGCGACCCACTCGTACCGCTCCGCGTCGTACACCCACGGCTGCCCCGTGGACGTCCAGCCGCCCTTGGTGCGGTGCACGGCACCGTCCACGTCGAGGACCTTGAGCATCGCTTCCAACCGGGTGCGCCGCAGGTCCACCATCGGCTCCAGCGCGGGCAGGGAGAGCGGCTTCGGCGAATGCGCGAGGGCGTCGAGCGTGCGCCGTACGAGCTGCTCGGGAGGGAAGGAGACCGAGGCGAAGTACTTCCAAATCGCCTCGTCCTCCTTGCCCGGCAGCAGCAGCACCTCGGCGTGCTCCACGCCGCGGCCCGCACGGCCCACCTGCTGGTAGTAGGCGATCGGGGACGACGGCGAGCCCAGGTGCACCACGAAACCGAGGTCGGGCTTGTCGAAGCCCATGCCCAGCGCGGACGTCGCGACCAGTGCCTTGACCCGGTTGGCCAGCAAGTCGTCCTCGGCCTGCATCCGGTCGGCGTTCTCCGTGCGTCCGGTGTACGAGGTGACGGTGTGCCCGCAGTGCCGCAGGTACGTGGTGACCTCCTCGGCGGCGGCCACGGTCAGCGTGTAGATGATTCCGGAGCCGGGCAGTTCGTGGAGATGGTCCGCGAGCCAGCCCAACCGGCTCGCGGCGTCGGGGAGTTGCAGCACGTTCAGACTGAGGCTCTCCCGGTCCAGCGGGCCGCGCAGCACCAGTGCGTCCGTGCCCGCTCCCGTGCCCAGCTGTTCGGCGACGTCGGCGGTCACCCGGGAGTTGGCGGTCGCGGTGGTGGCCAGGACCGGGACGCCGGGCGGCAGTTCGGCCAGCATGGTGCGCAGCCGCCGGTAGTCGGGGCGGAAATCGTGCCCCCAGTCGGAGATGCAGTGTGCCTCGTCGACCACCAGGAGGCCGGTGGTGGCGGAGAGTTTGGGCAGTACGTTGTCGCGGAAATCCGGGTTGTTGAGGCGTTCCGGCGACACCAGGAGGACGTCGACCTCGCCCGCTGCCACCTCGGCCTGAACGGTGTCCCACTCCTCCTGGTTGGAGGAGTTGATGGTGCGCGCCCGGATGCCGGCCCGCGCGGCGGCCTCCACCTGGTTGCGCATGAGCGCGAGAAGCGGGGAGACGATCACGGTCGGACCGCTGCCCCGCGCCCGCAGCAGCGAAGTCGCCACGAAGTACACGGCGGACTTGCCCCAGCCGGTCCGCTGCACGACCAGCGCCCGGCGGCCGTCCGCGACGAGCGCCTCGATGGCCGTCCACTGGTCCTCGCGCAGCCGGGCGCTGCCGCCGGGGTCCCCGACGAGGCGGGTGAGTACGGAATCGGCCGCGGCCCGGAGCTCTGCGCGATCCGGGGTGTCTGCGGCATGTGCGGGGACCGGGGGGAAGGCGGGGTCTGGGGCGTCTGGGTGGGTCATGCCTCCATGCAACCTGATGGCACCGACATTGGGCGAACCCGACCGCCGTCCTGTGGACAAAGTTATCCACAGGGGTGGCGGGCCTGGCGGGATTCATTGGAACGTAGCGGCATGAACACGAACAGTGACGCCCATGGGGCCCGTGACACCGCCGAAGCATCCGAGAACGCCGGGGGCCACACCGCCGATTCCGCCGAGGAGCAGCAGATCACGCTCCGCGGCCCCGCCCAACTCGCCGATTCCCTCCCGTACTTGCTGGGCTTCTATCCCACCGACTCCGTGGTCATGGTGGCGCTGCACGGACCCAGCGGCAGGTTCGGCGGGCGGCTCCGGGTGGGCATTCCGAAATCCCCGCAGGAATGGGCGCCGGTCGCCGGACACCTCGCCGAGTGCCTGATGACCAACAGCGAGCGACGGGGCAGCCGCCCGGACGGCGTTCTCGTCTTCCTCTGCCAGGATCCGGCGGAGGGCCAGACCGGGAGGCAGGTGATGGAACGGCTGCGCACCTTCGCCCAGCGGTTGCGTACGGCCTGCGGAGCCCTCGATGTCCCCGTGCTCGAAGCGCTCTGCCTCTCGGACGGCCGCTTCTGGTCCTACTGCTGCCCCGACGGGCGCTGCTGCCCACCCGAAGGGACAGGCCTCGCCCTTCCCGGTACGTCGGTGATGGCGGCAGCCGCCGCGTACGCCGGCATCCAAGTCCGGGGCACACTGCGCGAGATGGAAGCCCGGCTCGAACCCCGGCCGCAGGACCCGGCCACGCTCAGCGCCCGGGTACGGGCGCTGGACAGTGCGGGCAGTGCCGTGGTCCCCAGGATTCTGAGCGACACCGGCCGCACACAGGTGGGAAGGGAGACGATCGACCTGGTCCGGGCCCTCGTCCGGCGCCTGGGGCAGGCGCCACCGGCGAGGGGGTCGTGGGCGGCGGCGGACAGCACCGATGACGATCTCATCAGCGACGAGGAGGCCGCCACTGTCATCGTCGGCATCCAGGACAGGGACACCAGGGACCACGCGGCGAAGTGGATGGAAGGACCGGAAGCGGTCCATGCGCTGCGGCTCTGGCGCGTCCTCGCCAGGCGCTGCGTCGGACCGTACGGCACCTATGCGGCGCCACCGCTCAGCCTCGCGGGCTGGGTCGCCTGGTCCACAGGCGACGAACCGGAGGCTCGTGTCGCGCTGGGGCTCGCCCTGCAGGTCGACGAGGAGTACACCTTCGCGCAACTGCTCCACCAGGCGTGCAACGAAGGCCTCGATCCGGAGGAGTTGCGCGCCTGCCTGCGCCGGGAGCGGGCCGCCCGGACAGTCGGCACGAGCGTACGTCCCGGCCCGGGGAGGGCTGGGCCGAAGCGGCCGTCTGCCCGCCCGCGAGCGGCGGTCCGTCCGCGATCGGCCGTCCGTCCGCGATCGGCCGTCCGGGCGCGGTCCGCAGTGCGCGGACGGAAGGCTGCCGGTAGCCGGGCCGCTGGTTCGTCGGCACAGGACGGACAGCGGGAGAAGCGGACCCGCGTCCGGCCCGCCGCCGGGGCGACCGGCACACGGCAGGGGCCTGCCGGGGGGCGGGGCGGGGTGCGCCGCCGCGAGACGCCGTACCGGGGGCGGCGCGGGGCGAGGAGCGGTCGGTGACGGGAACCCGGGCGATCCAGGGACGTTCAGCGCCGCCCTGGTCCGCCGTCACCGGACCAGCGGTATTCACCGGTCCCGCGGCCGTCGCCAAGCTCGCCGCCGTCACCGGGCCATCCACCGTTGCCGGGCCATCCACCTTCGCCGGGCCTGCCGCGTTCGTCATGCTCTTTGGCCGTGACCCCGTCGCCCGCGCCGCCGTTCACCTGTGTGGCGGCAGTGCACGCACCGCTTCGCCACATCCGCCGCCACCCTCCGGAGTGCAGAGAAGGCATCGCATGGCCCTCATCGTCCCGCCGTCCTCCGCAGGGCGCGGTACACCTGCGCAACCCCGCCGACCCGCACCGGCGTCCGCCTCCGCCAAAGGCGGCGCCCCGGGAGGAGGAGGCCCCGCCGAACTGCCCGCGGTCCACACGCTGATCGTCTGCGCGGACCTGCCCTCCCTGGCCATCTCCGCCGAGCACGGCCAGCTCACCGGACGCGGCCTGGAAGGCTTCTACCAGGCAGGGCGCAGGCTGCTGTCCCGTTGCGTGCTACGAGTGGCCGGCCGCGAACCGGTCCCGGTCCAGGGCCGGCTGGCCGCGGCGGACCGGGCCAGGTTCATGGCCGTGGTCCGCACACCGGGCGACGGCGGCCCAGATCCCGGCGTCGCGGTGGAGCGGATCAGGACGGCCGACGGCACCGAGCGCATCACCCTGCGCAGCTCGCTGCCCCGACCGCTGCGGATCCCGGTGGAGATCACCCTGGGCACGGATCTCGCGGACCTGGGAGCGATCGGTGCGGGCCGCCCGGGGCCCGACCTGCCCGCCAGCGTCCACGACTCCGGCATGCGCTGGACGGCGGGCGGTGCGCACGCGATGGTGACCGCGGACCCGCCGCCCGGCGACGCCCTGGCCTCGGCGGGTCTGCTGCGCTGGGAGATGGAGCTGCCTCCCGGCGGATCCCGCACCATCGAACTGCGGGTCAGGACCGAGCGCGCCGTGCGGTCCGCCGGGAAGACGGGTGGCTGCCCGCTGCCCGAGGTGAGCGCCGAGGGCGACGACCCCCGGGTGCGGGAACTGCTCCGCACGAGCGTCGACGACCTGCGGTCCCTGCTGATGCGCGACCCCGCGCATCCCTCGGACGTCTATCCGGCGGCCGGCATTCCGTGGCGCTGCGGACTCGCCCCGGCCGAGGCGCTCTGGGCGGTCCGGGCGGCGCTCCCGCTCGGCACCCGGCTGGCGGCGAACACGATGCGTACGCTGGCCCGCACCCAGGCGGGCGGCGGCGGACGCATCCCCGGCCCGTTCCGCGACGCGGGACCGCACCTGCCCGCCGGCTGTACGGGGGTGGAGGCCACCCTCGCCTTCCCCGTGGTGCTCGCCGAGGCCCGGCGCTGGGGCCTGCCCGAGCAGGACCTGGCGGAGCTGCTGCCCGCCGCCGAGCGCTGCCTGGAGTGGCTTCGTACTGCCGTGGGCGACGACGTGTACCTGCGCGACCCCGGCCCCGGCGGACTGCGGCGGGCCGAGACCCAGGCCCATGCGCACCGTGCGGCCCTGCTGGGAGCCGATCTGCTGGAGTCCTGCGGCCGTCCGGGAGCCGACGGCTGGCGCCAGTGGGCCGCCGCACTGCGCCGGGGCTTCCGCGAGGAGTTCTGGATCGACGACCGCGCGGGCGGCCGTCCGGCGGCCGCCCGCACCGCCGACGGACGCCATGTGCCCCACCTCGGCGGCACTGCCGTGCATCTGCTGGACACCGGCCTGCTGGGGGCCGGGCAACTGGCGCCCGGCCTGCTGGACAAGGTGCAGACCGAGCAGCTGGCCCGGCTGCTGGGCAGCCCGTCCATGGACTCGGGCTGGGGGCTGCGCGGTCTCGGCGCCAAGGAGGCCGCGCACAATCCGTTCGGCCACCGCAGCGGCGCCGTACGGGTGCATGAGACGGCGGTCGCGATCTCCGGACTGGCCGCCGCAGGGTACGAGAAGGAGGCCGGCTCGCTCCTGCGCGGCCTGCTGGACGCCGCAACGGCCTTCGGCCACCGCCTGCCGGAGATGTACGCGGGGGAGCAGCGCACCGCCGACAGTTCGCCGCTGCCGCACCCGGCGGCGTGCCGCCCGGCGGCGGTGTCGGCGACCGCCGGGATCCACCTGCTCGCCACGCTCGTGGGCATCCGTCCCGACGCCCCCGCGGGCACGGTCAGGCTGGCTCCGCTCAGCAGCGCCCCCCTGGGCGCGCTGCAGCTCTCCGGGCTGCGGGTCGCGGGTGAGCCCTTCGCCGCGAGGGTCAGCCGGCTCGGCCTCGGCATGGTGGAGGAGGCCGCGGACGGACTCCAGCTGGGTGTGTGACGGCACGGGACGCAACAACGAGGAGGGATCCGTGGGGACTGTTTATCGTCAGGAAGACGACTATGATCGCGGCATGTCGCCCTACGATCCGTCGGCCTTCCCGCCCTTCGCCGTCACCGTGGATCTGGCCGTGCTCACCGTGCGCCGTCACGCGCTCTGCGCCCTGGTCGTACGCCGCGGGGAGCAGCCGTTCCAAGGGCGGTGGGCGCTGCCCGGCGGTTTCGTCCGGGCCGATGAGGATCTTGCGACGGCCGCGGCCCGGGAGCTCGCCGAGGAGACCGGGCTGAACGCACTGTCCGCACCGACCGGGCACGAGCCCCTGGCCGCAGCTCCCGGCAACGGCGCCCACCTGGAACAGCTCGCCACCTACGGCGATCCCGGACGCGACCCCCGTATGAGGGTGGTCAGCGTCGCCCACCTGGCGCTCGCCCCCGACCTCCCCGCCCCCCGCGCGGGGGGCGACGCGAACAGCGCCCGCTGGGCCCCGGTGGAGGCGCTGCTCGGCCACGAGGGCGGGTTCGGCAGGGAATTCGGCAGAGAATTCGGCAGGGAATTCGGCAGGGAGGAGGAGCGGGCGGCCCCGCTCGCCTTCGACCACGGGCAGATCCTCGCGGACGGCGTCGAAAGGGCACGCTCGAAGATCGAGTACTCCTCGCTCGCCACCGCTTTCTGCCCGCCGGAGTTCACCGTCGGGGAACTGCGCCGGGTGTACGAGGCGGTGTGGGGCGTCGTCCTCGATCCCCGCAACTTCCACCGCAAGGTGACGGGCACCCCGGGGTTCCTCGTCCCCTCCGGCGGTACGACGACCCGTCAGGGCGGGCGGCCCGCACAGTTGTTCAGGGCGGGCGGGGCGACCGTACTCAACCCACCGATGCTGCGCCCCGAGGTCTGACGGCGACGGTCAGCCGGTTCTGCCCTCCTGACACCCGCAGTTCTCCTCGCTGCGCGAAAAGTCCAAAATGTCGCGTTATGTTGCTGCGGTACCCGCCTCTTCTGCATGACCCTCCCCACCTTCCGGGGAGGCGCTGCGGAAAACGCCGGAGACGCAACAGATGCGAGGGAAGCGATGCTCCAGGCCATCGGACTCACCAGTACGCCCCGCCGGGCCCGCCCGCCCGCCGTGGACGACCTGACCTTCGAGGCCCGGCCCGGCCACGTCACCGCCCTCCTCGGAGCACCCGGCTCCGGCCGGACCACCGCTCTGCGCCTCATGCTCGCGCTCGAACAGGGCCGCGGAGTCACGTACTTCAGAGGCCGCCCCCTGCACCGCATCGCCCACCCCGCACGCGAAGTGGGCGCCCTCCTCGGAGACGTGCCGGGCCACCCCGCCCGCACGGCCCGCGGCCAGCTCCGGATGCTGTGCGCCGCAGCCGGTGTACCGGCCTCGCGCGCCGACGAACTCCTCGAAGTGGTCGGCCTCGCCGGGCTCGGCAAACAGCGCCTCGGCAACCTCTCCCTCGGCATGGACCGCAGGCTGGGCCTCGCCTCCGCCCTCCTCGCCGACCCGCACACCCTGCTCCTCGACGAGCCCGCCGCCGGCCTCTCGCCCCGTGACAGCAGCTGGCTGTACGGACTCCTGCGCACCCACGCCGCACGCGGCGGCACCGTTCTGTACACCACCGGCGACCCCAAGGAGGCCGCTCGTACCGCGGACCGTGTCGTGACTCTCGAAGAGGGCCGCCTCGTCGCCGACCAGGCGGCGGCCGACTTCGCCCGCACCCGGCTGCGCCCCCGCGTCGCCGTCCGCACCCCCCAGGCTGTACGTCTGGGCGCTCTCCTGGGCAAGGAGGCGAGGGCGGGCCGCCGTTCCGTGGAGGTGGTTCCGGAGGGCGGCAATCGCCTCTCCGTCTACGGCAGCAACTGTGCGGAGATCGGCGAGACCGCCTTCCGGCACGGCGTACTCCTGCACCAACTGGCCGACGAAATCGGCGATATGGGGCCCGCTGCGTCCCTGGCGGAGCAGCCCGCGAGCCCCGGCCCCGAACGGCTGCCCGCAACCGCAACCGCAACCGCAACCGCAACCGCAACCGCATCCGAATCCGTACCGGAGCCCACCCTCGCCCCCACTCCCACTCCCACTCCCATCCCCGCCCCCTCGTCCTCGCCCTCCCACCCCGCCCGCAGTCCCCTCCGCCCCCTCCGGTACGAACTGCGCCGTGCCTTCGGCACCAGAAGCACCCTCCTGATCCTCGTCGCGGTCCTCGGTACGTCCGCCGCCCTCGCCGCCCTGCTCACGCACACGGGAGCCGCATCCCTGACCGCCCTCGCGGCCTGGCCCGGCCTCCTGCCGCTGCCCCCCGCCGCCTTCGGGGCGGGCCTGCTCGGCGCGCTCTCCTTCGGCGACGAGTTCCGCTACCCGGCGCTCGCGGCCTCGCGCGGCACCTCTCCCCGGCGCCTCGGACTGCTCCTCGCCAAGCTCACCGTTTCCGCCGGCACCGCACTGGCCCTGGCGGCCCTGACGGTCTGCGCCAACTTCCTTCTCCTGCGCCTTTTGTACGGAGGCGAGTTGACGCAGCTTCCCCCCGGTCTGACCGGCGCCGCAGCGAGTTGGGCCGCGCTGAGCGTCGGCTGCGCCTGGGCCGGACTGCTCGGTGCCGGAGTCTTCCGGGTCACCACCGCCGGGGTGGCCGCCGTCCTCGCCGTTCCCGTCGCCGTCGCACCGGCCGTGCAGCACCTGCTCACGGGCCCGGCCGCACGTTCGATGGTCGGACTCCCGAGCAGGATGCGGGAGCTGATGTGGCTCCGGCTCCCCGGTGAGGCGGACCAGTGGCTGCTCGCCGCGATGCGACTCGTGGCCCAACCGGTGGGCGTGGCCATGACGTTGTCGCTCCCTGCGCTCCTGTGTGCATATCTGCTCACGGGGCTTCGCCGCAAGGCCCGTTGGTGACCGCAACCTGACGAAGAGTCGCCGAATCGTTCACAACTCCCCTGGGAACGCCCGTTTCTTTCCGATAAGGCGTCAATTGAGGGGAGGGCGGTGATCACCCTTTCGTGTGCTTTTCACCAAAGACCTCAAGGGGCAGGGGCGTCACGCCGACAACTCATCCGTGAGTACCCTTGCGCACACCATGATGACCGCCGCCCGCACCGTCGACTCAGGTCTCGCCGGGCCTGGTGAACTCGACCGCTACCCCTACGGGGACACCCCCGGCGCCGACCGCGTCGGCCCCCTCGGCTGGGACAGTCCGGAGTCCGATCTGGGCCGGGTCGGCCGCCGCTCGGCCGGCAACCGCGGTCGCGGCCTGCACGGCCAACTCGTCCAGCAGCTCGGCCAGATGATTGTCTCGGGCGACCTCGGCGCCGACCGCCCGCTCGTGCCCGAGGAGATCGGCCAGCGCTTCGAGGTCTCCCGCACGGTCGTCCGTGAGTCGCTGCGCGTGCTTGAGGCCAAGGGCCTGGTCAGCGCCCGTCCCAATGTGGGTACCCGCGTCCGCCCGGTCAGTGACTGGAATCTGCTCGACCCCGACATCATCGAGTGGCGCGCCTTCGGACCCCAGCGCGACGACCAGCGGCGCGAACTCGCCGAGCTGCGCTGGACGATCGAGCCGCTTGCGGCCCGCCTCGCCGCCGGGCACGGCCGCGAGGACGTACAGCAGCGCCTCTGCGACATGGTCGAGATCATGGGACACGCGCTCGCCCAGGGCGACTCCCTCACCTTCTCCAGGGCCGATGCCGAGTTCCACTCGCTGCTCATCCAGCTCGCGGGAAACCGGATGCTGGAGCACCTGTCGGGCATCGTCTCCGCGGCCCTTCACGTGTCCGGTGGCCCGATCGTCGGCTGTGACCGCCCCACCGACGCCTCTCTTTCCCACCACGCCCGGATCGCCGACGCCCTCGCCGCCGGAGACCGTTCGGGTGCGGAGTCCGCTATGCGTCAACTCCTCACCGTGCACCCGGAAGTGGACCGCGTCGTCCCCGCGCCCCGCGAGCACTGACGGCACGTCACCCCCTGAAATGCCACCGCCCCGAAGGGCGTACGGAACCCGTGTCGCCGGACCCCTCCCTCGGGTTCGGCGACACGATTGTGGGCACCCGTCCCTTGTGTGGGAGTTCGTTGTGAATCGGTTGTGACTCGGGCCACGAAGTCGGGGCGTAACACTCCTGGGGATCCCGCGATGACCTAAGAGGTGAGAGCCGGAGAGGGAAAGCGGATGTCGCTCGCGGCTCCGTGGACGGTCCCAGGCTTTTTGCCCGGTCCGCCGGTACATCCCCAGCCGGTGGTCGTCGGCTCAGGCCCTCACGGGCGGGGCCGGGCGCCATTTCCATCGTTCCGAGAGGTTCTTCGTGTCGGCCAGCACATCCCGTACGCTCCCGCCGGAGATCGCCGATTCCGAGTCCGTGTTGGCGCTCATCGAGCGGGGAAAGGCTGAGGGGCAGATCGCCGGTGACGACGTGCGTCGGGCGTTCGATGCCGACCGGATTCCGCCGACCCAGTGGAAGAACGTCCTGCGCAGCCTCAATCAGATCCTTGAGGAAGAGGGTGTGACGCTGATGGTTACTGCTGCGGAGCCGCCCCCGCGGGCCCGCAAGAGCGCCCCGTCGAACAGCCCGGCCAAGCGGACCGTACCCCGGACCTTCGCGGCAAGTACCGCCGCCCCCAGGACGGTTGCGGCCGCAGCGGCTCCGGTCGCCGACTCCCTGGACGTCACCGACTCTGTGGACGTCACGGACTCTGTGGGCGTCGCCGACTCCATGGACGTCGTCGCCGACGAGAGCGGCGCCGTGCCCGCCAAGAAGGCCGCCGTGAAGAAGGCGTCGGCCAAGAAGGCCACGGCGAAGACCGCCGCCAGGAAGACGGCGGCGAAGAAGGCCGTGGCGAAGAGGGGCGAGGCGGCCGACGGCGACGAGCAGGCCGAGGGGACGCGGGCCGGGGCGGGTGAGGAGGAAGAGGCCGGTGAGGCTGGTGAAGCCGGTGAGTCAAAGGGCTTCGTCCTCTCCGACGACGACGAGGACGACGCGCCCGCGCAGCAGGTAGTGGTCGCGGGTGCCACCGCCGACCCGGTCAAGGACTACCTCAAGCAGATCGGCAAGGTCCCCCTCCTCAACGCGGAGCAGGAGGTCGAGCTCGCCAAGCGCATCGAGGCCGGCCTGTTCGCCGAGGACAAACTGGCGAACTCCGACAAGCTCGCCCCCAAGCTCAAGCGCGAGCTGGAGATGATCGTCCAGGACGGCGGCCGCGCCAAGAACCACCTCCTGGAGGCCAACCTCCGTCTCGTCGTCTCCCTCGCCAAGCGCTACACCGGCCGCGGCATGCTGTTCCTGGACCTGATCCAGGAGGGCAACCTCGGACTGATCCGTGCCGTCGAGAAGTTCGACTACACCAAGGGCTACAAGTTCTCGACGTACGCGACGTGGTGGATCCGGCAGGCGATCACCCGTGCCATGGCCGACCAGGCCCGCACCATCCGTATCCCGGTGCACATGGTCGAGGTCATCAACAAGCTGGCCCGTGTGCAACGCCAGATGCTCCAGGACCTGGGCCGCGAGCCCACCCCGGAGGAGCTGGCCAAGGAACTCGACATGACCCCCGAGAAGGTCGTCGAGGTCCAGAAGTACGGCCGCGAGCCGATCTCCCTGCACACCCCGCTGGGCGAGGACGGCGACAGCGAGTTCGGTGACCTCATCGAGGACTCGGAAGCAGTCGTTCCGGCCGACGCGGTCAGCTTCACGCTCCTCCAGGAGCAACTGCACTCGGTCCTCGACACCCTCTCCGAGCGCGAGGCGGGCGTCGTCTCCATGCGCTTCGGCCTCACGGACGGCCAGCCCAAGACGCTCGACGAGATCGGCAAAGTCTACGGCGTGACGCGTGAGCGCATCCGCCAGATCGAGTCCAAGACAATGTCGAAGCTGCGCCACCCGTCGCGCTCGCAGGTGCTGCGCGACTACCTGGACTGATCCCGGCCGGTTGTTCTTCCCCGGGCCCGGATTCCTCCCGTACGAGCTGTGCGCGTCGTACGGCAGGAACCCGGGCCCGTCGCATGCGCGGGTGCGGGGTGGTGGGGGCTGCGTGACTCTGGGTGTGCGGAGTTCACCCCTGAGTCAGGAGGACGCATGCGTCGACCCATCACCCGATCACTGACGGGGGCCCTCGCCCTGACCGCTGCAGTAGTGGTGGCGCCCCTGGCGGCGCCAGGACCGGCCGTCGCCGACAGCGTGGTCATAGGCGGCCAGACCGTCCGGGTGGCAGACAGCCCGTGGGCGGTGGCCCTGTCCAGCCGTGACCGGTTCGGGGGTATGCGGGCGGGACAGTTCTGCGGGGGAGTGGTGGTGGCGCCGACCAAGGTGGTGACGGCTGCGCACTGCCTGGGCCGGGACGTGCTCGGGGTGCCGCTGAACGACATGCGCGACTTGAAGGTCATCGCCGGCCGCGGAGAGCTGCGGGGACCGGGCGGGCGGGAGATCGCCGTGCGCAGGACCTGGGTCAACCCGTCGTACGACCCGCTGTCGAACGCCGGGGACGTGGCCGTGCTGACCCTGGCCGTCCCGCTTCCCGAGCACTACGTGATCAGGATCGCGGCCGAGGGCAGCCGCCTGGAGAGGCCGGGGACGGCCGCCACCGTCTACGGCTGGGGCGACACCACCGGCGGCGGGGAGTACGCGACCGCTCTGAAGTCCGCACCGGTGCGGGTGCTGCCCGACGCCGCGTGCGCGAAGGCGTACCCCGGGAATCTGGACGGAAAGTATCTGCCGGCCACGATGCTCTGCGCAGGGGACCCGGAGGGCGGCCACGACGCCTGCCAGGGGGACAGTGGCGGGCCGCTGGTGGCCAGGGGGCGGCTGATCGGGCTGGTGTCCTGGGGGAGCGGCTGCGGGCAGGCGGAGAGCCCCGGGGTGTACACCCGGATCTCGGTGCTGGCGCAGACGCTGGAGGAGGAGGACTGAGCAGCCCCCGGCGGGGCTGAGCGGCGGCTGTGTCGCCCGGCGCGGCGTTCCCGGCATCCATGGCTGTGGTGGGGCCGTCGCGCTGTCTGAGGGGCGATGAGGGGCATCGTCCTGTTCGCGGGCGTACGAGGAGGTGCGTATGGGTTCAGGCGTACGGATGCGTGCGTACGGGGCCAGTGCCCGCATGCGTACGCCGGGAGGTCCGCGCGCATGGCCTGAGGGGCCCAGCTCTGTGTGTGCGGACCCAGCTCTGTGTGTGCGGGCCCAGGAAGCCGTAGGAGGTCCGGGGGAAGCGCACGAGAACGGGCGGCTTCCCCCGCACACCCGGGGGAAGCCGCCCGTCGACCGGCCTGGCGCCGGTCCTTGGCTCGTCGTGGACGCTCTTAGGGCGTCAGTGTTCGTCGTCCTCCGAGGACGAGGGTGAGACCGTCAGCCGGTCCGTCTCGTCCTGTATTTCCGCGGCGATCTTCTTGAGCTCAGGCTCGAACTTGCGACCGTGGTGGGCGCAGAAGAGCAGTTCGCCGCCGCTGGCCAGGAGAACGCGCAGGTAGGCCTGGGCGCCGCAGCGGTCGCATCGGTCAGCGGCCGTCAGGGGGCTCGCGGGGGTCAGAACAGTAGTCACGTCGCCTCTTCTCTAGCTCGACGAGCTGTCGTACCAGGGTCAACATCCAACCAGGCCGAAAACGTTCCCGCTCGTGGCTTTTCCTTGAAACTTCTTCCGAAGGTCTTCCGGAGTGGTTGTCTGTTGCCGGTTGGCGGCGAATGAGCCGTATTGCGTCGCTTTACGGTTTCGCGTTGCTGGATTGTCTTGGTCGGAGTCCGACCGGCTGGATTGCCGGCTTGTTCATGAGGACGTGCCCGGAGCCTAAATGGTTCATGCCCGGAAGGGAACGTGACATGTGCTTCACTCCAACGAGGGATCGAACACCTGTACGTAACTGGACTAGCATGAGTTTTCCCGAGGGTGGCGTGACAACCGCTCTACCAGGCCCCGTTACCCTCTGAGCGGCGACTGACGCCGACCCCGTACCCCATCGGGGCCCATTTGAAATTCAGCGAGGAGCGAACCGCGTGACCGCCGATACGACCGTCCCGTCCACCGCACTGCTGAGCGGCGCGGACCGTGACGGTTCCAACTACACCGCGCGGCACCTGCTCGTCCTCGAAGGTCTTGAGGCGGTCCGCAAGCGCCCCGGCATGTACATCGGGTCCACCGACAGCCGCGGTCTGATGCACTGCCTCTGGGAGATCATCGACAACTCCGTCGACGAGGCCCTCGGCGGCTACTGCGACCGCATCGAAGTGATCCTGCACGAGGACGGCTCGGTCGAGGTCCAGGACAACGGCCGCGGCATCCCGGTCGACGTCGAGCCCAAGACGGGGCTCTCAGGCGTCGAGGTCGTCATGACCAAGCTGCACGCCGGCGGCAAGTTCGGCGGCGGCTCCTACGCCGCCTCCGGCGGCCTGCACGGCGTGGGCGCCTCCGTGGTGAACGCGCTCTCCGCCCGCCTGGACATCGAGGTCGACCGCAGCGTCACGCACTCGATCAGCTTCCGCCGCGGTGTCCCCGGCATCTTCACCGAGCCGGGACCCGACGCTCCCTTCGACCCGGGCAACGGACTCAGGAAGGGCAAGCGGGTCCCCAAGGGCCGCACCGGCACCCGCGTGCGCTACTGGGCGGACCGGCAGATCTTCCTCAAGGACGCCAAGCTCAACCTGGACACGCTCTACCAGCGCGCCCGCCAGACCGCCTTCCTGGTCCCCGGCCTCACCATCGTCGTCCGCGACGAGCGGGACCTGGAGGGCGTCGGCAAGAGCGAGGAGACGTTCCGCTTCGACGGCGGCATCAGCGAGTTCTGCGAGTACCTCGCGCAGGACAAGGCGATCTGCGACGTCATGCGGCTCAGCGGGACCGGCACCTTCAAGGAGACCGTCCCGGTCCTCGACGACCGCGGCCACATGACGCCCACCGAGGTCACCCGCGAACTGGCCGTGGACATCGCGCTGCGCTGGGGCACCGGGTACGACACCACGGTCAAGTCCTTCGTCAACATCATCGCCACCCCCAAGGGCGGCACCCACATCTCCGGCTTCGAGCGCTCCCTCACCAAGACGGTGAACGAGTCGCTCCGCTCGGCCAAGCTGCTGCGCGTCGCCGAGGACGACGTCGTCAAGGACGACGCCATGGAGGGCCTCACGGCGGTGGTCACGGTGCGGCTCGCGGAGCCGCAGTTCGAGGGCCAGACCAAGGAGGTCCTCGGTACCTCCGCCGCCACCCGCATCGTCGCCAACGTGGTCGCCAAGGAGCTCAAGGGCTTCCTGACGTCCACCAAGCGCGACGGCAAGGCGCAGTCGCGCTCGGTGATGGAGAAGATCGTCGCCGCCGCGCGGACCCGCATCGCGGCCCGCCAGCACAAGGACGCGCAGCGCCGGAAGACGGCCCTGGAGTCGTCCTCGCTGCCGGCCAAGCTGGCCGACTGCCGCAGCGACGACGTGGAGCGCAGCGAGCTCTTCATCGTCGAGGGGGACTCCGCGCTGGGCACGGCCAAGCTCGCCCGGAACTCCGAGTTCCAGGCGCTGCTGCCGATCCGGGGCAAGATCCTCAACGTTCAGAAGGCGTCCGTCTCGGACATGCTGAAGAACGCCGAGTGCGGCGCGATCATCCAGGTCATAGGAGCGGGGTCCGGCCGGACCTTCGACATCGACGCGGCGCGGTACGGCAAGATCGTGCTCCTCGTCGACGCCGACGTCGACGGCGCGCACATCCGCATCCTGCTGCTCACGCTCTTCCAGCGGTACATGCGTCCGATGGTGGAGGCGGGACGGGTGTTCGCCGCGGTTCCGCCCCTGCACCGGATCGAACTGGTCCAGCCCAAGAAGGGCCAGGACAAGTACGTCTACACGTACTCGGACAACGAACTGCGCCAGACCCTGCTGGAGTTCCAGCGCAAGAACGTCCGGTACAAGGACGACATCCAGCGCTACAAGGGCCTCGGCGAGATGGACGCGGACCAGCTGGCGGAGACCACGCTGGACCCCCGCTTCCGTACGCTGCGGCGGATCAACATCGGCGATCTGGAAGCCGCGGAGCAGGTCTTCGACCTTCTGATGGGCAACGAGGTCGCGCCTCGCAAGGAGTTCATCACCAGCGCCGCGGCCACGCTGGACAGGTCCCGCATCGACGCCTGACCTGCACGATGTCCAGGTAGCGGCACCGGAGTCAACCCGTGGGTGGAGCGAAAAGCTCCACCCACACTCCGATCCGGGACACCCGGCCGATCCGTAATGTCGATGGCATGGGATCGCAGACGACGCAGTCGAGCGGCGGATTGACCGCCTGGCCCTCCGAGGAGGACCTGTCGCGACTCGGGGTGCCCCGGGTGCGGATGGTGATCGACATCGTCCTGTGGCTCGGGGTGGGCGTCTGGATCCTCTGGGGGGCGTACGCGTCCCGGGTGTTCGGCGGGGCGGCCGCAGCGGTGCCGCCGCTCGCACTGGTGGCCGTCACGGGGGCGGCCGAGCTGTACGACCGGCAGACCCAGAGGCACCGCCTGCTGCCCTCGCTCGGGGTGCTCGGCGCGGTGACGCTGCTGGCCACCGGGGCGTACGTGGTGGGGGCGCCCCACCCGGGGGCCATCCTGCTGATCATCTGCGGGGTGCAGGCCACGGTGCGACTGCCGCTGGCGGTCGGTCTGCCGACGGGCGCGGTGATCGTCAGCCTGCACGCGGTGTTGGGCGAAGTGAGCGTCAGGGAGCAGGCGGTGGTGAGCTGCGGGGTCCTGGCCATCGGGTACATGCTGCGGCTGGACGCCCAGGCGCGTGGCTCGGGCTTCCGGCTCCTTGCCCAGGAGCGGGCCGCCCGCGCGGCCGAGGCCGAGTCGGCGGCCCTCGCCGAACGGGCCCGAATAGCCAGGGAGATACACGACGTCCTGGCACACAGCCTCTCCGCGCAGATGGTGCACCTGGAGGCGGCCCGGCTGCTGATCGAGCGGGAGCCGCAGGGCGCATTCCGTGACGGAGTGCTGGAACGGGTCGTCGCGGCGCGCGGGATGGCCCGCGAGGGGCTCGCAGAGACCCGTCAGGCGCTCTCCGCGCTCCGCGGGGACATGGCGCCCGTCGAGGACTATCTGCGGGAGCTGGGGGCCGTGGAGCGGGCCGAGGTCCAAGTGTCGGGGGAGCGGCGGAAATTGACCGTGGACGCCTCGCAGGCGGTGCGACGGGTGGCGCAGGAGGCCCTCACCAACGTCCGCAAACACGCCCCGGGGGCCGAGGTCCGGATCCTGCTCGCGTACGCACCGGGCGAAGTCGCCCTGGAGGTACGGGACTCGGGTCGGCCCGACGCGCGCGGCGAGCTGGCCGCCACGGGGGCCGGGTACGGTCTGCTGGGAATGCGGGAGCGGGCGGAACTGCTCGGGGGCACGCTGGAGGCGGGCCAGGAGGGGAAGGGGTTCGTGGTGAGGCTGCGGATGCCGGTGTGAACGGGAACGAGGGCGTGACGGGCAGAGCGGTGCGGGTGCTGGTCGTCGACGACCAGGCGATGGTGCGCGAGGGCATCGTGCTGCTGCTTGGGCTGCTGCCGGGTATCGAGGTCGTCGGCTCGGCGGGGGACGGCGAGGAGGCCGTCGCACTGGTCGCCGTACACACGCCCGACGTGGTCCTGATGGACCTGCGGATGCCCCGCTGCGACGGGGTGGAGGCGACCCGGCGGATCCGCGACCGGCACCCCTCGACGCAGATCGTGGTGCTCACGACGTACGCCGACGACGACTGGCTCTTCCCCGCTCTGCGGGCCGGTGCCCGCGGCTACCTCACCAAGGACGCCGGCGGCGAGGAGATCGTACGGGCGGTGCAGGACGTGATGTCGGGGCAGGCCGGGCTGTCGCCGGGCGTGCAGCGGCGTCTCCTCGACAGGGTCACCGCGCCCGAGCCGCAGGCACCCGGCCCCGACGAGCTTCCCGACGGGCTCACCCCGAGGGAGGCCGAGGTGCTGGTGCTGATCGCGGAGGGGCTGCCGAACGGGGAGATCGCGCGGGCCCTGTGCATCGGTCCGGCCACGGTGAAGACGCACATCAACAACCTCTTTGCGAAGACCGGCGTGCGCGACCGCGCGCAGGCCGTGCGGTACGCCTACCGGCAGGGCCTCGCCAGGCCGCCCACGGCGGGCGCACCAAGTACGGGCGTCACCTAATGGGGTGAAGAGAGGGGATTGCCGATCCGGGGATCTCTCCGGTCTGCCCATCCTTGGGCGCGCGGACCAATCCGGCCGCGGACAAGGAGAGTTGTTCCGTGGAGAAGCACGAAGGGCGCGACGCCGCAGCAATTCGGTTCGACGACCCGTGGTACAACGCGCTCGCCTCCGGCTGGGGTGAACTGGACGGGACGGGCGCCCCGGCGCACACGGCGCCGCCCGCGCCCGCCGTGCCGGAGCACGAACAGCCGGAGCGCGAACAGAGCGCGGCCGAGATCTACCTGGAGGTGCAGCGCAGTGCCGCCTTCCAGGAAGTGCGCCGTCGTTACCGGCGGTTCGTCGTCCCCGCGACCCTCGCCTTCCTCGCCTGGTATGTCGCCTACGTCGTCGCCGCGACCACCGCACCCGAGCTGATGGCCCGTCCGGTCGCAGGGGCGGTCAATGTCGCCATGGTCGCCGGGCTCGGGCAGTTCCTCTCCACCTTCGTGCTGACCTGGGCGTACGCCCGGCACGCCAGACTCCGCCGGGACCGGGCCGCGCTCGAACTACGCTGGGACACCCAGGAGTTGACCAGACTGACCATGCCGTCCGGACAGGCCGGATCGTCTGGACAGTTCGGACCTACCGGGCAGTTCGGACCGACCGGGGGGTCCGGAAGGTGAACGAAGGCCACCAGACACTGGCGCTGCTGCTGTTCAGCGCGTTCGTCGCGACGACCCTGGCGATCACCACCTGGGTCAGCCGCAACCGGCACGGCTCGGCCGAGGAGTTCTATGTCGGCGGACGGCTGTTCTCGCCCATGGAGAACGGTTTCGCCATCGCCGGCGACTACATGTCCGCCGCGTCCTTCCTCGGCATCTCCGGCCTTATCGCCCTCTACGGGTATGACGGCATGCTCTACTCCGTCGGCTTCCTGGTGGCCTGGCTCGTCGTGCTGTTCCTCGTCGCCGAACTGGTCCGCAACTGCGGCCGGTTCACCCTCGCCGACGTGGTCGTCGCCCGGATGCGGGAGCGCCCCGTGCGGATCGCGGCGGGAACTTCCTCGGTGACCGTGTCCGTTCTCTATCTGGTGGCCCAGATGGTCGGCGCGGGCTCTCTCGTCGGCCTGCTGCTCGGCGGCAGCAGCGGGGCCGCCCAGACCTGGACGGTCATCGGCGTCGGCGCGCTGATGGTGATCTATGTGACGCTGGGAGGGATGCGGGCCACCACCTGGATCCAGATCGTGAAGGCCGTGCTGCTGATGGCCGGTGCGCTCACCCTCACCGTGCTCGTCCTGGTGCGCTTCCACGGCGACTTCAACCAGCTGCTGACCGCCGCCGCCGACCGCAGCGGCCACGGCAAGGACTTCCTCGCCCCCGGTCTCAGGTACGGCGGGGACTGGACCGCGCGCTTCGACTTCATCAGCCTCGGTCTCGCCCTGGTCCTGGGCACGGCGGGCCTGCCGCACATCCTGTCGCGCTTCTACACCGTGCCCACCGCGCGGGCCGCCCGCCGCTCGGTGGTCTGGTCGATCGGGCTCATCGGCAGCTTCTACCTGATGACCATCGTGCTCGGCTTCGGCGCGGCGGCCGTCCTCGGCTCCGACCGGGTACGGGCGTCGAACGCCGCGGGGAATACGGCGGTTCCGCTGCTCGCCCACGACCTGGGCGGCGGCGCGGGTTCCACTGGCGGAACGGTTCTCTTCGCCGTGGTCGCGGCTGTCGCCTTCGCCACCATCCTTGCCGTCGTCGCGGGCATCACCCTGGCCTCGTCCGCCTCCGTCGCCCACGACCTCTACGCGTCGCTGCGAAGCAAGAGCAAGCGCGCCAAGCAGTACAGCGAGGTCGCGGTCGCCCGGGTCGCCGCGGGCGGCATCGGAGTGGTGGCCATCGCCCTGGGCCTGCTCGCCCGCGACCTGAACGTGGCGTTCCTGGTGGGCCTGGCCTTCGCCGTAGCGGCCTCCGCGAATCTGCCTGTGCTGCTCTACTCGCTGTTCTGGCGCGGCTTCACGACCCGTGGGGCGGTCTGGTCGGTGTACGGGGGGCTGATTCCGGCTGTGCTGCTCGTGGTGCTCTCGCCGGTCGTGTCCGGGAGTGCGGAATCGCTCTTCCCGGGCGCCGACTTCCAGTTCTTCCCGCTGCAGAACCCGGGCCTCGTCTCGATTCCGCTGGGCTTCCTGGCGGGCTGGCTGGGGACCGTCACCTCGTCCGAGCCGGCGGACGAGGCCAAGCACGCCGAGACGGAGGTGCGGTCCCTGACGGGGGCGGGGGCGGTGTGAGACACTCCGCTCCCGTGCCAGGCCTTCGGCCGCGCGTCCTCACACGCCGGAGGGGCTGGAGGTGCCCGGCTCCGCCAGGCCCTCCGGCAGTACGACCGTGAACTCGGCGCCTCCGCCCGGCGCTTCCCCCACCCGCGCGCTCCCGCCCTGCCGCTCGGCCAGCCTCCGTACCATCGCCAGGCCCAGCCCGCGCTTGCCGTGCGCGGGCAGCGCCTTCGTCGACCAGCCCTCCGTGAAGATCAGCTCCCGCTGCGCGGGCTCCACCCCGGGACCGCTGTCCGTCACCCGCAGTACGACCTCCCGCCCCCGCGCGTGCAGCGCGACCTCGACGAACGCACCCGGCGAACCGGCCGCGGCGTCCAGCGCGTTGTCCACCAGATTGCCGACCACCGTCACCAGCCCGCGCGGATCCACCAGCCGGTCCGGCAGCAGCGTGCCTTCCGCCGGCCGCAGCACCACCGCACGCTCCGCCGCGACCGTCGCCTTCCCGACCAGCAGCGCGGCCAGCAGCGGGTCGTGAATGCGCTCCGTGAACTGCTCGGACGTGGCCCGGTGCACTCCGGCCACCTCCGTCACGAAGTCGACAGCCTCCTCGTACATCTCCAGTTCGAGCAGTCCCAGGAGGGTGTGCAGACGGTTGGCGTGCTCGTGGTCCTGGGCGCGCAGGGCGTCGATCAGCCCGTGGGTGGAGTCGAGCTCCCGGCCCAGCTGCTCCAGCTCGGTGCGGTCGCGCAGGGTGGCCACCGCACCGCCGTCGTCCGTCGGCATCCGGTTGGCGACCAGCACCCGCGGCCCCCGTACGGTCAGCAGGTCCTCGCCCGACACCCGGCCCGCCAGCACGTCGGCGGTGCGTCCTGCGCCCAGCACCTCGTCCAGCGGGCGCCCGGTCGCCTCGCCGCCCACTCCGAGCAGCCGCTGTGCCTCGTCGTTGATCAGCCGCACCCTGCCCGCGGAGTCGAGCGCCACGACGCCCTCCCGGATGCCGTGCAGCATCGCCTCGCGCTCCGTGAGCAGCGCCGCGATGTCGGAGAAGGCCAGGTCGTGGACCTGCCTCTGGAGCCTGCGGGAGATGAGGTACGCGGCGAGGGCGCCCACCGCGAGTGCTCCGCCCGCGTACGCGAGGAGCCCGGGGATCGCCGCGAGGAGCCGTCCACGCACCGTGTCGTACTCGATGCCGACCGAGACGGCCCCGACGATCCGGCCGCGCAGATCGCGCAGCGGGACCTTGCCGCGGGCGGAGCGGCCGAGCGTACCGCTGTCGATCTCCATCACCTCGCGCCCCGCGAGGGCGTCGCTCGGGTCGGTCGAGACGACCCGGCCGATCTGCGAGGTCGCGGTGTGCGACCAGCGGACTCCGCGCCGGTCCATGATCACTACGTACTCGGCGCCGGTAGCCCGCCGGATCCGTTCGGCCTCGCTCTGCACGGGGCCGCCGGGTTCGGCGGGGGAACCGAGCAGCGCGTCGGCGATGCGGGGCGACGCGGTGGTCTGGGCGATGGCCAGTGCCCTCCGCATCGCCTGGTCGTCGAGCTGCGCGCCGAGCGGGGCGAGGAAGAGCCCGGTGGCGAGGACGGTGACGCCGGTGGCGATGGCCAGCTGCATCAGGAGGAACTGGGAGACCACACGCTGGGGCCAGGTGATGCGCATGGGGGAACGTTAGGTCACGGTGGGTGCCGGCCCCGTGCCGGATGCTGTGGGCCTTGCGGGGCCGGGTCTCGACGCGGGTTACGCGGCCGGGATGTCCGCCTTGGCCCTGATGAGCGTCTCCCTGGTGATGACAACGATCCGCTCGTAGTCGGCTCGGCGCGCATCGGCGGGCAGAAGATGTTCGAGCGTGTCGGTCGAGTCCGTTCCGATGACGGCGAAGTCGCCGTCGCTCAGCTCGAAGATGTCTGGGCAGGTCTGGCCGGACATGCTGCCCCGGGCTCTGGGGGAGACGCCAATTCGGCGAACGATTTCCACATTGTTCAACGTAGATCCATTTGTTCCTGGGCACTCGCTGGAGTGCAGGTGAATCTGGCGTCGGACACGTTACCTCCCCATACTCGCGCGGGGGGGTCGCAGCAGTTAACAGACGGCCCAGCAGCGCCAGTTGACGACGGCATCGTCGGTGCGTCGGCGGTCTGCGGGCGTTGCGTCCTTCTTCTCGGTCAGGCGTGGGGGCGATCAGTCCGGGTGGCGGCGAGGCGAGGCCCCGCCTGTTTCGCGGTCCGTTCTGGTCATGGCCAGATTGAACAAGTTGAACAAGTGGTATTCGTCCGTTCCGCGGGGAAGTTTCTCCTTCGCGGCACTGGATGCGTCCCAGTAGGCGCGGAATGTGGGGCTCTGCAGTAAGCGGTCCGCATGCGCGATGATTTCTGCGTCCGAGATGCTCCCCCATTTCAACATCAGGAGGTAATGGCTAAAAGTCAGGTTGGCGAAAAGGTGTTGTCGCGCCTGGGTTTCCGGTACTCCCGGATAGTCGTTCCACACTGCCATGAGCTCGGGATTTTCCAGCTGCAGCTGAGTCAGTTGCACGTGGTGGCCGCGCAGGTCGGAGTCGGCGCTTCTGCGGAGCTCATTGCGTGAGGCCACCAACTCGGCGCGCTGAAGGGTAAGTTCCTGACGTTGCAGTCTCAGTTCCCGCTGCTGGTAGACCAGGGTGATCACCAGCATGAGGAGGGCGGTTCCGGAGAATAGGGCGCTGACGCCACCGAAGTAGTCCCCGAGGGAGCTGCGGTCGGTTGCTGTCTGCTGATTGCCATTGGCAGCTTCCACTCCGTCTATCAGCCATCCGCTGATGAATACGGAGCCCGCTGCCACCAGAGCGAGGCCGCCCATGGACAGAGTAAGCAGCTTCAACGTCTTGAAGTATCTCTGAGAAGTGAGGTGCTGCTGGAGGGCTTCCTTCCAGACTCCCAGACGGCCCATCTGTGTTTCCTCTCCTACGAAGTGCAGCGACGGTTTCACCGTTCGAATACGTGCCCGGCGAGCGTGACGGACAACCGCTGGCCGTTCGGCTCTGCGCAGCCGGCCTCCTCTACGATCGGATCCATGTCCAGGCAACAGATTCCCGTCGTCGTCCTCGCAGGATTCCTGGGGTCGGGCAAGACGACCCTCCTCAATCATCTGCTCAAGCGGAGTCGTGGCACCCGCATCGGGGCGATCGTCAATGACTTCGGGGCGATCGAAATCGACGCCATGGCGGTGGCCGGGCAACTCGGGGATTCGACCGTTTCGCTCGGCAACGGGTGCCTGTGCTGCGCCGTGGACGCGAGTGAACTGGATGTATACCTGGAGAAGCTCGCGGAGCCCGGGGCGGGCATGGACGTGATCGTCATCGAGGCGAGCGGGCTGGCCGAGCCGCAGGAGCTGGTGAAGATGCTGCTCGCCAGTGAGAACCCGCACGTGGTGTACGGGGGACTGGTCGAGGTCGTCGACGCGGCCGAGTTCGGGGCGACGCGGCAGCGGCACCCGGAGATCGCCCGGCACCTGGCCATCGCCGACCTGGTCGTGCTCAACAAGGCCGACCGGGTGGGGGAGAGCGATCTCGCAGGACTGCGGGACGAGCTGAGCGGGCTCGGCAGCGGGGCCGTGATCACCGCGGAGTACGGGCGGATCGACCCGGAGGTGCTCTTCGATCGTCGCACCGAGGCGCAACACCGTGCGGACGGCTGGCAGTTGAGCTTCGAGGATCTGCGGGCGGAGGCCGAGGGCGGGGAAGAGGCGGACTGCGCGCACCTGCACGCGTCGTACGCGAGTGTGGAATTCGTGTCTGCCGCACCGATGGATCCGCAGCGGCTGATGTGGTTCCTCGACGGACGGCCCGAGGGGCTGTACCGGATCAAGGGGTACGTCGACTTCGGCGCTGCCGACGCGCGGAACCGGTACGCGGTGCACGCGGTGGGCAGGTTCCTGCGGTTCTACCCGGAGCCGTGGGGGAGCGACGAGGAGCGGCTGACGCAGCTCGTGCTCATCGGGTCGGGTACGGACGGCGCGGCGCTGCACGCGGAGTTGACGGCGTGCGTGACGGCGGATGCGGAACCGGGCGCGGAGCCGGGCGGAGGTCGGGACACCGGTCCCGGTGGGGGGCAGCCCGCCCCGGGCGAGCGTGCCATGTGGGGTGTCCTGCGTTACGTGCAGCAGCCGGACGCAGAGGATCCGGATGCGGCGGATCCGGAGGGGGCCGAGGGTGCCGAGGGAGCTGAGGAGGCAGAAGACGCGGAGGGGGCGGAGAAGCCCGGGGAGGACTGAGCCGCGACCGGACGGTCCGGGGTACGGATGGCCGGCGGAGGTTCCGGGTCCGGAAGCCCCCGGGGATGGACAGCCGGGCCAGGTATGCCCGGGTCCAGATGCCCCGGAGCCGTACGCGCCTGGGCGGATGCTCCCAGGCGCGGACGCCCCGGGTTCAGGCCGTCTCTACCGGAGCCGTCCGCTCCGGCGCTGACCGGCACGGATGTCTCGGAGCCGGATGCCCCTGGGCGCGGAGATCCCGAGCGCGGACGCCCCGGGTTCGGGCCGTCCGGGTCGCAGCCAATCCGCGCCGGGCCGTCCGGGTGGGAGTCAACCGGGCCGGGGTCGTCTGTACTGGAGCCGTCTGCTCCGGCGCTGACCGGCACGGATGTTTCGGAGCCGGATGCCCCTGGGCGCGGAGATCCCGAGCGTGGACGCCCCGGGTTCGGGCTGTCCTCGCCGCAGCCAATCCGCGCCGGGCCGTCCGGGTCGCAGCCAAACTGCGCCGGGCCGTCCGGGTGGGAGTCAACCGGGCCGGAGTCGTCCGGACTGGAGTCGGCCGCCCCGGCGCTGATCGCGCCGGGGTGGCCGGGTCGCTCCTGGTCCTGCCTACACCGGCCCCGCCAGCGACGCCACCGGCTTCGTCAGCGGGGTGCCCGAGCCGTCGCGGCGGGGGTCCGGGGTCGGGAGGTCCGCCGGGGTGCCGTTCTGCTGGGCCGCCCTGGCGGGGGCCGTGCCCGCCCACGCCAGCATCAGGACGTCCTCGCCGCGCAGGAACCGCTGGCAGCGGACGCCGCCGGTGGCCCGGCCCTTGCGCGGGTACTGGTCGAACGGGGTGAGCTTCGCCGACGATTCGGCGTCGCCGATCAGCGTGCCCTTCGAGCCCGCCACCGTGAAGACCACCGCGTCCGCCGCCGGGTCCACCGCGCTGAAGGCGATCACCTTGGCGCCTGCGGCCAGCTTGATGCCGGCCATGCCGCCCGCCGGCCGGCCCTGCGGACGTACCTGCGCGGCCTGGTAGCGCAGGAGCTGGGCGTCGTCGGTGATGAAGACGAGGTCCTCCTCACCGGTACGCAGTTCCTGCGCGCCGACGATGCGGTCACCGTCCTTGAGGGAGATGACCTCCAACTCGTCCTTGTTGGAGGGGTAGTCGGGGACGACACGCTTGACGACGCCCTGCTCGGTGCCGATCGCCAGGCCGGGCGACGACTCGTCGAGCGTGGTCAGACAGATGAGCGTCTCGTCGCCTTCGAGGGACAGGAACTCCGAGACCGGGGCCCCGCCGGAGAGGTTGGGCGCGGACGCCGTGTCCGGGAGCTGCGGCAGGTCGATGACCGCCATCCGCAGCAGCCGTCCGGAGGACGTCACCGCGCCGATGTCGCCGCGGGCCGTCGCGGGGACCGCGGAGACGATCACGTCGTGCTTGGTGCGCCGCGCGTCGTCGAGGGCGAGGGGCTCGCCGTTGGGCGTACGGGCCAGCAGACCGGTGGAGGAGAGCAGCACGCGGCACGGGTCGTCCGGCACTTCGAGCGGGACGGCGGCGACGGCCGACGCCCCCGACTCCAGCAGTACCGTACGGCGCTCGGTGCCGAACTTCTTCGCCACCGCGGCCAGTTCGGCCGAGACGAGCTTGCGCAGCTCCGTGTCGGAGTCCAGGATTCCGGTCAGCTCGTCGATCTCGCCGTTGAGCCGGTCGCGCTCCGACTCCAGCTCGATACGGTCGAACTTGGTCAGGCGGCGCAGCGGGGTGTCCAGAATGTACATCGTCTGGATCTCGCTCAGCCCGAAGCGCTCGATCAGCCGCTCCTTGGCCTGCGCCGAGTTCTCGCTGGAGCGGATGAGGCGGATGACCTCGTCGATGTCGATGAGCGCGACGAGCAGGCCCTCGACCAGGTGCAGCCGGTCCCGGCGCTTGGTGCGGCGGAACTCGCTCCGCCGCCGTACGACCTCGAAGCGGTGGTCGAGGTAGACCTCGAGGAGCTCCTTGAGACCCAGGGTGAGGGGCTGACCGTCCACCAGCGCCACGTTGTTGATGCCGAAGGACTCCTCCATCGGCGTCAGCTTGTAGAGCTGCTCCAGGACGGCCTCCGGCACGAAGCCGTTCTTGATCTCGATGACCAGGCGCAGGCCGTGCGAGCGGTCGGTGAGGTCCTTGACGTCCGCGATGCCCTGGATCTTCTTCGCGCCGACCAGGTCCTTGATCTTCGCGATCACCTTCTCCGGGCCGACCGTGAAGGGCAGTTCGGTGACGACCAGGCCCTTGCGGCGCGCCGTCACGTTCTCCACGGCGACCGTGGCGCGGATCTTGAAGCTGCCGCGGCCCTTCTCGTACGCGTCCTTGATGCCGGTCAGACCGACGATCCGGCCGCCGGTCGGCAGGTCGGGGCCCGGCACGAAACGCATCAGCGTCTCGAGGTCGGCGCCCGGGTGCTTGATCAGGTGGCGGGCGGCGGCCACGACCTCGCCGAGGTTGTGCGGCGGCATGTTGGTCGCCATGCCGACCGCGATGCCGGTGGTGCCGTTGACCAGCAGGTTCGGGTACGCGGCCGGCAGGACGGCGGGCTCGCGCTCCTTGCCGTCGTAGTTGGGGTTGAAGTCGACCGTGTGCTCGTCGATCGACTCCGTCATCAGCGACGCCGCGTCGGCCATCCGGCTCTCGGTGTAACGCATCGCGGCCGGCGGGTCGTCGTTGCCGAGCGAACCGAAGTTGCCGTGCCCGTCGACCAGCGGGAGCCGCATGGAGAACGGCTGCGCCATGCGGACCAGCGCGTCGTAGATCGACGCGTCGCCGTGCGGGTGCAGCTTGCCCATCACCTCGCCGACGACGCGGGCGCACTTGACGTACCCCCGGTCGGGGCGCAGGCCCATCTCGTTCATCTGGTAGACGATGCGGCGGTGCACCGGCTTCAGGCCGTCCCGTGCGTCCGGCAGGGCGCGCGAGTAGATCACCGAGTAGGCGTACTCGAGGAAGGAGCCCTGCATCTCGTCGACGACGTCGACGTCGAGGATCTTCTCCTCGAACGCCTCATCAGGCTGCGGGGACTTCGTGCTGCGGCGGGCCATCGCGCTGCGGCTCCTTCTCACTGTTCAAAGGGTGGTTGCGGGGCAGGTGGTTGCGGGTTCGGTGGTGGGGAACGCGGGGGTGCTGACGCGGACCATTGTGGACCGCCCCACTGACAACGCCGACCTCGACCCGTCCGTAGCGGGTTTCGGGGCGTCCCGAAGGGCCTCCTCGAAGGCGTCCCCGAGAAGAGTGCAGGAAACGGGAACTTCGCGGACTGTCGGTGCGCTTGCATACAGTGGCAGCACTTACTTGCAGGACATGTCTCATACGCGATCGAAGGGACGTACATGCCCATGGGTCACACGGCCACAGCGCAGGCCGGCTCCGGCGGCCTGACAGCGACCGAGCACCGGCTTGCGAACGGTCTGCGGGTGATCCTCTCCGAGGACCACCTGACCCCGGTCGCCGCGGTCTGTCTCTGGTACGACGTCGGCTCGCGCCACGAGGTCAAGGGCCGTACGGGCCTGGCGCACCTCTTCGAGCACCTGATGTTCCAGGGCTCCGCCCAGGTGCACGGCAACGGTCACTTCGAGCTGGTGCAGGGGGCCGGCGGTTCGCTCAACGGCACCACCAGCTTCGAGCGCACCAACTACTTCGAGACGATGCCCGCGCACCAGCTGGAGCTGGCGCTGTGGCTGGAAGCCGACCGGATGGGCTCGCTGCTCACCGCGCTCGACGACGAGTCCATGGAGAACCAGCGCGACGTCGTCAAGAACGAGCGCCGCCAGCGGTACGACAACGTGCCCTACGGCACCGCGTTCGAGAAGCTCACCGCCCTCATGTACCCCGAGGGCCACCCCTACCACCACACCCCGATCGGCTCGATGGCCGACCTGGACGCCGCGACGCTCGAAGACGCCCGCGCCTTCTTCCGTACGTACTACGCGCCCAACAACGCGGTGCTGTCCGTGGTCGGCGACATCGACCCCGAGGCGACCCTCGCCTGGGTCGAGAAGTACTTCGGCTCGATCCCCTCGCACGACGGCAAGCAGCCGCCGCGCGACGGCTCGCTGCCCGACGTCATCGGCGCCGAGCTGCGCGAGATCGTCGAGGAAGAGGTCCCGGCGCGTGCGCTGATGGCCGCCTACCGGCTGCCCCACGACGGCACCCGCGAGGCCGACGCGGCCGACCTGGCACTCACCGTGCTCGGCGGCGGCGAGTCCTCCCGCCTGCACAACCGTCTCGTACGACGCGACCAGACGGCGGTGGCGGCCGGGTTCGGGCTGCTGCGCCTGGCCGGAGCGCCCTCGCTCGGCTGGCTGGACGTCAAGACGTCCGGCGGCATCGAGGTCCCGCAGATCGAGGCGGCCGTCGACGAGGAGCTCGCGCGGCTCGCCGCCGAGGGCCCGACCGCCGAGGAGATGGAGCGCGCCCAGGCTCAGCTGGAGCGCGAGTGGCTCGACCGGCTCGGCACCGTCTCCGGCCGCGCCGACGAACTCTGCAGGTACGCCGTGCTGTTCGGCGACCCGCAGCTCGCCCTGACCGCCGTGCAGCGCGTGCTGGACGTGACGGCCGAAGAGGTCCAGGCCGTCGCCAAGGAGCGCCTGCGCCCGGACAACCGCGCGGTCCTGGTGTACGAACCGCTCGCAGCCGCCGCCGAGTCCGAGGACGTCGAGCCCGTCGACGCCGCGTACGCCGATGTCGTCGAGGAAGTCCAGCAGGACCAGCAGGAAGGGGCGGACCAGTGACGGAGACCGCAGCCACCACCGGCAAGGCCGCAGCCGTGACGAGCCAGATGCAGTTCCACCCGCAGCCGCAGGCGGGCCCCGCCACCCCGTGGGCCTTTCCGGCCCCCGGGCGCGGCGCCCTGCCCAACGGGCTGACCGTGCTGCGCTGCGACCGCCCCGGCCAGAAGCTGGTGGCCGTCGAGATCAACCTCGCGGCACCTCTTGAGGCCGAGCCCAGGGGCCTGGACGGCGTTGCCACGATCATGTCGCGCGCCTTCACCGAGGGCACCGACAAGCACTCCGCCGAGGAGTTCGCGGCCGAGCTGGAGCGCTGCGGCGCCACCCTCGACGCGTACGCCGACCACCCCGGCATCCGGGTCTCCCTCGAAGTGCCGGTCTCCCGGCTGCCGAAGGCGCTCGGTCTGCTCGCCGACGCCCTGCGCGCGCCCGCGTTCGCGGACGGCGAGATCGAGCGTCTCGTGCGCAACCGGCTCGACGAGATCCCGCACGAGTCGGCCAACCCGTCCCGGCGGGCCGCCAAGCAGCTCTCCGCGGAGCTGTTCCCGGCGGACCAGCGCATGTCGCGCCCCCGCCAGGGCACCGAGGAGACGGTCAAGGCCATCGACTCCTCGGCCGTGCGTGCCTTCTACGAGGCGCACGTCCGTCCGGCCACCGCCACCGCCGTAGTCGTCGGCGATCTGACGGACATCGACCTGGACGCCGTCCTGGCCGACACCCTGGGGGAGTGGACGGGAAACACCGCCGCGCCGCGCCCGGTCCCGCCGATCACCGCCGACGACACCGGCCGTGTGGTCATCGTCGACCGCCCGGGTGCCGTCCAGACCCAGCTGCTGATCGGCCGCATCGGCCCGGACCGGCACGACCGCGTCTGGCCCGCCCAGGTCCTCGGCACGTACTGCCTCGGTGGCACCCTCACCTCGCGCCTGGACCGTGTCCTGCGCGAGGAGAAGGGATACACCTACGGCGTACGCGCCTTCGGCCAGGTGATGCGCTCCTCCGCCGACGGCAGTGGCGCCTCCATGCTGGCCATCAGCGGCTCCGTGGACACCGAGTCGACCGGGCCCGCCCTGGACGACCTCTGGAAGGTCCTGCGGACGCTCGCGGCCGAGGGCCTCACCGACGCCGAACGCGACGTCGCCGTGCAGAACCTGGTCGGGGTCGCCCCGCTCAAGTACGAGACGGCGTCCGCCGTGGCGGGCACGCTGGCCGACCAGGTCGAGCAGCACCTGCCCGACGACTTCCAGGCCCAGATGTACGCCAGGCTCGCCGCGACCGGCACCGTGGAGGCCACCGCGGCCGTGGTGAACGCGTTCCCGGTGGACAAGCTGGTCACCGTCCTGGTCGGCGACGCCTCCCAGATCGCGGAGCCGGTACGGGCGCTGAACATCGGTGAGGTCACGGTCGTCACCGGCTGACCGGCTGACCGGCTGACCGGCTCACCGGCTGACCGCCTGACCGGCCGGCGGGCCGGCGGGCCGGCGGGTCGGCGGGCCGTTTCGGCACCGGCTGACCGATCAAAGGTCACCCGCACGACCGGGACAAAGCGTGACAAGAAGGACCCCGACAACTCCCGAGTTGTCGGGGTCCTTCCGTATGTCCGATTTATTGGAGAGGTTGCCTGTCTGCCGTGTGGGCTCCGTTACAAAAGCGGCTGTCTGTTTGGCGATTGAAAGACGTGCCGCTTAGCGTCGGTCCGGCTGTCCGTCAGAGTGCGCCGCAACCGCGGCACCGGGCAGTCATCGCCGAGTCCCCGTCAGGCGCGAGCCTGGGGAGCCGGGGACCCAATCAGTCCCTGGGGTGAATCGGACGCCATCGCCCTTCACGGGCCGGTGGGGCCCGTAGGAGACCTTCCTGCTCCGAACCCGTCAGCTAACCCGGTAGGCGAGAAGGAAGGAAAGGAAACAGCCACTTCATGGCGTTCACCCGTGCCGCCGGGAAGCACCGGCGTCCCTCCGTGCTGTCGCGCAAGAGCGCCAACATCGCCGGAGTCGCCGCCCTCACCACGACCGGTGTCATCGGAACGCTGGCCCCGCAGGCCATCGCCGCCGAGCACGACCTGGCCGCCGAGGACACCGGCACCATCCGCGCCGTCGTCATGGAGAACACCGTGACGGAGACCCTCACCGCGCAGGTCGAGGCCCAGGCCACCGCCCAGAAGAAGGCGTACGACAAGGCCGAGGCCGTGCGGAAGGCCGAAGAGGCCCGCAAGGCCGAGGTCAAGCGCAAGGCGGAGGCCAAGGCCAAGAAGGAGCGCGAGGAGCGCGAGCGCGCCGCCCGCGAGGCCGAGCGCAAGCGCCTCAACGCCTTCCGGCTGCCCGTCGCCGGCTCGTACGTCTCCACCGGCTACCAGTCCGGCGGCGCGATGTGGTCCTCCGGCAGCCACTCCGGTGTCGACTTCCACGCCTCGTCCGGCAGCTCCGTCGTCGCAGTCGGCGCCGGCACGGTCGTCGAGGCCGGCTGGGGCGGGGCGTACGGCAACAACATCGTGATCAGGATGAACGACGGCTCGTACACGCAGTACGGCCACCTCTCCTCGATCGGTGTCTCCGTCGGCCAGTCCGTCGCGGCCGGCGAGCAGATAGCCCTCTCCGGCTCCACGGGCAACTCCACCGGCCCGCACCTGCACTTCGAGGCCCGCACCTCCCCCGAGTACGGCTCGGACATCGACCCGGTCGCGTATCTGCGCGGCCACGGCGTCAGCGTCTGACCGCACCGCACCTGCTGTTCCGGAAATGCCCCGGCTCTCCACGAGCCGGGGCATTTCTGCGTTCGTTTTCCGTCGAGAACCCGGATTTCCTTCGGCAATTCCCCCGCGTTGCAATAGAGTTGAGAGAAGGCTTCGGCGGGAAGACGGAGGTCCGGGCATGCGCATTCCCGCGCATTCGGTGTGTACGGCGATCCGCGACGACATCGTGTCCGGAGTTCTTCCGCGCGGCAGTCGGCTCACGGAAGAGGCACTGGCCCGCAGGTACGGCGTCTCGCGCGTCCCGGTCCGCGAGGCGCTGCGCACCCTGCAGGCCGAGGGCTTCGTCACTACCCGCAGGCACGCGGGCGCCTGCGTCGCCGAGCCGACCGCGCAGGAGGCCGCCGACCTCCTGGAGATGCGTACGCTCCTGGAGCCGCTCGGTGCGGCGCGTGCGGCCGTCCGGCGGACGGAGGCGCACCTCAAGGTGCTCCGCGGGCTGGTCAGGCTGGGTCAGGAGCGGGCGGGGCGGGCGGAGGGCGAGGATCTGAGCGCCCTCACCGGCTGGTTCCACGAGACCCTAGCCCAGGCGTCCGGCAGCCCCGGCCTCATCACCCTGCTGACCCAGCTCAAGCACAAGATCGCCTGGATGTACGTGGTGGAGCGGTCGGCCGGGCCCGCCGAGGCGTGGGCCGAGCACGGCGCGATCGTCGACGCGGTGACCAGGCGCGACGCGGACCGGGCCAGGACGCTGACCGCGCGGCACGCGGAGCGGGCGGTGGCCGCGCACCGCATGAGGATTCCGCAACAAGCCGTCAACGTGGCGGGCGGCCGGAATTAACACGGGCGCCGTATACAAGTCGTAGGCAAAAAGGGATTCCTGAATTCACAGGAAAATTCACAAGAAACGACAGAAGCCGCGGCCCCCGAATTCGGGATGCCACGGCTTCCGCGTGAGAATTCGCCCGTACGGGCGCGACCTTATGGGGCCTCAGAAGGCCGCCGGGCCGGAAGGTCAGACGGTCTCGGGAAGCTCGTCCAGGCCCTCGGCGACCAGCTTCGCGAGACGGTCCAGGGCCGTGTCCGCGCTCTCGGACTCGGACGCGAGCACGATCTCCTCGCCGCCCTGCGCACCCAGGCCCAGCAGTGCCAGCATCGACGCGGCGTTGACCGGGTTGCCGCCCGCCTTGGCGATGGTGACGGGGACGCCGGTGGCCGTGACGGCGCGGACGAAGATGGAGGCGGGGCGGGCGTGCAGGCCCTCGGCCCAGCCGACGGTGACGCGGCGCTCAACCATGGTGTTGCCCTTCATGTGCCTATTGGTTGTCTAGACCAGTCTCTCACGTGGTGCAGGCTGCTCTGCCCGACGGAAGGCCCGGCGGAAGTCCCGGCAAAAGCCCCGCAGGGATGCCCTGCCGGATCCTGCCGGACGTCCCGCCGGGAGTCTGCCGGAAGTCCATGAACAGGACCAGACTGCCCCGCTCGCTCAGTGCCCGCGAGTCGTAGGCTGCACCCATGGCCATGGCTGCGGACGATGCGGATCAGGTGAAGCGGGACCAGGACCGGACGAAGACGGACCAGGACGGGACGAAGGCGGATCCGGACCACGAGTACCCCGGTCACTGGGAGGCCGACGTCGTGCTCCGCGACGGTGGCACCGCACGCATCCGGCCCATCACCACCGAGGACGCCAGCCGTCTCGTCAGCTTCTACGAGCAGGTCTCGGACGAGTCGAAGTACTACCGCTTCTTCGCTCCCTATCCCCGGCTGTCGGCCAAGGACGTGCACCGTTTCACCCACCACGACTACGTCGACCGGGTCGGTCTCGCGGTCACCGTCGGCGGCGAGTTCATCGCCACCGTCCGCTACGACCGGATCAACGCCGACGGACTGCCCGCCTCGGGCCCCGACGCCGACCAGGCCGAGGTCGCCTTCCTCGTCCAGGACGCCCACCAGGGGCGCGGCGTCGCCTCCGCCCTCCTCGAACACATCGGAGCCGTCGCCCGCGAACGCGGCATCCGGCGCTTCGTCGCCGAGGTGCTGCCGGCCAACTCCAAGATGATCAAGGTCTTCACGGATGCGGGCTACCAGCAGAAGCGCTCCTTCGAGGACGGCGTCGTCCACCTGGAGTTCGACCTGGAGCCCACCGACCGCTCCCTCGCCGTGCAGCGCGCCCGTGAGCACCGCGCCGAGGCCCGCTCCGTACAGCGGCTGCTGGCGCCCGGCTCCGTCGTGGTCGTCGGCGCGGGGCGCTCCGCGCAGTCCGTGGGCCGCACCGTCCTGCGCAACCTGCTCGCTGCCGGTTACACCGGTCGTACGTACGCGGTGAACGCGGCCCTCCCCTCTGACGTCACCGAGCTGGACGGCGTCCCCGCGCACCGCTCCGTCGCCGAGATCGGTGCGAGCGTCGACCTCGCGGTCGTCGTCGTACCGGCGGAGAAGGTTCCGGAAGTCGTCGCCGACTGTGGCGAGAGCGGTGTCCAGGGGCTCGTGGTGCTGGCCGCCGGGTACGCGGAGAGCGGGGCCGAAGGGCGGGAGCGGCAGCGGGAGTTGGTCCGGCAGGCCCGTTCGTACGGGATGCGGATCATCGGCCCCAACGCCTTCGGCATCATCAACACCTCCGACCTCGTACGCCTCAACGCGTCTCTCGCGCCCCAGCGCCCGGCGCGCGGCCGGATCGGTCTGTTCGCCCAGTCCGGCGCCATCGGCATCGCGCTCCTCTCCGGGCTGCACCGGCGGGGCGCGGGCGTCTCCTCCTTCATCTCCGCCGGGAACCGCGCCGACGTCTCGGGGAACGACTTCCTCCA
This sequence comes from Streptomyces sp. NPDC048442, assembly GCF_040651475.1. Taxonomy (NCBI): domain Bacteria; kingdom Bacillati; phylum Actinomycetota; class Actinomycetes; order Kitasatosporales; family Streptomycetaceae; genus Streptomyces; species Streptomyces sp. NPDC048442. The sequence goes on from NZ_JBEZKB010000033.1 coordinate 60,135, forward strand.
GTACTGCTACGAGGACCCGGACACCGACGTCGTCCTCCTGTACCTCGAATCCATCGGCAATCCGCGGAAGTTCACGCGGCTGGCCCGGCGTACGGCTGTCGCGAAGCCGGTCGTGGTGGTCAAGGGCGCCCGGCACAGCGGGAGTACGCCGCCGGGGCACGCGGTGCCGGTGGTACGGATTCCGGATGCCACGGTCTCGGCGCTGTTCCGGCAGGCGGGCGTCATCCGGGTGGACACCGTCACCGAACTCGTCGACGCCGGGCTGATGCTGACCGGCCAGCCCCTGCCGCGCGGCCCGCGCACCGCGATCCTCGGCAACTCCGAGTCGCTCGGCCTCCTCACGTACGACGCCTGCCTCGCGGAAGGGCTGCGTCCGCTGCCGCCGCACGACCTCACGACGGGCGCCACGCCGGCGGACTTCCGTACGGCCCTGTCCGCGGCCCTCGCGGACCCGGCGTGCGACGCGGTGGTCGTCACGGCGATCCCCTGGGTCGGCGAGGGCGGAACGATGGAGTCCGGCGACGGCGAGGTGCTGGCGGCGGCCCTGTGCGAGGCGGCGGCGACATCCCCGGCGAAGCCGGTGGCGGTGGTCCACGTGGAGATGGGCGAACTGGCCGAGGCCCTGGCAGCGGCGACGAGCACGGCCCCGGGCAGGACGACCGCCCCGGCGGCCCCGCAGCCCGCCCCGGCCCCCGCCACGCCGGCCACCGCCGCCCCGGCCCCCGCCACGCCGGCCACCGCCGCCCCGGCCCCCGCCACGCCGGCCACCGCCGCCCCGGCCCCGCCCGTTTCGCGGACCGCCCCGACGCCGCCGCAGGCCCCGCCGGGCTCAGCGACCCCACAGGCCCCGCCGGGCTCAGCAACCCCACAGGCCCCGGCCGCCCCGGGGGCCGCCCCCGACCCGTCGTCTGAGCCGCCCCCCGCCCCCCGCTACATCCCCGCCTACCCCGCCGCCGAGCGTGCCGTCCGGGCTCTCGCCGAGGCGGTGCGCTATGCGCAGTGGCGGCGGGAGGCCGCCGAGCCGGGGCGGGTGCCCGAGTACGAGGACATCGACGAGGGCGGCGCCGCCGCGCAGATCGACGCGCTCCTCGCCGAGGACGCCGACCCGCGCGGTCTGCCGCTCAAGCCCGACGCCGCGAGGGAGTTGCTCGGCCGGTACGGGATCGCCGTACGTGACGCGCTGCCCGCACCCACCCCCGACGCGGCCGTCGCGGCGGCCGGGCGGCTCGGCTACCCCGTCGCCCTCAAGACCACGGCCCCGCACCTCCGCCACCGCCCCGACCTCGGCGGCGTACGCCTCGACCTGGCCGGCGAGGACGACCTGCGGCGGGCGTACGGCGAGCTGACCGAGGCCCTCGGCAAGCCGCAGGAGCTGCTCCTCGTCGTGCAGGCCATGGCGCCGCGCGGCGTGGACACCGTCGTACGGGCGAGCATCGACCCGGCGGCGGGCGCCGTGCTGTCGTTCGGCCTGGCCGGAGCGGCGTCCGAGCTGCTCGGGGACACCGCGCACCGGCTCGTTCCGGCAACCGACCGGGACGCCGCCGAGCTGATCCGGACGATTCGGACCGCCCCGCTCCTCTTCGGCTGGCGGGGCTCCGCACCGGTGGACACCACCGCCCTGGAGGAACTGCTGCTGCGCGTCTCACGGCTGGTCGACGACCACCCCGAGGTGGTCGGCGTCGCCCTCGAACCCGTGGTCGTCGCGCCCGACGGACTGTCCGTCCTGGGCGCCACCGTCCGCCTCGCGCCCCCCGCCGTACGGAACGACCTGGGCCCCCGACGCCTCCCGAGCTACTGAGCCCCCACGGCCCGCGCCCGGCTCAAGGGACATCCGCCCTCCCGGGCCCCGTAGGATAGAAAGCATGGCGAAGACCGGTACGACGACCCAGGGGCTGCGGGCAGCGATCGAGCGCAGCGGCTACTACCCGGCTCTTGTGGCCGAAGCGGTGGAGGCCGCTGTCGGCGCGGAGGCGGTCTTGTCGTACCTCGTGCACCAGGAGACCACCTTCGACTCGAACGAGGTCCGCCGGCACGTCACCGTCCTGGTCCTCACCGGCACCCGCTTCATCGTCAGCCACACCGACGAGCAGAACGCCGACACCAGCTCCCCGACGCCGTACGCCACCACCTCCACCGAGTCCGTGAAGATCGGCCGGATCTCCTCGGTCGTCGTGAGCCGCGTCGTCGCCAACCCGGAGAAGTACGTTCCGGGCACGCTGCCGCGCGAGGTCGTCCTGACCATCGGCTGGGGCGCCGTCGCCCGCCTCGACCTGGAGCCCGCCGCCTGCGGCGACCCCAATTGCGACGCCGACCACGGCTACACCGGCAACTCCACCGCCGACGACCTGAGCCTGCGGGTCAGCGAGGCCGGCGACGGCCCGGACACCGTGAAGCAGACCCTCGTCTTCGCACAGGCGCTGTCCGAGGCCACGGCCGCGACCGGCTCCTCCGTCCGCTGATGGCGCTGCCCACCGCCTGGCAGGACCCCGTCCCCCTCGCGCTCGACACCGCCCCGGTCCCGGAGTACGGCTCCGGCTCCCTCGCGGACCTGCTGCCGACCCTGGCGGCAGGCATGGAAGTACCGGGAATGCCCGCCTCCATCGGGGAGTTGACCCCGGCCGACCGGAACTGCGTGTTCCTGATCGACGGTCTCGGCTGGGAGCAGATCAAGTCGCACCCGGACGAGGCCCCCTACCTCCACTCCCTCCTCGCCACCTCGCGCGGCGGCACCGGACGCCCGCTGACCGCCGGTTTCCCCGCCACCACCGCGACCTCGCTGGCCTCCGTCGGTACGGGACTGACGCCCGGCGCGCACGGCCTGGCCGGCTACACGGTCCGTGACCCGGACACCAACGGCCTGATGAACCAGCTGCGTTGGCGCCCCTGGACCGACCCGCACGTCTGGCAGCCGTACCCCACGGTCTTCCAGCTCGCGGACGCGGCGGGCGTGCACACCGCACAGGTCTCGTCCCCCGACTTCCAGCACACCCCGCTCACCAAGATCGCGCTGAGCGGCGGCACTTTCCAGGGCCGCCTCGCCGCCGAGGACCGCATGGACCTCGCCGCCCGCCACCTGGCGGCCGGGGACCGCTCGCTGGTCTACACGTACTACAGCGAGGTCGACGGCCAGGGGCACCGCTTCGGCGTGGACTCCGACTCCTGGCGTGGCCAGCTGATGCACGTCGACCGGCTCGCCCAGCGCCTCGCGGAGCAACTCCCGCCGCGCAGCGCCCTGTACATCACCGCGGACCACGGCATGATCGACATCCCCTTCGACGAGGAGTCGCGCATCGACTTCGACGAGGACTGGGAACTGAGCGCGGGCGTTGCCCTGTTGGGCGGCGAGGGCCGTGCCCGCCACGTCTACGCCGTCCCCGGTGCGGCCTGCGACGTACTGACCGTCTGGCGCGAGGTGCTCGGCGAGCAGTTCTGGGTGGCGAGCCGCGACGAGGCAATCGAGGCGGGCTGGTTCGGCCCGCACGTCGACGAGCGGGTGCTCGGCCGGATCGGCGACGTGGTCGCGGCCGCCCACGCCGACGTGGTGATCACCGCTTCGCGCAACGAGCCGGGCGAGTCGTCGATGACCGGCATGCACGGCTCGATGACTCCCATGGAGCAGCACGTTCCGCTCCTCGAAGTACGCTCGTAACCACTCCACTCCTCCGCCTCCCCCCACAGCCCGAAAGGCTCAACTCCTCATGTCCGAGCTGGTGTTCTTCTCTGGAACCATGGATTGCGGGAAGAGCACCCTGGCACTCCAGATCGGTCACAACCGCTCCGCGCGCGGACTCCAGGGTGTGATCTTCACGCGGGACGACCGGGCCGGTGAGGGGAAGTTGTCGTCGCGGCTGGGGTTGGTGACGGAGGCGGTCGAGGCGGGGCCCGGGAGGGATTTGTACGGGTATGTGGTGGATCAGGTGTCGCGGGGCGGCCGGGTCGATTACGTGATCGTGGACGAGGCGCAGTTCCTCGGGCCGGAGCAGATCGACCAGTTGGCGCGGATCGTGGACGACCTGGATCTGGATGTGTTCGCGTTCGGGATCATGACGGATTTCCGGACGCGGTTGTTCCCGGGGTCGCAGCGGTTGATCGAGTTGGCGGACCGGCTGGAGACCTTGCAGGTCGAGGCGATGTGCTGGTGCGGGGCGCGGGCCACGCACAACGCGCGCACGGTGGGCGGTGAGATGGTCGTCGAGGGCGAGCAGGTCGTGGTGGGGGACGTGGACCGTCCGGCGGAGGCGGTGGGGTACGAGGTGCTGTGCCGGCGTCATCACCGCAGGCGGATGACGAGTGCGTCGGCGCAGGCCGGGGTGCTGTCCCCGGATGTGCTTCCGGTTTCCTCCAACTGACTCAAGGGGAAGCGCTGGCGCACAGGGGCCGAGGCGGGTTGTGTACAGCCTGACCTATCGGCTTTGCGGGCCTGACCTGGAGTTTTCCCGAGGCGAGCTCGGCGGTTTGGCCGCCGGAATCTTCCGGTGTCGCCTGCGTGGTTACACGACGGGGCGTTCGGAGGGCGGGGCGGGCTGAGGCTTATCGCCTTCGCCCTGCTCCACCACTTCAAACGCCTCGCCGTTCGCTGGGAACGCAGACCCGAACTCCGGGGCGCATCGCGCCCGTCGAATACGAGATCAACTACTACCTCACGACCACGAAACCCCAGGTCACAGCCACAATCTAGGGTCCCTGCCGAACCCAGAACGGTTCAGGTGCAGTGGGGGTGCGAGGTGGCCGCCCTGGCCACACCCCACCCGCACCCCGCGAGACAGCAGGAGAACAGGAAATGAACCCGCAGACCAGCCCCGACGGTGCCTAGCCGCAGGAGTACGCGGCGCTCGCGCCACAGCGGTGGCGCTGCTGCATCAAGCTGTCGACGGGACCGATTCTGCCGGATGACCCCGAGCAGGATCAGCACCGCTGGCGGGCTGTGACTCATGGGGCAGCCTGGCGGACTACGTACGAAGAGTGAGGCGGCCATCGCCGGCCAGTTCCTCAGCGCCGTGCGAATGTCGTCGGGGTCCTGGGCGTTGGCCGCCCAGGCGATATATCCGTCGGGACGGATCAGCAGGGGGCCGGGCAGGTTTCCGGCAGGAGCCGCAAGCCGCAGCCACTCCGTCTCGGGCACCGGCCGCCCGTGGGTGACCAGCACGAACCGACCGTCGCGCAGCACCTCGTACAGCCGCTGCCCGCCGGAGAGCCGGAGGTCGGGAACCCGGCGGCCGGCTAGGAGGTGGCTGCCGCGCGGCGCTGGGTAGGCGATGCCAATGCCGGAGAGCAGGCGCTCGCCCGTCGCCGTGAGCAGGTTCAGCCGGTTCACGGCAGGCAAGGCGGCCTCGCGCAGGGCACGCACCAGACGACTGCGAGGAGAGCGCAGTACACCCCTGGTGATCGCCCCGGAGACGCGCAGCGCCTGCCGTCCCACGGGATGGCGCTCTCGCTCGTACGAGTCGAGCAGAGGCTGCCCCGCGCGGCCCTGGACCACGGCGCCCAGGCAGTCCGGGAGGGTGCCGAGGACGTCGTACAGGGCGCCGCGGCACCTCTGGGACCGGTCTGGCGGACGTAGATCGCCGTACGGCTTCCGTCAGCTCTCGATCAGCCGGTGGAAGAGTACGGTGTCGAAGATGTCCTCCATCCGTACGGCCCGGCCCCCGCGCAGGGTCCAGGAGTGGACGAAGGGCATCGTTTCGGTACGTCCGCGTCTCGACGTCACCCGGCGGGTGCCGAAGACCACCACCCGGTCGCCCGACTGCACGAACTCCTGCGGCTCCAGGCACATTCCGCCCAGCACCGACGGGACGTGGGCCAGGAACTCCAGTACACCGTCATGGCCGTGCTTGGTGCCCCCCAGGCCGTACTTCGCCATCCCGTCGGGGTGGACCCACTCGACGTCCGGGGAGAGCGTGTCGAGGAGCGCGTCCACGTCATGGGCCAGGAAGGCCCGGTAGGCGCGGTGGATGATGTCGAGGTCGAGGGTCCTGCCGCGGTGCCGGGTCAGGTAGTCCGTCGCTACGAGGGTCTCCATGCGGGTCTCTATCACGGTGTTGTCTCCTTCAGCGACGGACGTGCTCGGGGTGCAGGGTCTCCAGGGTTCGGCGGATGCCGTCGCGCCAGGCGACCCGGCACGGACCGGTCAGCTCCCGGCGCAGCGTGGGGTCGAACTGATAGGTCTCACGGGTGACTTCGCTCGGCACGAGCTTCGCCTCGACCCCGGTGAGGGCCTCCATGTGACGTACGCAGTCGGTGATGCCGACCGGCTGGTCCCCGCCCCAGTTGACCACCCGCGCCGGAGCGGTGGCGGCCCTCCACAGCGCGGGCACCTGCGCCACGAGGTCGTCGGTGTGCAGCAGGGAGCACCAGTTCTGCCCGCTGAGGGGAACCGGGATGGGCTCACCGGCGAGCATGCGCTTGAAGTAGAGCATCGGGACGCCGCCGTAACCCCCGGGCCCGTACACGATGTTCAGCCGGGCGATGGTGGTGGGCAGGCCGAGCACCTGGGCGAAGGCCCGTACCGCACCCTCGGCGGCGATCTTCCCCACGGGGTAGGCGGGCAGCCAGTCGGCGACACCGTCGACCGGGTCGGTCTCGGTGTACTTGTGGTCCAGGGTCTGCCGTGCGTAGAGGGCGCCGGTCGACACGTACAGGAAGGACTCGGCGGTACGGGTGTGCGCCATCAGCCGCCCCGCTGCGACCGAGTTGACCTCGGCCGTCGCGTTGAAGTCGCCGTCCTCGCCCCGTCGTACGGCGGAATGGATGACATGGGTGAAGTCCTCGGGGAGGCCTTTGAGCGCGTCACCCGAGAGGTCGTCCATGTCCCAGTGCCAGGTGGTGATGGATCGCCGGTTGAGCTCCCACTCGATGCCGGGGGTGCCGAAGCGGCCCAGGCACCAGACGTCGTTGCCCTCGGCGAGCGACTCGGCCACGGGCCGGGCGACCTGCCCGGTACCGCCGGTGACCAGGATCTTCTTGCCCTTCATCAGGAGGTCTCTCCTCGTCCGGCGGTGTCTTCGGCGGCAGCGGTACGTGCGGCACGGGCGCGGTCGGCCTCGCCCAGGGCCAGGTCGAGCTCGCGGCGCAGGGTCGCCTGGAAGGTGGCCACATGACGGGGGTTCATGAGGGTGTAGTGCTCGCCGGGGACCTCGATGTAGCGGTTCGGACCCCTCGTGTACTGGTCCCAGCGGCGCAGCTCGTTGTGCAGCCAGTCCTCTCTGGAGCCCCGCAGCGGGGCGGCGTGGAAGACCTTCACCGACTCCACCGACCCCCCGGGCTCGTAGGTGCGGCCCAGGGCGGTCAGCCGGTCGGCGAGGTCCGCCCAGGCGCCGAATTCGACGACGTCCAGGTTCAGTTCGGCCAGTCGCTCCGGTGACGCGAGCGCCATGATCCGCTCCAGCTGCTCCTCCTCGGGCAGCGCGCGCAGTTTACCGGGGAGCTCCAGGGACTGCTTCTTGTCGATCAGGGCCAGGAAGAACGCGAGGCTGGTGGCGGTCTCCACGAAGTCCAGTTCCTCCATGCGGTACTTGATGTGCGGCGGCAGGTTGAAGATGCCGACGAAGTCGACGCGTTCTCCCTGGGACTCCAGTGCCTTGGCGATCTCGAAGGCCACCACACCGCCGTAGGAGTATCCGGCGACGGCGTACGGGCCGTGCGGCTGCCGGCCCCGGATGGCCGCCACGTACGAGTCCACCATCTGCTCGAAGGTCGCGTGCGGCTTCTCGCCGTCGTTGAACCCGCGGGCCCGCAGCGCGTAGAACGGCCGGTCGCCCACGAAGTACTTGGCGAGGTTGACGAAGACCAGCACCTCCCCGACGCCCGGATGGACGCAGAACAGCGGTGTTTTGGTACCGCTCGTCTGCATCGGCACGATCGGGTCGTACTGCCGCTCGGCAGTGCTCGACCGGCCGTCGGCACCCGTCTGCTCGCCGATCCAGGCGGCGAGTGCGCGCACGGTGGGCGCCGTCAGTACCGTGACGATCTCCAGCCCGGATACCCCGAACCGCTGGGCCACCTTGCTGCGGAGCCGCAGGATGTCCAGTGAAGTGCCCCCCAGGTCAAAGAAGTTGGCGGTGGCGCTGATGGTGGTGGCGTCGGTGTCGAACATCTCGGCGTAGATCTCCGCAAGCGTCTTCTCGGTCCGGCCCACGGGTGCGGTGTAGCCGCCGAGCATGCGCAGGGTGAGGTCGGCGACCCGGCTCATGTCCGTGTCGTACGCACCCGACTCGAGGCGACGGCGCATCAGTGAGCGCTGGATCTTGCCGAGGCTGCTCTTGGGGAAGGCCTCCTTGGCCAGCGGCAGGAGGAGGGAGGGCCGGATGCCCCAGTGCATCACCACACTGCTGCGCACGGCGGTCAGTACCCGGTGGAGCGCGGCCGGGTTGTCCGCGGGGGCATCGGGGTGGAAGGCGATCACGAGCTGTTCGGTGTCGTTGCCCGCCGGGCGGACGGGGAAGGCCGCGAGGTAGGAATCGGTGACCCCGTCGAGCTGTTCGAGCGCAGTCTCCAGCTCATGGCTGAAGTAGTTGACGCCGTTGATGATGATGCTGTCCTTGCAGCGGCCCACCAGGGTCAGCCGGCCTCCGTCGATCCGGCCCAGATCGCCGCTGCGGAACCAGCCGTCGGCCGTGAACGCCCCCGCGGTGGCACGGGCGTCGCGGTAGTAGCCACGGGTGATCATCGGGCCGATGAGCTGGAGTTCACCCACCTCGCCGGCCGGTAGTTCCCGGTCGGCAGGGTCGGCGATCCGGATGCGCAGGCCCTCGACCGGGGTGCCCAGGCCGGCGAACTCCTTGCCGCGGTCGATGTCGGGGAAGGCCGCCCGGGAGTAGACACTGCCCGCGCAGGTCTCGGTCATTCCGAAGGCGGGCCAGAGGGCGTTCCGGGCGAGACCGTGCGGGGCGTACCGGTCGAGGAAGGTCTCACCGGTGGCGCAGACCACCGCCTCGCCGCCACTGATGATGTGCCGCAGTCGGGTCAGGTCGAGTTCCTCGCCGGCCTCGGTGAGGCGATCCGCCGAAGAATTGAGCATCCCCAGAAGGAAGTTGGGAGTGAAGGTCATGGTCACGCCGTGCCGGGAGGCGAGGCGCAGGAACTCCAGGGGTTCGCCGATGACAACCGGGGGCTCGACGTGGAGCTGGCGGCTGCCGGTGGACAGCGGGAGGAGGTGGCATTCCAGCAGGGCGGCCACGTGGTCGAAGGAGACCCAGTTCAGGGTGGTGTCGGCGGCGGTGAGCCGGTGGTGGCCGTTCTTGCCGGCCATCGACGCCAGCAGGTTGGTGTGGCTGAGCATGACCGCTTTGGAGTTCCCGGTCGAGCCTGAGGTCAGCACCAGGACGGCTGTGTCCTCGGGCGCGGCGGTGTACGGGAGCGCGGGCTGCGCACAGTGCAGCCGTTCCAGCGGGACGACGTCGAGGCCGGCCACCGGCGGGAGGCCCGCGGCCAGGGACTCGCTCGTGACCACCAGGGGGCCGTCGAGCAGCGTGTTCACGTGAGTGAGCTGGGCCGCCCAGCGCTCGGGGTCGTCGCGGAGCGGAGCCATCGGGCACGGCACGCAGCCGCCGAGCACGGCCGCCCAGAACGCGGTGAGGAATTCCTGCGGGCGCTCCAGTATCAGGACGACCGTGTCGTGTGGACGCAGCCCCTGGGCGCGCAATCCCGTGAGGACCCGGCGGGCGTCGTCGAGGAGTTCCGGGTGGCTCTGGTCCTGGAACTCCGCGGCGGCGCCGCCCAGGCAGTAGCGGATGCCGGAGTCGGGATGGTGCTGGGCGGCGCGGAGGAGGAGGTCGGCGATGCTCTGAGGAGGGGTCGTCTGCACGATGGTCTGTCTCCCGTTGCGTCAGTGCGCGGTCGTCTCAGTGCCCGGCTCGGTGCTCAAGGTGGCGAAACTCGGTGGTGCGGGGGGCTCGGTAGTGCGGGGGGCTCGGTGGTGCAGGGGGTTCAGAGATGTCGCACAGTGACGTTTCTGCTTGCGGCGGCCGGTAGTGCCAGGGCGGCGGCCCAGCCCTCGGGCACGGGGACGTCGGCCACCCGCCACGTGGACGGGGCAACGAGTGCGTCGACGGTGACTTCGGCGGGCCCCTCGGACCAGGCGCGGGTCTCCAGCAGGGTCAGATCGGTGACGATCCCGATCCCCACGGCCTTGAGCACCGCCTCCTTGCGGGTCCAGCAGCGCAGGAAGGCCTTGGTGCGGGCGAGGCCTTCGGGTTCGGCGAGCACGGAGAGGCGCTCGCGAGGCGTCAGTACGTTTCCGCTGATGTTTGCGACCGGGATGTCTCGGATGGCCTCGGTGTCGATCCCGACCGGGAAGGGGGCGGCGGCCAGCATCGCCAGGCCGGCGGAGTGGGAGATGCTGAGATCACGAGGAGTTCCGGGACCGAGCAGCGCCGGGGGTCCGTGGTCCGCGCTGCCGCATCCCGGGCACGGCTTTCGGCCGAGCACGATCTCGCCGACCGGAATCTCAAGATATGTGGCCAAAAAGCGACGTATCGACGCACGACAAGAAACGTATTCAGCCGCGGCGTTCGCCGATTTGAATTGGTGCGCGCGGGCGAGTTCCGAGCTGTCGAGCAATTCCAGGTCGGCACTTGTGTGCCTGCCTGCCACTGCCGGCCACGACCACACCTGAACATCGGCGGTGGCGGGCGGGGCCGACGGGCCGCCCGGGGCGTGAAGCAGCTGTGTGCGAGATATGGTCACCGGGTGACCATAGGCCGGAAACACTCGGTGCCGGATATGCCGTGACAGCAAACGGTCACGGGGGGAACGGCTCGTGAGGGTACGGATGCCCAAGGTGACCTAAGCGGAATTGGGGGCGTTCGGTTCCGGGTGCTGGAGTGCAGCTTGTTGCCAGGTGGGGCGAACGGGCCGTTCTTCCGGTGGAAGGTGCCGACTCTGCGTGTGCTGTCCAAGCGCCCTGCGGGTCCGGACATTGTTGACTGGCTCTGATTCAGCGAACTACTGTCTGGTGGGGAATCAGTGGCCCTTCTGGCGCGAAAGTAATTTTCGATTGAACTGTTTTCGCGGTTGCCTTGGCAGTGACACCAAAAAGGTTCTGGCGGCCATTGTGGGTACTGAACACCAACGGGGAGAACGTGACGGGTGCAGTTATTGATCCACTGGACACGGGCGGGTTGGACGTCGCGAATCCCGATCAGCACGCTGCCCGCCTGGAGCAGACGCTGCTTCAGGCGCGGGCACTGATCGAGTCGACCGTCTCGATGCACAGGCAACGGTCCGTCGCGGCGCCCACGGACATCCCGGTGCTCGCCGAGGCGCTCGACCGGATCATCGGCAGGGCCCGGTACTCGGTCGGCGTCGCCCTGACCGGTTCCCGGGAATTCGCCAACTCCGTACTGGCACTGCTCGCCGCGGTGCCCCCGAGCGTCGCCGTGCGGGTGCTCTGTTCCGCCGAGGCTGCGGACGCCTCGCTCGCGCGGCTGAGCCAGATCCCCGAGTCCCGCATCGAAGTCCGGGTCCTGGAAGGGGAGTTACGCGAGATCGTGGTGGTCGACGGCGCGGCGGCACTGGTCCGGGGAGTCGACAGGGGTGACGGACCGCAGGTCACCGCAGTCAACGACGCCGCTGCCGTACGCGCACTGGACCTGCTCTTCGCCGGGGCCTGGTCCCGGGGCCGAAAGCTTGCTGAACACCTCGCGTTGAGCCCACGCCTGCGCAGCGAACTGACCCGGAAGATTCTGGAGCAGCTGCGGGGCGGCCACACCGACGACGCCGCGGCGCGTGACCTGAAGGTGTCACTGCGCACGTACCGGCGGCACGTCGCGGAGATCATGCGCGAACTCGACGCCCACTCCCGGTTCCAGGCCGGTGCCCGCGCGGTGGAACTGGGGCTGCTCTCGGAATAGTCGACAGGTGAGTGCGGGGGGAGCCGCCCATCGGGCGGCCTGTCGAGTGAGGTGCCAACGGGGGATGGTGGAGAGCGACGTGTCCACAAGGCCAGAGGACGAATTAGAGCGGGCGTTGCTTGAGGTCCGGGCGCTGATCGAGTCGACGGTGGCCATCCACCGCGACCAGAGCGTTCGTGAGCAGCAGATCGCCACGGTCGAGGGCGATTACAGCGCTGTGCTGGACTGTGCTCTGGAGCTGATCGACGGAGCCACGAGAACCATCGACATCGTGCACGCGCGGATGCAGGCGTCCGATGAGCAGCCCGACCCGGGGAGCAGCCCCGAGCGCGATCTGATCTACCGGGCGGGCGCTTCGGTCGCCGTGCGGCTGCTCACCAGCCCCACGCTGCTCGACGAAGAGTACGTGCATGAACAGCTCCGAAGGGAGCATCCGGCGGCGATCAGGGTGGCCAGGTTGCCACCCCTCCAGGCGCTGCTCGTTGACGGCACCAGCGCCCTGGTGGTGGCCGAATCCGCAGTCGGCCGCAGGGCCTCACTGATCCGGGCCCCCGAGGTGATGCGCACCCTCAACGCCCTCTTTTCGAGCGTCTGGAGCAACGCTGTGCCCGCGGGCGAGCGCATCGTCTTCGGCGACCGTGACAGGGCCGCGCTCGCCCTGCAGATCCTGGGCGCCCTGCGGGCGGGTGTCACCGATGAGGTCGCTGCCCGGGACCTCTCGGTCTCCGTCCGTACCTACCGGCGCTACGTCGCGGAGATCATGACGCTGCTCGGCGCCAATTCCCGCTTCCAGGCAGGGGTACGGGCAGCCGAGTTGGGACTGCTCCCGGCGCCGAAGGGGCCGGTTCCCGGCGGTCGGGGCCCCCGGCAGTAGCCCGGGGACACCGGTCGGAAAGGCATGCTGGCAGCTTCCTGAAAGGACCGTTGCCGCCCTTCGGGGCGGGCAGTTGTATGGGTCGTCAGGTACGGGATTCCAGGTCTGCTGGAAACCCCTTCCCCGGCGGCGGGCTATCCCCCCCAGTACGCCGCCAGTGCACGGGGGTTCCGGAGGCCTGGCAACGGATCCGGATCCCCGTGCTCTCTGGTGAGCATCGTGCGGAAGGCGGGCCATGAACCAATTGCCGATCGGTCTGGTGTTTCCCGGACAGGGAACACAGAAGCAAGGAATGGGCGAACCCTGGCGGGAATCCCCGTCGTGGGAACTCACCGAGGAAATCTCCGAGGTCTCCGGGGAGGATCTCCAGGAACTGCTGCTGCACACCCCGGCCGAACAGCTCCGGCGCACCGACCTGGCACAGCTCGCCGTGTTCGCGGTGGCCGTCGTCGCCCACGCCGAGGCGCAGCGGCTCGGAGCGCTCGGCGGACGGGTGGTCGCCTGCGCCGGCCACAGTCTGGGCGAGTACGCGGCGCTCACCGCGGCCGGTGCCCTCACGGTCGCCGCCGCCGCCGAACTGGTCGCTGTCCGTGGCCGGGCGATGCGGGACGCGGCCCAGGCGCGCGAGGGCACCATGGGTGTCCTGGTCGCCGCACCCCTGGCGGAGGTCGAGCAGCTGGTGCACGGGATGCGTGCCGAGGGCTGTGACGTATGGGTCGCCAACATCAACGCCCCCGGCCAGAGCGTGGTGTCCGGCTCCCGCGAGGGGATCGACGCGCTCGACGCGCGGGCCCCCTCCATCGGCGCCAAGATGATCCGCCTCCAGGTCGGCGGCGCGTTCCACAGTCCCTACATGGCTTCCGCCGCCGAGAGTCTGCGCGACGCCCTCAAGCGGGCCCCGTTCAGCCCCGTACACCTGCCGGTGGTGGCCAATGCCGACGCCGAGCCGCACGGGGGTGACAGCGACTGGCCCGAGCTCTCCACCCGTCAGCTCACCGCCCCGGTGCTGTGGGAGCAGAGCGTACGGACCCTCACCGGCCCGCTCGGCTGCCGCCGCCTGGTCGAACTCGGTCCGGGACGCACGCTGGCCGGACTGATTCGCCGGATCGACCCGGACACCGAGGTCGTGTCCGTGAGCTCTCCCGGCGACCTGGACTGAAGCCCCCACGCGAGCGAGGAGAGCGACGCATCATGGCACTTGGCACAGACAGCATCTGGTTCCGCAGGTACACCACCGCGGTACCGCCCCGCATCAGACTGGTGTGCCTGCCGCACGCCGGTGGCTCGGCCAGCTTCTTCCACTCCTGGGGCCACGCTTTCGGGGCCGACGTGGAGGTCATGGCCGTCCGCTACCCGGGGCGGCAGGAACGCATCGCCGAGACCCCCGTCACCGGGATGGAGCGGCTCGCGGAGGCGGTCACCGAGGCACTCCTGCCCTGTATCGACACCCCGCTCGCGCTCTTCGGCCACAGCATGGGCGGCTCCCTCGGATACGAGATCGCCCTGCGGCTCCAGGAGCGGCACGGAGCGCCACCGTCCGTCCTGATGGTCTCCTGCCGCAAGGCTCCGCATCTGCTCACCGCCCGGACGGCCGCCTTCAGCAGCGACGACGAGCTCGTCGCCGAGGTGCAGCGCCTCGGCGGCACGGACACCTCGCTGCTCGACGATCCGGACCTGCGCGAGCTGATCCTGCCCGCCATTCGCGCGGACTTCGGGACCGTTGCCGGGTACACCGCGCGCCCCGGAGTCCCGCTGGACTGTCCCGTCGTCGGGTACGTGGGCGACAGCGACCCGGACGTTGACGTCGAAGAGGTCAGGGGATGGGAGGGCCTTGCCCCCAAGGGCTTCGACCTGAAGGTGCTGCCCGGCGGTCACTTCTACCTGGTGGACCACCGCGACGAGCTCATCGGGGACATCCGCGCACGGCTGGCCCCCGAGCTGTGAGCACCACGACCGAGCAGCGGCGGGTGAGCGGGGTCGGCGTATTGGACAAGGCCTCGATCCTGCTGAGCCTGGTGGAGAGCGGCCCCATGTCGCTGGCGGAACTCGTCGTCGGCAGCGGACTGCCCCGGCCCACCGCGCACCGCATCGCCGTCGCCCTGGAGCGGCTCGACCTGCTCATGCGGGACTTCGGCGGCCGGTTCGTGCTCGGGCCCAGGCTCGGCGGTCCCTCCGTCGAGACGCAGCGCGACCGGCTGGCGCAGGTCGCCGTCCCGGTGCTGGCGGAACTGCACGACCTGACCGGTCTCACCGCACGGCTCTACCGGCGGTGGGGTGCACTGCAGGTCTGTGTCGCCACCTCTGTGGACCGTTCCGTCGGCGCGGAGCCCGTCCCGGTCGGTACGTCCCGGCCGGCCAAGGCGGGGCCCGTCGCCCAGGTGCTGCTCGCCTGGGAGGATCCCGAAGAGCTGTACGAAGTGCTGCGGGGTACCCGGTTCACCGCAGCCCAACTGGCCCTGGTGCGCCGTCGGGGCTGGGCGTATGGGCCGGACGTCGTGGTTCCCGACACCGTTGCGTACGCCGTGCCCGTACGTACGCGCGGCAACGGGGTGATGGCTGCGCTGGCACTGGCGGGACCGTCGGCGCAGGTCCCCCTCGTGCAGGGCCGCATGCTCAGCGGCGCACTGATCGATTCCGCCGCCCGGGTCAGCGACGCGATGCTGCGCGCGCAGGGCGAATCCGTGCGTCCGAGGCTGCCGGGAAGCTGAATTGACGACAGCGGTGGCAGCTTGTTGCAGCAACCGTTGTGGCGAATAGAGCTCACCGCGACTATTCATTTGCGAGTAATCCGCCGCGCGTTATCGGGGCGGCGAATCCGAAAAGGGGTATTGGCGTGTCCACTGCTACGCGCGACGAGCGTTTCGTCACCATCAGGGAAATAGTCTGCGACATTCTTGAAATCGAGGAGGACGAGGTCAGCCCCGTCAGTCTCTTCAAGGAGGACCACGATGCCGATTCGCTGCGTGCCATTGAGATTCTGGCTGCGCTCGAAAAGGAATTCGGCGTCGTCATCAACCAGAGCGAACTGCCGCGCATGGTGAACCTGACCGGCGTCTACGAGGTCGTGTCGGAGCCGGCCGGCTGGTAGTCCGGTCCCACTGCGGTTGATTGGGAGGTTGGCATGACGGCAGTGCGCGGTACCGGCCAGGTCCGGACCGAGCGGCACCGGGTCGTCCTCACGGGACTCGGTGTGGTCTCCAGCATCGGGCTGGGGGCCAAGGAGTTCCTGCAGGGACTCCGCGAAGGGCGCAGCGGGGCGCGGCCCATCACGGTGTTCGACACCGAGGGCTTCGCCCACGCGAACGGGTGCGAGATCACGGACTTCGACCCGCGGGAGTGGATCAGCACGCTGGACGTGGAACAGCTCGGCAGGGCCGCGCAGTTCTCGGCGGCGGCCGCCCGGATGGCCCTGGAGGACTCGGGACTCGACCTGGCGGATCTGCGCACCCGCCGCGGGCTGATCTCCATCGGCACCACCGACGGCGAGAGCTACGACCTCGACCAGCTGGTCGAGAGCGAACTCGCCGACGGCGTCGGATCGTTCGACCCGGCGGCTGCCCGGCGGGTGCCCGCCGGGCGGCTGTCGGTGGCCATCGCCCAGGAACTGGGCCTTTGGGACGTGGAGGCGCTCACCATCCCCACCGCCTGCTCCGCGGGCAACTACGCGATCGGGTACGGCTTCGACGCGGTGAGCTCCGGCGAGGCGGAGTTCGCCTTCTGCGGAGGCGCGGACGCGATGTGCCGCAAGACCTTCACCGGCTTCTACCGCCTGGGCACCATCGCCCCCGACCGCTGCCAGCCCTTCGACGTGGACCGCAAGGGGATCCTCACCGGAGAGGGCGCCGGCGTACTCGTCCTGGAGCGTCTCGACTCCGCCCTGGAGCGGGGCGCCACCATCTACGCCGAAGTGCTCGGCTACGGCCTCAACTGCGACGCGCACCACCAGGTCGCCCCCGACCGCGACAGCGTCGCCGAACTGATGCGGCTCGCACTGGACAACGCCGGCGTCGCACCGCACGAGGTGGACCTCATCTCCGCCCACGGCACCGGCACCAGGGCCAACGACATCACCGAGGCGGGCGCCATCCGCCACGTCTTCGGAGACACGCCTCCCCGCACCGTTTCCATGAAGTCGATGCTCGGCCACAGCATGGGCGCGGCCAGCGCGCTCGGCGCGATCGGCTGCGCCCTCGCCATCCAGAACCGCTTCATCCCGCCCACCATCAACCACGTCACCACCGACCCCGAGTGCGACGTCGACTGCGTGCCGAACCAGGCGGTCGAGGCCGACCTGCGGATCGTTCAGAACAACGGTCTCGCCTTCGGCGGCAACAACGCGGCGGTGCTGCTCGGCCGGTACGACGCAATCAAGGAGGCGTCATGACGATCCGCCCCATCATCGGGATGGGCGCCGTCGCAGCGACCGGATCCGGGGTCGACGAACTCTTCGAGAGCCTGTGCCAGGGCCACAGCGGCCGGGCCGAACTCCGCGGCTTCGACCGCACCCGGTTCCGTGCCCAGCACGCCTACGAGGTGGACGACCGCCCCGTGCCCGGCGAGGACATACCCGGCCGCGCCACCCGGCTGCTCCTCGACGCGATCGGACAGGCCGCGGCGGACGCCGGACTCGGCGAGGACCTGAGCGGCATCCCGATCCTGATCGGCACCGGACTGCGCGAGCTGCGCTCGCTCGAACTCTGGTGGCGCGACGGCTCACCGTTCGCCGACTCCGGGCTGCACTTCGGCACCAAGCTGCGTGAGCGCTTCAACGCCGATGTCACCCACACCTTCTCCAACGCCTGCTCGGCCTCCCTGTACGCGCTGGCGCTCGGCTCCGACCTGCTGGACCAGGAGGGCGACGACGCCCCCGACACCGTGATCGTCGCCGGTGTCGACGTACTGACCGAGTCCATGTACGGACTCCTGGAGCGCGTCCATCCGGTGCCGCCGGAGCGGGTGCGCCCCTTCGACCGCAACCGTACAGGCGTCCTGATGGGCGACGGCGCCGCAGCGATCGTGCTGCGCCGCACCGACCGCGACGCTCCCCAGGTGTACGGGCGGCTGCGCGGCGTCGCCGTCAACTGCGACGCGTACCACGTCACCGCCCCGTCGCCGGAAGGCATCGCCGAGGCCATGCGCGCCGCGCACCGCATCGCCGGGGTCAAGCCCTCGGACGTCGACCTCGTGATGCTGCACGGCACCGGCACCCTGCTCAACGACGAGGCGGAGGCCACCGCGCTTGCCGCCGTGCTCGGAGACGACGCGGACCGGCCGCTCATGACGGCCGTGAAGTCGATGACGGGGCACACCTCGGGGGCGTCCGGTCTGCTCAACCTGATCGTGGGCGTACGCGCCCTGAACGAAGGGCGGGTGCCGCCGACCGTGGGCCTGGACGAGCCGGTCGATGAGGCCGCGCGGTTCCGCTTCGTCACCGGCGAGGCGGCCGACGGCCGCCAGCTGAACGTGGCGCAGCTCAACGCTTTCGGATTCGGCGGCATCAACGCCGTCACCATCGTGGAAGGAACCCGATGAGCACGCGGAGTGCTGCTGTCGTCGTCACCGGGGCTGCCGTCCTGCTGCCGGGCGCCGACACCGTACGGGCCCTCGCCGAAGGACCCGCGCCGGGCGGTGCCCCGGTCGAGCCCGCGGGTTGCGTGGGCCGCAAGGGCCTTCGCTACAAGGACCGTGCCACCCAGCTCGGTTACTGCCTGACCGCCGCGGTGCTCGGCGACGCCGGACTGCTGGGCGAGGACGGACTCACCGTGCCCGCCGAATCCGTCGGCATGGTCGTCAGCTCCAACTTCGGCAACCTGGACACCGTCGTACGGGCCCTGGACACCATCAGGGAAGAGACCGTCACGGCGACCAGCCCGATGGACCTGCCCAATGCCTCCAGCAACGTGATCGCCTCCTCGGCTGCCATCCGTTACGGCCTGCGCGGACCCAACCTGATGGTCTGCAACGGCGAGACGTCCGGTCTCGACGCCGTCCACTGGGCGGTCACGATGATCACGGCCGGCCGTACGGACCGGGTCCTCGTCCTGGGCGTCGAACCCGACAACGACGTGGTGCGCCGGCTCCTCGGCGGCACCCGTGCGGTGGACGGCGGCGCGGCTCTGCTCCTGGAGTCCCGGACGGCCGCGGCGGAACGCTCGGCGAACGTACGTGCCGTGGTCGGCCCCTACAGCCGCAGGGCCGGGGACCCGGGGCCGGCCCTCGGCCGCCGCTGGCAGCTCCCGGAACACCTCGGGCGGGCTTCCGGGGCGTACGGAGTCCTGCAGTGCGCCGCCGCCGTCGGATGGTTCGACGTCGGCGAGCGGGGCCCCGTCCAGGCTGTCGTGGGCACCGCGTCGAACGACGCGAGCGCGGAACTCCTGCTGCTCGCGCCGGAGGCGGCATAGGTGAACACCAACCTCGATCTGCGACCGGTCTCGGTCGAACAGCGCACGGCGGGAACCGGCGGGCGGATGCTGCTGCTGCACGGGCTCGCCGCCAACGACAGCGTCTGGGACCGCACGCTCGGCCTCCTCCCCGAGGACGCCGAGATCTGGACCGCCCGGCTTCCCTGGCGTACCGACGGCATCACCGAATGGGGCCAGGACCCCAATCTGAGGGGCTGGCTCGCCCGGGCCCTGGAGCTGGTGCCGGGCCGCGCCGAGACGCTCGTCGCCCACTCGATGGCCGCCAACGTGCTCCTCGACCTGCTCGACCAGAAGGCCAGGGGCGGCACCGACGCGCTGCGCCACTACGGCATCCGCTCGCTGGTGCTGGTGTCCCCCTTCTTCCGGGCGGACCAGGAAGAGTTCGACTGGGATTCGATCAGCTACTACCTGAACGAATTCCACTTGATCATGGAAGAGGGGATCCGCGTCCACTCCGGCGGCAGGCTCTCCGCCGACATCCAGCAGGCCATGGGCCGGCGGGTGCGCGACCGGGTCGGGCCCTACGGCTGGCTGCGCTTCTTCGAGCTCTACCTGCGCACCCCCTCACTGCAGACCGGCCGGATCACCGCGCGCACCCTCGTGCTGAGCGGTGAGACCGACTTCGCGGCGCCGCCCGCCGAGAGCCTGGCGCTCGCCGCTGCCCTGCCCGCTGCGTACGCCCGCGTGCTGCCGGGCTGCGGACACTTCCCGATGATCGAGGCGGCCGAACAATTCGCCGCGGAGATACGGGAGTTCCTCCACTCATCACGGGGCGGGACCCCGCTCCGGCGGACCGCCCCCCTCGACGCCCTGGAGTCCCAGCGATGACCCTCGTCACGGAGACCGCCGTCAAGGCGCTCCTCACCACGACCACCACCACGCAGGTCCGCCCCCGGTACGAGGGCTCCAACATCTGCACCTGGATCGGGTTCAAGCACGTCAACTACCTCATCGAGGAAGCCGTGCTCGACCACTTCCGTCAGACCGGACTGCCGGCCCGGGCGCTCTACGAGACGCACGGCCTCGGCCTCGACCTGGTCTCCATCGACAGCCGCATCCTGCACGCCTTCCACATGGACGACGTCGCCGAAGCCGAGGTCGTGCCGTGGACCCCGAAGGGCGAGGCCGGGGCCGCCACCATCGGCTTCAAGGTCACCATCCGGTTCGAGCGGGGCGGCGAGACGCTCAAGGCCGTCACCGCCAAGGTGCGGGTGTCGCTGCGGATCGACACTTACCTGGAGGCGGCCGGCGACATCCCGGCCGAGCTGGCCCAGTACGCCGTGGCCACCCTCGGTGACGACCTGGAGCGCGAGACCCCCGCAGTGGCCCCGGCCGAGGCGGAGATCCTCGCCTCGCTCACCGCGGGGCGCAACGCGTACGCCTGGAAGTGGAACATTCCGTACCCGTACTGCCACTTCACGGAGCGCATCCAGATGTCCGGCTACCTGCGGCTGATGGAGGAGGGCAAGGACCGCTTCGTCGCCGACCGCGGCATCTCCATCAAGACCCTTCTCGATGACCGCCGCTGGATTCCGGTCGTGCCCCGCTCCGACATCCGCATCCTCGACGAGGCGCTGATGGAGGAGGACCTCTACACGGTCTACACCGTCGAGGACGTCTTCAAGGACTTCACCTACACCTCGCGGATGGACTTCTACGTACTGCGCGAAGGCACGCTGGTGAAGACCGCGACCGGCAGCATCGTGCACGGGTACGCGGTCATCGAGAACCGCCGCGACTGGAGCCTGGTCAGCCTCGACCAGCGGGTCGTCGACGCGATCAACGGCAAGGCACCGTAGACGTGACCGAGATCTGGGAGAGCGGTGCCCCGCCCCGGCTGCTGCTCATCGAGAGCCATGGGCGGGTCATGCAGGACGCGGGCGGCTTCCGGCGCGATGCCGTCACCCAGGCGCTCATCGGGCACTCCGTACTCCTCTTCCTGGTCCAGGACGGTGTCGTGCTGGCGGTGCCGGGCAGCGACGAGGACCTGGACCGGTTCCAGAAGGGGGGCGGGGTACTGGCCGCCGACGGGTTCTCGCTCGCCCAGCGGGGACTCGACCAAACCCCGCTCAGGCCCGAACTCCGCGTGGTCGCCATGGACGAGGTCGCGGGCTGGATCCTCGATCCCGCCGTCCGGGTGGTGTGGCACTGAGTGGCCAGGACCATTCCGCACACGGATGTACTGATCACCCTCATGGGTGCGCCGCACGACTCCGACCAGGTCACCACCGCACTCAGGCTGACCCAGTCGCTGCTGGAACGGGGCGCCGCCGTGCAGGTGTGGACCTGCGGATACGCGACGATGCTCACCCAACGCGCCCTGGGCCCGGAAAAGCCGCGCAACCTGGCCGACTGGAACCGCGAGTATCCGTCCACGGCGGCCCTGGCCCAGGAGCTGCTGGCCGCGTTCCCCGACCGTCTGTACTGGTACGGCTGCCGGTTCTGCAGCGACGACCGGGGCGTCGTCGACCACCTGCCGGAGGTCGTACTGCGGCCGCCGGGAGGGTACGCCGCCAACGTGGCCGCGGCCACCAAGACCATTCTGATGGGAGTGATCTGATGGCCACTCAGGAGAACCGGGCGGGCACGGACATCGACCGTCCGGACGGGCGGGTGCTCGCGATCGTGGAGCGCGGACACCGGGGTGCGTTGGAGAAGCAGTTCTTCGACGAGTTCTACCTCGCCGCCGAACTGCACCGGCAGCTCGGCGGCCTCGACATCCTGCTGCGCGGCCAGGCCGTGACGTATGCGCTGAACGCGGGCCCGCCCCCGCCGCTGCGGATCGGAAACCGCACGGTGGGCACCCTCAGCGACCCCCGCAAGGGGCTGCGCACGCTGATCGAAGCGGGCGTCGGCGTCTGGGCGGAGGAGCCCGGTCTCGCGGCGGTCGGTGCGGCGCACTCGCCCGGCCGGCTGCTCGACGGCATCCGGGTCGCGCAGGACGGCGAACTGGCCACCCGCTGGACCGGGTACCGAATGGTCTGTTTCTTATGAGTTGTTCGAACGGAAGGAATGCGTGACGGTCATGTCCACACTCACCACGGGCGCCGGACACCCGGTGATCACCGCCTGGTCGGCCGTGTCGTCGTACGGCATCGGCAGCTCGGCGTTCGCCGACGGCCTGCGCGAGCGGCGCGCGACCGTCACCGAACTCGGTCCCGAGCACGGCGTCACCCCCGACGGATACGGCTGCGTCGTGCCCTCCTTCAGCGTCCGTGAGGTGCTGGGCAAGAAGGGCACCCGCTCCATGGACCGGGTCACCGGGCTCGCCGTCACCACCGTCGGCGCCCTCCTCGACGACGGCGAGCGCAACCGGGCCGTCGGCACGGGGGAGGGGGCGGCCTTCGCGCTCGGCACCACGACCGGCAGCGCCCAGTCGATGATGGACTTCACCCGGGAATCCCTCACCGGTGAGCAGCCCTTCTTCGTCGACCCGGCGCGCTTCCCCAACACGGTGATGAACTGCGCCGCCGGACAGAGCGCCATCTGGTACCAGCTCAAGGGCCCCAACGCCACCATCGCGGGCGGCCGCACCGCCGGGCTGCACGCTCTCAACTACTCGCGCAGGCTGCTGAGTTCGGGTCGTGCCCGAACCGTCCTGTGCGGGGCCGCCGAGGAGTTCTCACAGGCCCGCTCCTGGCTGGAACGCCGGTCGGCCGACGACCCGGACGAAGGCACCGGCACGACCGCCCCGCTCGGGGAAGGCTGCGCGATGCTCCTGGTCGAGCCGTACGACCCCGACGACCCCGGTCAGCCCGTCCTCGCCGAACTCCTCGCCGTCGAACTCGGTGTGGTGCTCGACGGCGACACCCGCCCCACCCTCGTCTCCTGCCTGCGCTCCGCGCTGCGCCGGGCCGGCGTCGACCCGGCCCAGGTGGTCGCCGTCGCCCGCTCCGGAGCACCGGGACGCGAAGGCAGGGGCGAGAGCGACGCCGTGCTGGAGGTCTTCGGAGCGGTCAACCCCACCGATCTGACGCCCACCTCCCTGATCGGCGACACCGGAGCTGCCGCGGCGGCCTTCCAGACCGCCGCACTGCTGTCGTACGCCGCCGACCGGCCCGAGCTCGCGGCCGGCCGGATCGGCGTGATCACTTCCGTGGACCGCACCGGCACCGTCGGCTGCGCCCTGCTCGGCCTGCGCTGAGCCTGTCCGCCCGCCCCGCCCCGCCCCGCAGTTGACGAGAGGAACAGGAACCCATGCTGGAGAAGGAAGAGCTCCGCGCCGTCGTGGCACAGGTACTGGACGTCGAGGTGTCCGAGGTGACCGACGACGCCAGGTTCGTCGACGACCTGGAGGTCGACTCGCTGATGGCCCTGGAGGTCGTCGTCGTCCTGGAGAAGAAGTACGGCATCAAGCTTCCGGAGTCCGAGCTCAAGCAGATCGTCACCCTGCAGAGCGCCTACGACCTGCTGCTCGGCAAATTCGACGCGGCGCAGCAGGCAGCCTGATGCCCGCCGCGAGCCCGCTCGCGGGGCCCGTCGAAGTGCTGCCCGCCGAGGACGCGTCGCACACCGCGGCCCGCTTCACCGTCCGGGACACCGAGACCGTGCTGCCCGGCCACTACCCGGGCTTCCCGATCTTCCCCGGCGTCTGCCTGGTGGAGTGCGCCCACCTCGGTGGGGGGGCCACCGCACCCGACGGGACGAAGGATCCCGAGCTGGCCGCCGTCGAGTCGACCCGGTTCACGGGCCCCGTCTTCCCGGGTGACCAGGTGGACATCGCCATGGGCTGGAAGCAGACTCCGGGCGGGGACTGGCAGTGCAGGGCGAAGCTCACCACCGGGCGCGGCGCCGCCGCCACGGTACGGCTGCGCTACCGCACCCGCACTCCCCGGACGGAAGCGGCGCGATGAGTGGCCAGCGCGACATCAGGGCCCGGCTGCCGCACCGCTTCCCGATGCTGCTCGTCGACCGGGTCGTCGACGTCGTACCCGGCGAGCGGCTGACCGCGCTCAAGGCGGTCACCTGCAACGAACCCTGGTACGACAAGCTCGGCCCGGACAGCCCCGACGAGGACTTCGCCTACCCCGCCGCGCTCCTGGTGGAGTCCTGGTGCCAGTCGGCCGGGGTCCTCGCCACCTGGGACGACCCCAACCCGGACGTCCTGACGGGGCAGGTGATGCTCTTCGGCGCCATGACCGGCGTCGAGTTCCACCGGCCGGTGCTTCCCGGGGAGGTCCTGGAACACCGGGTCAGGCTCGACCGCAGGATCGACGACACCCTCCTTTTCGAGGGCGAGAGCCGCTCGGCGGGCGAGACGGTGATGACCGTCGCCCGGATCGTCATGGCCTTCCGTCCTGCCGAGGAGTTGCGCCCTGCCGAGGAGCCGAGCCCCGTCGCCGCCAGCACCTGACCCGACCGCACACGGAGGAATGAGACATCATGGGAGACAGCACGAACCGGGTGGCCCTGGTCACCGGCGGGTCGCGCGGCATCGGCCGGGCAACGGTCCGCGCACTGGCCCGCGACGGATTCGACGTCGCCTTCTGCTACCGCTCGGACGACGCGTCCGCCCGCACCCTGGAGAAGGAGACCGAGGACAGCGGCACGACGGTGACGGGCACCCGGGTCGACGTCACCGAGGCTGCTTCCGTACGCGCCTGGATCGCCGCGACCGAAGACCGGTTCGGTCACATCGACGCGGCGGTCACCGCTGCGGGCATCACCCGCGACAACCCGCTGGTCCTCATGGAGGACGAGCAGTGGCGCCAGGTCGTCGCCACCAACCTCGACGGCGTCTACCACGTCTGCCGTGCCGTGGTCTTCGGCATGATGAAGCGCCGCAGCGGGGCGATCGTCAATCTCTCCTCGGTGGCCGGTGTTTACGGTCATGCCACCCAGACCAACTATTCCGCGTCCAAGGCCGGGATCATCGGCTTCTCCCGCGCCCTGGCCAAGGAGACCGGCCGCTCCGGCATCAGGGTCAACGCGGTTGCCCCCGGCTTCATCGAGACCGACATGGTCACCGCGATGAACGACAAGGCCCGCAAGGAAGCCCTCTCCTCGATCCCGCTGCGCCGCATGGGCACCGCGGAGGAGGTCGCCGACCTGGTTGCCTACCTGGTCTCGGACAAGGCCGCCTACATCACCGGCTCCGTACTGCAGATCGACGGCGGCATCACCATCTGACCGGACCTGACCCGACCCGACCCGACCGATCCATTCCCCCGAGCCCATTGGAGGCGGAGATGGCACGAAGAGGGCCTCGCTGGTACTTCTCGTTCCGCAGCCCCTACTCCTGGATGGCCTACCGGGATCTGCTGGGGCAGTACCCGGACGTGGCCGACCAGATCGAATGGCTTCCCTTCTGGGAACCGGACGAGCCCGCACTGGACCATCTGGAACGCAACAACATCACCTTGCCGTACGTGCCGATGTCCAAGGAGAAGCACCTCTACATCCTTCAGGACGTCCGCCGGCTGTGCCGGGCCCGCGGCCTGGACATGGTTTGGCCGGTGGACACCGAGCCCCGGTGGCAGGTTCCGCACCTGTCCTACCTGGTGGCCCAGGAGCTGGGCGCGGGCAGGGAGTTCATCGCCGCGGTCTACCGGGCCCGCTGGGAGCTCGGCGTGGACATCTCGCAGCCCGACACCATGCGCCGGGTCGCCAAGGAGCTGGACCTCGACCCGGAACTGCTGGCCGGCGCCCACGAGAACGACGAGGTGCGCGAACGCGGCCACGCGGCGCTCGACTCCCTGCACCGCGACGGTGTGTTCGGGGTCCCGTACTTCATCAGCGGATTTGAAAAGTTCTGGGGTGTGGACCGGCTTCCCGACTTCGTCGAGACGGTCCGTGCCCGTGCCCTGAAGACCACCCAGAAGGAGAACTGACCATGGCGACCAACCCTTTCGAGAACGACGACGCCCGCTACCTGGTCCTCGTCAACGAGGAGAACCAGCATTCGCTGTGGCCCGCGTTCGCCGAGGTCCCGGACGGCTGGACCGTGGCACACGGTGAGGACACCCGTCAGGCGTCGCTCGACCACATCAACGAGCACTGGACCGACATGCGCCCGAAGTCTCTGGCGGACGCCATGGACGCGGTCTGAAATCCCCCTCCCGGGTGCCGGGCAACGGGCGTTGGCAGCATTGTGCAACGCCCGTTGCCCATGGGCTCCGCCAATGTGAACGTGGCACTCACACAGCTTCTGAGAAAGCGATGCGGCTCATGACTCATTCACTGGTGTGCCTTCCCTTTGCCGGAGGCGGCGCCGGTTTCTACCGCGCCTGGAAAGCACTTCCCGACCACGCGCCGCGCATTGTTCCGCTCCAACTCCCGGGCCGTGAGGAGCAATTCGTCGACGAGCCGTTCCGGGACGTCGCAGCGGCGGCCGACGCACTCGCGCCGAGCGTCGCGGGCCTGGTGGGGGGTGACCCCGTCGCCCTCTTCGGGCACAGCCTCGGCGCCGTACTCGCCTACGAGGTGGCCCGTCGGCTGGAGCAGGACCCGGCCGTCGAGCTGACCCATCTCTTCGTGAGCGGATCTCCCGGGCCATGGACGGGGCGCAGCCGCCGGGCCACCGGGCTGGCGGACGACGAATTCCTCGACCGGGTGCAGGAGTTCGCCGGGTACGAGCACGACGCTCTCGCCGACCCCGACATGCAGGAGCTGCTGCTGCCGATCCTGCGTGCGGACGTGGAGATGCACGAGAACTACAAGCCCGTGTCGGACGAGCTGCTGCGCACCCCCGTCACCTCGCTGCGCGGCACCGACGACCGGCTGGTCGGCCGGGAACGGGCCGCCGAGTGGCAGCACGCCACCTCCGCCGCGTTCCGGCTCGTGGAGCTGGCCGGGGAGCACATGTACCTCACCGAGTCGCCGCTGCCGCTCATCGACGCGGTCACCCAGGCGTTGCGGCCGCAACCGGCACCGCAGCGATGACCCGTACGACACGGACGCGGACGGCAGGGAAGGGCCAGGACATGCTGCTCCAGGACAAGATCATCGTGGTGACCGGCGCGGCCCGCGGGCTCGGCCGGTCCTGCGCCGTGCGCTTCGCGCGGGAAGGCGCCGACCTGGTCCTCGTGGACATCGCGAAGGACCTGGCCGCTGTGCCCTACCCGTTGGGATCGGCGGACCAGCTGGAACACACCGCCGAGCTCTGCCGCAAGGAGGGCGCCGCCACCGTGACCGTGGCCGCCGACGTGCGCGAGCGCGAGGCGGTGCAGGAGGTCGCACGGCAGGCCTTCGACCGGTTCGGGACTGTTGACGTGCTGCTCAACGGTGCGGGAATCGCGGCGCCTTCGGGCAAGGCGGTCCACGAGATCAGCGAGGACGAGTGGGACCTGATGGTCGGCGTCGACCTGACGGGCGCGTGGCGGATGACGAAGGCCGTCGTCCCGGCCATGATCGAACAGCGCTCGGGCAGCGTCATCAACGTGGCGTCGACCGCGGGCCTCGTCGGATACCGCCACTTCGCCGGCTACGTCGCCGCCAAGCACGGACTCATCGGCCTGACCAAGGCCGCGGCGCTCGACTACGGGCCCTTCCGGGTCCGGGTGAATGCGCTCTGCCCCGGCTCCGTCCGCGACGATCCGCTGCACGAGGGCCGGATGCTCGCCGAGATCGCCCGGTCCCTCGACGTGGATGTGGACGAGCACGAGGAGATCTTCGTGCAGTCCCAGCCCATGAACACACTCATCGAACCGCAGGACATCGCCGGCGCGGCCGTCTGGCTCGCCGGGAACGACTCGCGCCAGGTCACGGGAACCACCCTCACCGTCGACGGCGGCTTCAGCGCCCGCTGACCACCTCCACGCCCGAGGCCCGCGCCACGTATCCCGTCCTCATCCGTCCCTCCGTACTGCATCAGGAGTCCGACCATGTCGAGAAGTCAGGCCAGGTCCTGCCACAGCCTGGTGGTCCGTGTGCCGGGCCCGATCGATGCCGGGGATCTGCGGCAGCGCCTGCGCGCCCAAGCGAGGGACCCCTGGCCGGAACTGGCGCAGCTGACGCTGTGGGAGGACGCCCTGCCCTTCGGGGCGGAGCATCCGGACGCCGGGGCCCGGGTCAGGCAGGAGGCGGAGCGCCCGCTGCACACCACCGGCCTGCCG
The DNA here is from genome assembly GCF_040651475.1 of Streptomyces sp. NPDC048442. Taxonomy (NCBI): domain Bacteria; kingdom Bacillati; phylum Actinomycetota; class Actinomycetes; order Kitasatosporales; family Streptomycetaceae; genus Streptomyces; species Streptomyces sp. NPDC048442. The sequence continues at coordinate 88,333 of NZ_JBEZKB010000033.1, forward strand.
CTCCGCGCCGTACTGCTGCGCTACGCCGACGGCGACGCCGATCTGGTCCTGGTGGCCCGCCACGAACTCACCTTTGAACAGGGCCTTTTCACCATCGGGCGGAGCGCCGCGGGCGCCGCCAGGACCTCGGACGGTTTCGGCCCCGCTCTGGACTGGGGTCTCGGTGACCCGGCCGACGCGGGCCGCACCGGTGAAGTGCCGGTGGTGCTGCCGGTGCAGCCGTCCACCGGCGTACGCGCCGGGTGGCGGGCCCTGCTCCCGGCGGCGACCGCGTTGGTGCTCGCGCGGTACGGCGCGGGCGAGACGGTCGACGAGGACCAGCGGATCTGTGACTACCTCGCCGGGTGGGAGGACTCCTACGGGGGTGGGCTGCTGCCGCTGTCAGGTGTCGGCGTGCTCATCGAGGAGACCGGGCGCGGTGAGCGCCGGCTGTCCTCGCTCGCCCCCGAACTGCCCGCCGTACTGCACTTCGCCCTGTACGACGATGGCAGCGCCTCGGGGGTGCTCCGTCATGATCTCGGCGGCCTCGCCCCTGCCGTCGCCGACCGGTTCGCGTCCCATGTCGCCCGTGTCGCCGCCCAGTTGGCGGACGGCGGCGAGCGACGGCTCGACACCGTCGAGCTGCTGGGCCCGCTGGAGACCGAGGCGGTGCTGCGACTGGGCGTCACGCCCCCCGTCGCCGCCGGCGGGGCCGATCGTACGGTGCACGGACTGTTCGCCGACGTCGTGCGTGAACGTCCCGACGCGGTGGCGCTCACCGCGGGCGGCACCAGCCTCAGCTACGCCGAACTGGACGAACGCGCCGCACGGACCGCGGCAGGTCTGCGCGCGCTGGGCGTCGCCCCCGGCAGCATGGTCGGCGTGGCGCTGGAACGCGATGCCGACCTGGTCGTGACCCTTCTCGGGATCCTCAAGGCGGACTGCGCCTACGTGCCGATGGACCTGCACTACCCCGAGGAGCGGCTGCGCTACACCGTGGAGAACGCGGGCGTCATGGTGGTCGTCGGCGGTCTCGACGAAGCCTTCCCGGCCGTCCGGGGAACACAGGTCGTCACCCCCGCCGAACTCCGCGCCCTCGGCGGCGGCGCCGCGCCGACTCCGCTCCCGGCGGACGGATCGGCCCCCGCGTACGTCATCTACACCTCGGGGTCCACCGGCCGGCCCAAGGGCGTCGTGGTCCCGCACCGGAACGTGGTGGCCCTTCTCGACGCGACCCGCGAGGACTTCGCCCTCGGCGGGGACGACGTGTGGACGCTGTTCCATTCCAGCGCCTTCGACTTCTCCGTCTGGGAGATCTGGGGCAGCCTGCTCACCGGCGGCCGGCTGGTGGTCGTGGACCACTGGGTCACCCGTGACACCGAGCTCTTCCACGAGCTGCTCGTGACGGAGCGGGTCACCGTGCTCAACCAGACTCCGTCCGCGTTCGCCCAGGTGATCGAGGCGGACCGGCGGGGGAGTGCGGAACTTGCCGTACGACTGGTGGTCTTCGGCGGTGAACCGCTCGACGTGCGGATGCTCGCGCCCTGGTTCGCCAGGCATTCGCCCAGCGGCTGCCGGCTGGTGAACATGTTCGGCATCACCGAGACCACGGTCCATGTCACCGCGCACACCGTGACTCCTGCCGACGTCCTGGCGGCCGGCCGCCGGGTCGGACCCGCGCTGCCCGGCTGGACCCTGTCGGTCCGCGACCCGCGCGGCCGGTTGCTGCCGGTCGGAGCCGCCGGGGAGATCTGCGTCGGCGGCGCAGGCGTCGCCGACCGCTATCTCGGACTGCCCGAACTCACCGCGGAACGCTTCGTCGACGATCCGTACGGCGGTGGCCGGATCTACCGCAGCGGCGACCGAGGCAGGCTGCGCCCCGATGGCGGCCTCGATCACCTCGGACGGCTGGACAGCCAGGTCAAGGTGCGCGGCCACCGCATCGAACTGGACGAGATCCGCAACGTCCTGCTGAGCCACCCCGAGGTGTCGGGGGCGGCGACCGTGCTGAATCACGAGGTCCCCGGGGACTCGGCGACCGCCCGCATCGACGCCTATGTGGCGCTGCGCGGCCGGGCAGCCGGCGCCGACGTGCTCGCCCACGCCCGGCGCGTACTTCCCGCGTACATGGTTCCGGCCTCGATCACCGAACTCCCCGCCATCCCGCTGACCATCAACGGCAAGGTCGACACGGCCGCACTGCCTGCCCCGGCTCCGGCCGCGGTACGGACTGCGCAGGGGCCCGGGGAATCCGTCGTGCCCGGCGCAGGCCACGACCCGCTGGCCGCGCAGCTCCTCAAGCTCTGGGGGCATGCGCTGAACGCCGAAGTAACCGAGCAGGACAACTTCTTCGAGCTCGGCGGGAATTCGCTGCTCGTTATCCGGCTGCTCCGTGAGATGCGAGAACTCGGCCTGCCGAAGGTTTCCACCCAGGACTTCTACCGAAACTCGACGGCAGGCCGGTTCATCGAACTTGTCAGGGATTCTCAGGGCTGATCGGAAGGGCGGCGGCCGGAATACTTCGAGGAGTTCTTACGGTCGCCGTCGACCCGTCGTTTGATCGCGGAGAGAAGTGCGATCCTGATGATTCCGCTCGGTATGCGGATCAAGAACCAGTACCGGCCGAAGTTCCGCCGGGTCTGCTCGTCGGTGGCGAGGATCCTGGTCTCCGTCGTCAATACCCCGTCGGAATAGTGCATGTTGAAACCGACCTTGGTGCAGCCCGGTTCCGCGTAGTCCTTGAACACCTCCGGCATGGGCAGGTCCGGGCGCACGGGGCCGGCCTGGGAGCCGATGCCCCCGTACAGCAACTCGTTGTCGGAGAGCTCCAGTACGGTGTCCCCGCCCATCGCGAAGTCGTCGAGGACCCTGCCGTCGGCCTGCAGTTTGTTCCGGGTGAAGGCCAGGAAGAAGCGCGCCACCGGGGCCTCTCGCCAGGTCATCTCACGGGCCGCGCGCAGTACTTCTTCGCGGGGCGCGGACACGGCCACCCAATGGTGTTCACGGAAATGCCATTTCGGCATGTAGCGATCGATCAAGGTGGCTTCTAATTTTCCTTCTCGGGTCATGCTTGCGACGCTAGCATGCGCGGTCTGCGAAGAGGGTGGCAGGTTTCTGCAAGTGCCGTTGTCCCGGCCGAAACAGGACTGTTAAGAATGGTCGTGTTGTCACTCGGCAATTCTCTTCCGTGCTTGTTCGATCATTTCATTGAGGGTGAGTGGTTGTGTCTGACCTTCGGGGCGCCCTTCTGCCGTTGACCGCTGCCCAGTCGGGCGTCTGGTACGCGCAGCAGTTGAATCCGCAGAACACGATCTTCAACACCGGGGAATTCCTGGAAATCGGCGGCCCGGTCGACGCGGTCCTGTTCGAGGCCGCGCTCCGGCGCGTCGTCACCGAGGCCGAGACGCTGCGTCAGCGGTTCGTCGAGACCGACGACGGCCCGGCCGTGCGGATCGTTCCTGCGGGCAGCCTCGACTGGTCCCTGCACGTCGTCGACGTCAGTGGCGAGAGCGACCCCTGGGCCGCCGCCCGCGCCTGGATGGCCGAGGACTTCGCACGCCCCCTGGACACCGCGCGCGACCAGCTCTTCCTCTTCGCCCTCTTCAAGGTCGCCGAGGACCGTCACCTCTGGCTGCACCGCTACCACCACCTGCTGGTCGACGGCTTCACCGTCAACATGGTCGTCCGGCGGACCGCCGCCGTGTACTCGGCGCTGGTGGCCGGCGAGCAGATACCGGAAGGACCGTTCGCCCCGCTGGCGCAGCTGCACGCGGAGAAGGACGCCTACCGGGACTCCGAGCGGTTCGGCGCCGACCGCGCCTACTGGATCGACCGGCTCAAGGAGTGCCCCGAGCCGGTCAGTCTCTCCGGCGAACAGCCCGCCCTGGCCACGTCCCTGGCGCGACGCACCGCCCACCTCGACGCCCAGGACACCGACCGGCTGCGCGCGCTGGCGAGCGACGCCTCCGTCACCTGGCCGCCCGCACTGATCGCGGCCGTCGCCGCCTGGATGCAGCGGCTCACGGGCGCCCCCGAGATCGTGCTCGGCCTGCCGGTCTCCACCCGGCTCGGCAAGAGCGCCCGCAGCGTGCCCGGCATGGTCTCCAACGTGCTGCCCCTGCGGATCGCGATCAAGCCGGGAATCACGGTCGAGGAGCTCCTGCACCAGGTCTCCGCGGAGATGCGCGCCGCGCTGAAGCACCAGCGCTACCAGTTCGAGGACCTGCGCAGGGACCTCGGCATGCTCGCCGACGACCGGCGGCTGGTCGGTCCGCACGTGAACATCATGATGTTCGACTACGACCTCACCTTCGCCGGACATTCCGCCAGGCCGCACAACCTCTCCATCGGCCCCGCCGACGACATCTCCTTCATCGTGTACGACCGGGGCACCGGCGGAGGACTGCAGATCGACTTCGACGCCAACCCCGACCTGTACGGCGACGACAGGATCCAGGCGTACCAGGGCACGTTCCTCGACTTCCTGCGCCGGCTCGGCAGCACCGCCCCCGACCGCCCGGTGGACTCCATCGAGCTGGACACCGAGGGCCCGGCGCCGCGGCGCGAGGCGCCTGCCGCCGAGGCCCCGGCGCTCGCCACGGGAAGCGCCGTGGCCCGTGGCCCGCGCACCACCGAGGAGGAGGTCCTGTGCCGTCTCTTCGCCGAGGTGCTCGGCGAGGCCCACGTCACGGTGGACGACAACTTCTTCCTGCTGGGCGGCAGTTCACTACAGGTGACCCGTCTCGTCGGCCGGATCCGCAAGGAATTGAAGGCCGAGCTGACACTGCGGACCGTCTTCGAGAACGCCACGGTCGCCTCCCTCGCCGAGGCACTCGGCTTCGCCGCAGGGGCCCGTCAGTCCCTCACCAAGCGGCCCAGGCCGCGGGTACTCCCGTTGTCCGCGGCACAGAACCGGCTGTGGTTCCTCAACCAGATGGAGCGCGGCGGGGCCACGTACAACGACGGGCTCACCGTCGAACTGGCCGGCCGGCCCGACACCGACGCGCTGCGCGCCGCCCTCGGCGACGTCGTCGCACGCCACGAGAGCCTGCGCACCGTCTTCCCGGTCCAGGACGGCGCCCCGTACCAGCACGTTCGCACGCCTGCCGACGCGCTCCCCGAGCTTCTCGTCGCGAACGCCACCGCCGACAGCCTCGACGGTGAGCTCGCGGCCGCGGCCGCCCGCGGATTCAACCTGGCCGTGGAGATCCCGGTACGCGCCCACCTGTTCACCCTCGCCCCCGACCAGCACGTCCTGCTGGTCGTCGTGCATCACATCGCGGGCGACGGCTGGTCGGTGGCACCGTTCACCCGTGACCTGAGCCACGCGTACACGTCCCGACTGAGCGGTGGCGCACCGGAGTTCACCCCGCTGCCCGTGCAGTACGCCGACTACTCCCTCTGGCAGCACGACCTGCTCGGCGACGAGAACGACCCGCAGAGTGTGCTCTGCCAGCAGATCGCCCACTGGAAGGACACGCTCGCCGGACTTCCCGAGGAGCTGACGCTCCCCACCGACCGCCCCCGCCCCGCCGTCGCCGGCCACCAGGGCGGCCACCTCGACTTCCGGCTCGGTGCGCAGACGCACGAGCGTCTCGTCGCCCTCTCCCGGGAGAGCGGTGCCAGTGTGTTCATGGTGGCGCAGGCCGCGCTCGCGGCGCTGCTCGGCCGGCTCGGTGCGGGTGAGGACATTCCCGTGGGTACGGTCATCGCGGGGCGTACGGATGAGGCGTTGGACGATCTGGTCGGGTTCTTCGTGAACACGCTGGTGCTGCGTACGGATCTGTCGGGTGATCCGACCTTCCGTGAGCTGGTGGAGCGGGTCCGGGAGACGGACCTGGCGGCGTACGCGAACCAGGACGTGCCCTTCGAGCGGCTGGTGGAGGTCCTCAACCCGGTCCGCTCCCTGGCCCGCCACCCCCTCGCCCAGGTCACGCTCGCCATGGAGGACAACCAGGCGCCGGTGCTCGACCTCCCGGGACTTGTCGCCACGGCCCGGAACCTGGAGACCGACACCGCCAAGTTCGACCTCTCCTTCCGGCTGGGGGAGCGCTTCACCGACGGCGGCGGGCCCGCCGGGGTCGAAGGCCGGATCGAGTTCGCACTCGACCTGTTCGACCACGAGACCGTGCGCACCGTCGGCGACCGGTTCCTGCGCCTGTTCGACGCCCTCGTCGCCGCCCCCGACACCCGCATAGGCGCCGTCGGCATCCTCGCCGACGACGAGCGGGACCGTGTTCTGGTGGGCTGGAACGACACCGCGGGCGACGTGCCGTACGCGACCGTCCCCGAGCTCTTCGCCACGCAGGTCGCCGCCACCCCCGACGCCACCGCCCTCGTCTTCGAGGACACCTCGCTGACCTACCGCGAACTCGACACGCGGGCGGCGCGGCTCGCCCGGCTGCTGCGCGACCGAGGCGTGGACCGGGGCAGCCCGGTGGCCGTGGCGCTCGGCCGCTCCGTCGAGACGATCGTCTGCCTCCTCGCGACGATGAAGGCGGGTGCGGTGTACGTGCCGGTCGACCCGGCCTACCCCGCCGAGCGGATCGCGTACATCCTCGGCGATGCCCGGCCCGCCCTCGTCCTCAGCAGCACCGCGCTCCGGTCCGCGCTGCCGGACGACGGTCTTGAGCGACTGCTGCTCGACGAGGTGCAGCTCCCACCGGACGGCCTTGCAGCGGGCGAACTCCTGCCGCTGGACGCCGCGTACATCATCTACACCTCGGGCTCCACCGGCCGCCCCAAGGGCGTCGTCGTCAGCCACGCGGGTGTCGCCAGCATGACCGCCGCCCACCGCGCCGCCTTCGGAGGCGGCCCCGGCCACCGGGTCCTGCAGTTCTCCTCGCCCAGCTTCGACGCCTCGATCTGGGAGATCCTCACCACCCTGCTGTCCGGATCCGCGCTGGTCCTGGCCCCCACCGAGCGGCTGGCCGCCGGTGAACCCCTCGCCGGACTCCTCACCCAGCAGCAGGTCACCCATGCGACCCTGCCGCCCGTCGTGCTCGCCGCCATGGGCGACGCCCGCCTTCCCGAGGGCATGGCCCTGGTCACCGCAGGTGAGGCCTGCTCCACCGAGCTCGTCGGCCGCTGGTCCGCGGGCCGTCGCATGGTCAACGCCTACGGCCCCACCGAGTCGACGGTCTGCGCGACCATGAGCGGCCCTCTCCAACAGGGCACCGGCGCCCCGCCGATCGGCCGCCCCATCACCAACACCCGTGTGTACGTGCTCGACGCCACCTTGCAACCGGTACCGGCCGGAGTGCCGGGCGAGCTGTACCTCACCGGGGCCGGTCTGGCCCGCGGCTATCTCGGCCGCCCCGGGCTGACGGCCGAACGCTTCGTGGCCGATCCGTTCGGCGCCCCCGGCGCCCGGATGTACCGCACCGGCGACCTCGTCCGCTGGACCGCCGGGGGAGAGCTGCAGTACCTCGGCCGGGCGGACGACCAGGTCAAGATCCGCGGATTCAGAATCGAGCTCGGCGAGATCGAAGCCGTCCTCGTCGGGCACGGGAGCGTCGCCCAGGGCGCCGTGATCGTCCGCGAGGACCGTCCGGGCGACAAGCGCCTCGTGGCCTATGCCGTGCCGGGCGCCGGCGCCGCCGACTCCATCGACCCCGCCGGGCTGCGCGCGCACATCGCGGCCGCACTGCCCGACTACATGGTCCCCGCTGCCGTCCTTGTGCTCGACTCCCTGCCGGTGACCACGAACGGCAAGCTCGACCGCAGGGCGCTCCCCGCCCCGGACTTCGGCGGTACGGGCGCGGGCCGGACGCCGCGCACCCGCCAGGAGACCGTGCTGTGCGCCCTGTTCGCCGAGGTGCTCGACGCCACGGCAGTCTCCATCGACGACGGCTTCTTCGACCTCGGCGGCCACTCGCTCCTCGCCACCCGGCTGATCAGTCGCATCCGTACCGTCCTCGGCGTCGAACTCACCGTGCGCGCGCTCTTCGAGACCCCCACCGTGGCTGCGCTCGCCGCCGCCCTCGACGGCGCACAGGGCGCTCGCGAGCCCGTGCGCCCGCGTCGGCGGCCCGCAGCGATCCCCCTCTCGCACGCACAGCGCCGGCTCTGGTTCCTCGGTCACTTCGAGGGCCCCAGCGGCACCTACAACCTGGGCCTCTCCCTGAGGCTGCGTGGCCGCCTCGACACGGCCGCGCTGGAAGCCGCACTCACGGATGTGACGACACGTCATGAGGCGCTGCGCACGCTCTTTCCCGATGTGGACGGCCACCCCCGGCAGCTCGTCCTCGACGCCGCCGACCCGGCCGCCCGGCCGCGGCTGCACCGCGTCGATGCCACCCCCGAGACGCTCGACGACGTCCTGGCGCGCACCGCGGCCGAGGGCTTCGAGGTGGTCCGCGAGATCCCGGTCCGCGCCCATCTGATCACCCTCACGCCGGAGGAGCACGTCCTGCTCGTGGTGGTGCATCACATCGCGGGTGACGGCTGGTCGTTGGCGCCTCTGGCCCGTGATCTGGGTGTGGCGTACGCGGCTCG
>NZ_JBEZKB010000034.1:0-95796 GCF_040651475.1 Streptomyces sp. NPDC048442
GACAGCATCCAGGTCGGGTCGGCGGATACAGAGGGCCGGCGCAGTACCAGGGCCGGCAGATGGTGTAGCAGTTCCTTCGGGGCCCGGGTGCCACATGGCACCCGGGCCCCTCCCGTGCGTTCACACCCGTGCGTTCACAGAACAGAGAGGTGCAAATGACAGCAGACGACTCGTTCGGGCGTCTCGATGACGACGACTACCCCGCCTACACGATGGGCCGGGCCGCCGAGATGATCGGCGCCACCCAGGGCTTCCTGCGCTCCCTCGGCGAAGCCCGCCTCATCACCCCGCTCCGGTCCGAGGGCGGCCACCGCCGCTACTCCCGCTACCAGCTGCGCATCGCCGCCCGCGCGCGGGAACTCGTCGACCAGGGCACCCCGATCGAGGCTGCCTGCCGCATCGTCATCCTCGAAGACCAGCTCGAAGAAGCCCAGCGTCTCAACGCCGAATACCGCCGTGCATCCGAGTCGCCGAACCCTGCGGATGCCCTCTGACGAAAACGACGGAGCAGTCGGCCGCCTTCCGGCTACAGGTCCCGGTTCCGCGCGGAGTCGGCCCACGCCGGGGCTGCGTACGGACGGTCGACTTTCCTGAACGCTTCGCTCCACGGGAGTCAATATCTGTAATCGCGCAGGGAGGCTTTAACGCTTCCGGTGGGGAGTGTTTTTCTCCTGCCCGGCAGAGTGCAATTATTTGCCGCACGCAGGCTGTTGCTGCGTGCTACTGTCGATCTCAGTTGCAGTTGTGGTTCCCAAAACTTGAAGCCTTTCGTCGGAATTGATATCCGCTGGAAGCTTTTGAATTGCCGGTCATTTTCCGGTCGGGGCATCATCGCGGCGACCCGGCATCCGCACATCGCGGGTCCCGGTGTACTGCCCCAGAGGAGATAAGACATGGCATCAGGCACTGTGAAGTGGTTCAACGCGGCCAAGGGTTTCGGCTTCATCGAGCAGGACGGTGGCGGCGCCGACGTGTTCGCCCACTTCTCGAACATCGCCGCCCAGGGCTTCCGTGAACTGCTCGAAGGCCAGAAGGTCACCTTCGACATCGCGACGGGCCAGAAGGGTCCGACGGCCGAGAACATCGTTCCCGCCTGACACTGACGCACATTTTGCAGCTGGGGCCCGCATCCCTCGGGGTGCGGGCCCCAGCTGCGGGCATTTTCCACAGTGATTCCGCCCTGTGGGGCCACCGCCGCACGCAGCCCCTTTCCCGGGGGTACTCGCTCCTGCGGATTTCTGCTCCATCGACGTCCTCATTCCATTTGTGCGTGACGTCATCATTTTCATCGCCCGCAATCCATTAGCGGATTGCAGTCCGATTCTTTCGCATTTCCGTTCGGCCCGTTCTCGTGGTTCCCCGCGCTGCTTTCCTGCTGCGGGAATTCCTTGATACGTGCCGCGTCAAGGAAGGTTCCTCATGAACCCCACACGTACGAACGACCGCTCCGCCCGCACTCGCAGCCGCACCGGCGGCCCCGCATTCGGCTCCGGTTCGGGTTCGGGCCGGGGCAGCCGCTTCGGCTCGCCCGCCCCGACCCGTTCGGGGAGCCCGCGTCGTTCGGGCGGCCCCAGCCGTCGAACCGCGGTCCAGGGCGAGTTCGCCGTGCCGAAGACCCTCACCCCCGCGCTGCCCGCCGTCGAGGCGTTCGCCGACCTCGACATGCCCGTGCAGCTGCTGGCCGCGCTCACCGCGCAAGGCGTGAGCGTCCCGTTCCCGATCCAGGGCGCGACACTGCCCAACACCCTCGCGGGCCGTGACGTACTGGGCCGCGGGCGCACCGGCTCCGGCAAGACCCTCGCCTTCGGCCTGGCACTGCTGGCACGCACCTCCGGACAGCGTGCCGAGCCCCGCCAGCCGCTCGCCCTGGTCCTCGTACCCACCCGTGAACTGGCTCAGCAGGTGACCGACGCGCTCACTCCGTACGCCCGCTCGCTGCGGCTGCGCCTGACCACGGTTGTCGGCGGAATGTCGATCGGCAGGCAGGCCAACGCGCTGCGCGCCGGCGCCGAGGTCGTCGTCGCGACGCCGGGCCGCCTCAAGGACCTCATCGACCGTGGTGACTGCCGGCTGAACCAGGTGGCGATCACTGTCCTGGACGAGGCCGACCAGATGGCCGACATGGGCTTCATGCCGCAGGTCACCGCGCTCCTGGACCAGGTACGCCCCGAGGGTCAGCGGATGCTGTTCTCCGCCACCCTCGACCGCAACGTCGATCTTCTGGTCCGCCGCTACCTCACCGACCCGGTGGTCCACTCCGTCGACCCGTCCGCCGGCGCGGTCACCACGATGGAACACCACGTACTGCACGTCCACGGCGCCGACAAGCACCGGACGACGACAGAGATCGCGGCACGCGAGGGCCGGGTGATCATGTTCCTGGACACCAAGCACGCTGTCGACCGGCTCACCCAGGACCTGCTGACCAGTGGGGTGCGGGCCGCCGCCCTGCACGGCGGGAAGTCGCAGCCGCAGCGGACCCGGACCCTGGCCCAGTTCAAGACCGGTCACGTCACCGTGCTCGTCGCGACGAACGTCGCGGCGCGCGGCATCCACGTCGACAACCTCGACCTCGTCGTCAACGTCGACCCGCCGACCGACCACAAGGACTACCTCCACCGCGGCGGCCGCACCGCCAGGGCCGGTGAGTCCGGCAGCGTCGTCACCCTGGTGACCCCGAACCAGCGCCGTGACATGAGCCGCCTCATGACGGCGGCCGGCATCGTGCCCCAGACCACCCAGGTCCGCTCCGGCGAGGAGGCACTCAGCCGGATCACCGGCGCCCAGGCCCCGTCCGGGATCCCCGTGACGATCACCGCGCCGGTGGCCGAGCGGCGCACCCGCACCGCGGCCTCGCGCGGTCGTCGCAGCCCCGCTTCGGCTGCCCGGCGCGTGAACGTGCGTCAGTCCTCCTTCAATGCGGCGGCCTGACCCTTCGTGATCCGAAAGCTGACCCATCTCTGCAGGAGGCACCTTTTGACGCTGGTTCAGATGCAGCCCCGCTCACCGCACACCACCACCGCGCCACGGACGGTGGCCGAGGCGATGGACGCGACCGGACCGCAGGTCTGTGACGACATGACCGTCGAGGTCGCCCTGGCCGTCATGGCCGGCGCCCGCACCGGACGCCTGCTCGTCTGCGACGACGACGGCGTGTGCACCGGGCTGGTCACCCGGGCCCAGCTCGCCGCCACCCGCAGCAGCCCCACGTACACGGACCGCGTCCGACTGCGCGACATCCTCGGCGACCGCGAGCCGTGCACCTCACCCGTGACCCCGATCGCCGAAGCCGCGCACGCGATGCACAGCCGCCGGCTCGACGCGCTGCCCGTCGTCGACGCACACGGCAGCGCTCTGGGCGTCCTCGCCCTGACGCACTGAACGACCTCGCCGCGGTACGACCCCCTCTTCGCTCCTCTCCCTGTGAGGCATCATGCGCTGTGTCATCGCCCGCTTCCCGTTCGACCTCACCAAGAGCGGCGTCCTGGAGACGATGAAGGGCATCAAGCCCGAGCAGGTCTTCGGCGAGTCCGTGATCATCGGCCGCCGCACCTACCCGCTCAAGCAGGTCGGGCAGATCATCACCCGCCAGGACCGCCGCGACTTCAGCGCAGGGGAAGTCCTCCGGGCCATGTCCCGACTCGGCTTCACCTGCCGCGACCTCCCCCGGGCCGCCGTACCCGCGCGTGCCCTCACCCCGTTGGCACGGGCTTCCGCGACGCTCGGCGCTCCCGCGGCCGCCTGACCGACGGGCCGGCGCAAGCCGCCCCGCACCAGCAGTGAGGGGTCCGACCGGGAAGCACCGGTCGGACCCCTCACCGCGTGCCAGGGGGCTTCGGCGCGGTCGTGGGTGGGTGAACGTTCAGTGGTCGGAGTAGCTGAAGTCGCCCACGGTCCAGGCGCTGACGTCCTCGATCGCCACGCGGTACATCCCGCCCGTCTCCGGGATACCCACCGAGCCCTGCAGAATCCGCGCGACATGGAAGTGCAGATGGGTGGGCGGCCCTTCCCCGCGCGCCGCAGCGGTGAAGACGGCGGAGAAATCACTCAGGCGGGCCGAGTCCGCCAGGACCTCCGACACCCGCTGCCTCCAGACGGCTTCGGGAGCCAGCCGCCCCGTGATGACGGCACCTCCGGCGACCACGGTCAGAGACATCTGATTGCTGTGCCCGGACTCCACCAGGGCGACGACATCAACGAGCAACTCGTCAAGCTTCGACATGACAAGCGATTCTAATAGGCGTCCGTCCCGTGGTGGACGCGGTGCCTCCGGTGGCACGTCCTTGCTTGCCGCGGGTCAGAAGGCGGCCCGGTGGCTCAGGTACGTGAGCACGGCCCGCACCCTGCGGTGGTCGTGCAGGTCGGTCTCCAGCGCCAGTTTGGCGAAGATGTTGCGGACGTGCGTCTCGACCGTCTTCGCGCCGATGACCAGGGAACGGGCGATGGCGTCATTGCTCCGGCCCTCGGCCATCAGGCCCAGCACTTCGCGTTCCCTGGCGGTGAGTTCGTCGAGCGGGCCCGGGGCGCGCGGGGTGTTCAGCAGCCGGTCCACCACCTGCGGGTCCAGGACGCTGCCTCCTGCTGCGACGCGCCTGAGGGCGCCGCCGAGTTCGTCGATGTCGGCGACCCGCTCCTTGAGGAGGTAGCCGAAGCCGCGCGGATTCTCGGCCAGGGCCCGTACGGTGTCGGTCGTCTCGACGTACTGGGACAGCAGCAGGACGCCCGTGCCCGGATGCAGGGCGCGGATTTCGGCGGCGGCCCGCAGGCCCTCGTCGGTGTGGGTGGGCGGCATCCGGATGTCGAGGAGGACGGCGTCCGGGCGGTGTTCGGCGACCAGTGCGGGCAGTCTCGTCGCCTCGCCGAGTGCGGCGGCGACGTCGAATCCCGCGTCGGTGAGGAGCCGTACGATCCCCTGCCTGAGGATCGCCGTGTCCTCGGCGACAATCACCCGCACGGCAGCTCCGCCCTGATTCTGGTCCCGCCGCCTGCGGGAGATTCCACGTGCAGTATCCCGTCCACGGCGGCCAGCCGGTCCGCCAGGCCCCGCAGCCCGCTGCCGCGCGAGGTGTCCGCGCCGCCGATGCCGTCGTCGACGGTCTCGACGACGAGCCGGTCCCCGGACTGCCGGGCGGAGACGCTGACGGCCTTGGCGCGGGCGTGCTTGGCCGCGTTGGCGAGGGCCTCGCAGACGGTGAAGTACGCGGTGGACTCCACCACCGGGTCGTAGCGCCGGGGTTCGGCGGAGACCACGACGGGCACGGCGGCCTGCTGGGCGAGGGCGGTGAGCGCGGGGCCGAGGCCCTCGCGGGTGAGGACGGCGGGGTGGATGCCGTGGGCGATGCCGCGCAGCTCTTCGAGGGCGAGGGTGAGGCTCTCCTCGACCTCGCCGACGGAGCGGCGCAGCGAGGGGTCGGGGTGGTCGGCGAGGCCCTTGTCGACGCGGCGCAGCGCCATCAGCGCGAAGACGAGGCGGGCCTGCGCACCGTCGTGCAGATCCCGCTCCAGGCGTCCCCTCTCGGCGTCGGCCGCCCGTACGATCCGCGACGTGACCTCCTTGGCCTGGGTCCGCAGCCATACGTTCTCCAGGGCGAGCCGCAGCGCCGCGCCGACGGCTTCGAGGAGTTCGGGATCCTCGTCGAGCGCGGGGTCGTGGTGCAGGAGGGCGAGCGGGGTGCCCCGGGAGGAGTCGACGCGGGTCCGCCCCGCGCCCTCGCCGCGTACGCTCTCGCCCGCCCCGTCGGCGTACGCCTCCTTCTCCTCCTGCCAGAGGCCGAGCCGCAGCCCGGGGTCGCCGAGCACCCGGCCGAGCACGTCGCGCAGCCGGTCCTGGTCGGGGTCGGTGCCGAGGTCGATGACGAGGTCGCCTACCTCGGCGCGCTGCAGGCGCATCCGCAGCAGCCCCACGAGGAAGGCGACGGGGACGGCGACCTGAGTGAGGTCGGAGAGCAGGAAGACGCCTTCCTGGAAGGCGCCGGCCGGGGGTGTGGGCAGCAGCAGTACCAGGAGGTCCCACAGGAGGAACGCGGAGGCGAGCGCGATCGCGATCCAGGCGGGCAGCAGGGCCCTGCGGCGGGCCACCGACGCCTGGTGCCAGCGCCGCAGGATCGCGACGACGAGCACGATCGAGAGCACCCAGCCGAGCATGCGGTAGACAGTGTCGACGGGGGTGAAGAGGTCCGCGAGGGCGGGGACGTGCAGCAGGTTGGGCCCGCAGTCGTTGCAGGACAGGTACGTGGCCTCGACGGCGACGACGGCGGGGTCGTAGGTCAGGGCGCGCAGCAGACCGCCGACGGCGACCAGGCCGTAGGAGAAGACGACGAGGCGGCGGGCGAGCGCGGAGCCGAGCCGGCCGTCGGGGAAGGAGAGCACGAGGTGGACGAGGACGGCCATGTTGAGCGCCTCCCACCAGGCGCCCAGCGCGAACAGGGCGGGCACTCCGGTGCCCTGCAGGTTGCCGATGAACCAGGTGATGCCCTCGGCGATCATCAACTGGCCTGTGCGGTTGGCGGGCCGGTGCCACCAGGCGGTGAGGCCGCCGCCCGCGTAGGCGAGGCCGACGGCCAGGTCACGGACGACGTCTCCGGCGGAGCCGCCCGCGCGCCCGTACGCCCAGCTGCCCACGGATGCGGAGAGGGCCGCGGCGAGTGCTGCCGCGGCCATGCGTATCCGGAGGGTGCCGGTCCGGGGGGTGCCGGAGGGTCTCTGTCTGTGCCGTTCCACGGCCCACACGGTAGGCCATCGGGGTCACAAACCGATCAGGCGCGGGAGTGGATCCGATATATGTCCAGGGCACCTTCCAGTTCGACGGCGAGGACGGCCCCGGGCGTCGCTCCGCACATCAGCCCGGGGCATCGGGACACACGGAAGGCATGAACCTCCACGACACGCACGCGGACACACCCACAGACGCAGACACACACATTGGATCTCCGCCGCCCGATTCCGTGGGCGCACGGTCGCGGGCCGAGGCCGAGGCGGTTCTCCACGAGCTGGAGGCCGCGACCGCCGCTCCCGACCGGCAGACCCAGATCAGCAGGGGTGCGCTGGCAGGGTACGTCTGGGCCCTGGGCAGCGGGGACACCACCCCCGTCACCGGCTCCCGAAGCTCGGTCGCACCGAGTCCCGCCCAGCTGGAAGCCGAACTGGACGCCGCCGAGGAGCAGCTGAGCAACCCGGTGCGCCGCGACATCCCCCGGGAGTACGTACAGGGCGTGCGGGACGCCCTGTCCTGGGTGTGCGGCCGCAGCGACAGGAAGGCCTGACGGGCTCGGGGGCCGACGCGGCACGGGTCGCGACCCGCTCCAGGTCCACCCCCGCGGCCTGTGATCCTCAACGTGCCCGGGAATCCGCCCACTTCAGCGAATCAGCGCTACGCTCAAAACTCCTTGCACCCGCCATGGAATCGGAGCGAGCCGTGCCGATGCCCCTGCCGGACCAGCCCGACGACTGGACCGAACCCGGCGCCCACGCCGTGAGCGACCGTGTCCACCGCATACCGCTGCCACTCCCCCTGGACAGCCTCGCCGCCGTCAACGTCTACGTGATCGAGGACCCGGAGGGACTGGTCCTGATCGACTCCGGCTGGGCGCGCCCGGAGACCGAGAAGGCCCTCGCCAAGGCACTGTCCGGGCTCGGGTACGGGCTCGGCGACATCTCCCAGATCCTGGTGACCCACGCCCACTGGGACCACTACACCCAGGCGCTGGCTCTGCGCGACTCCCTGGGCTCCCGGGTACGCATCGGGCGCGGCGAGCGGCACTCCATCGAGGGGCTCGACCTGACCCGGAGCCCGCACCCCCGGCAGTCGGCCCAGCTACGGGCTTGTGGCGCAGGGGAGTTGGCGGACCGGGTCGACGCGTGGCCGGTCACGCCCGAGGAGTGGGCGATGCCGTTCGGCCCGCCGGACGCCTGGCTCGACGACGGCGAACAGGTCCAGCTCGCCGACCGCCGTCTTTCGGTGGTGGCGACACCGGGTCATACCCGGGGGCACGTGGTGTTCGGCGATCCGGCGGCGGGCCTGCTGTTCGCGGGCGACCACGTGCTGCCGCACATCACGCCGTCCCTGGGCTTCGAGTGCGTACCGGAGAGGTCCCCGCTGCGTTCCTTCCAGCAATCCCTGCGCCTGGTGCGGGAGTTGCCGGACGCATTCCTGCTGCCCGCACACGGCAGGGTGACCGCCAGCGTGCACACTCGCGTCGACGAACTCCTCGCCCATCACGAGGAGCGGCTGGAGGCGGTGCTCCGCGAGGTGCGGGCCGGAGCGGCCACGGCGCTCGCCGTGGCACAGGAGCTGCCGTGGACCCGCAGGCTCCGCCGCCTCGACGACCTTCCCGACCAGCACCGGATGCTGGCGGTCCTGGAGATCGACGCGCACCTGGAGGTACTGGCCGAGGTGGGTGTGGTGTCCTGGGTGCGGATCGAGGGGGTACGGCACTTCGCCGCGCGGGGGTAGGACGGTACTGCTGCGCGGGGGTAGGACGGTACTGCTGTGCGGGGGTAGGACAGTACTGCTGTGCGGGGGCAGGGCGCGGGACCGGTTATGCTCCGGCCGCCCGTACCGCCCCCGAAAGGACATTTCCGTGATCGTCGTCGCCGGTGAGGCCCTGATCGACCTCGTACCGAAGGCCGGGGGCGACGCCCTGGCCCCGCTGCTTCCCGCGCGCGGCGGCGGCCCGTACAACACCGCCGTGGCGCTGGGCCGGCTCGGCGCGGACGTCGCCTTCTGCTCGCGGATCTCGACCGACGCCTTCGGCGCCTCGCTCGTCGAGCGGCTGCACCGGGAGAAGGTGTCCACCGCCCTGCTCCAGCGCGGACCCGAGCCGACCTCGCTCGCCGTTACCTCGATCGGCACCGACGGCTCGGCGTCGTACCACTTCTACGTCGACGGCTGCGCGGACCGGCTCTTCGAGATGCCCACCCAACTACCGGACACCGTACGAGCGTTGTCGGTCGGCACCTGCTCGCTGGTGCTCGAACCGGGGGCCTCCGCGTACGAGCAGCTGATGCGGCGGGAGGCGGCGCGCGGCACCTTCGTCGTGCTCGACCCGAACGTCCGGGCCGGGCTGATCCCCGACGCGGACGCCTACCGGGCCCGGTTCCTCGGCTGGCTCCCGCACGTCTCGCTGCTGAAGCTGAGCGAGGAGGACGCCGACTGGCTGGGGTACGACGTCGAGGGCTGGCTCGCGGCAGGCCCGGCGGCGGTCGTCGTCACCCGGGGCGCGGACGGGCTGACCGTGTTCGTGAGGGGAGCAGGGGAAGCATGGGGCGGGGAGCACTCCGTGCCCGGCGTGCCGGTCGACGTCGTCGACACCATCGGGGCGGGGGACACCGTGACCGCGGCGCTTCTGCACGCCCTGTCCGCACGCGGCCCGCTGACCCCGGAGGCGATGGCCGCGCTGGACGGAGACGGCTGGCGCGAGGTGCTGGGTCTCGCCGCCCGTGCGGCGGCGCTGTCCTGCTCGCGGGCGGGCGCCGAACCTCCGTACGCACACGAGCTGGTGGACCGTCCCGGTCCTCTTTCCTCCCCCGGCCGGAGCAGTTGACGCAAAGACGGCCAAGAGGTCAATTCCCTGTGCCGTGCCGGTGAGTTCGTGAAACGATGCTGCCTCCGCGATCACTCCTGTCCCAGGGAGACCGGATGTCCCAGAGTTCGAGCACTCCCCCCGCCGGTCAGGCGGAGATCACCGCTTTCGTACGCGACTGCTGGCAGCGTACGAGGGCGGCCAGGCCGCTGCCCGTGGTCGTCCTCCTCGGACGCCCCGGCAGCGGCAAGACGCATGCGCTCGATCATCTGGCCCGGCAGGGAGCCCGGTTCCTGACCGCCCGGGTCGACTTCGGGCCGCGCGGTGCGCAGCGCCCGTACGAGACCGCCAGGCATCTGGCGTTCCTGCTCGCCCGCAAGCACGACAGTGTGCACGCGCCGCGGTTCCCCCGGCTGATGCTCGGGCTGCTCGCGGTCAGTATCGCGCCGCTGTCCCGGGACAGCCGCGTCGTCGCGCGCCGCGAGCTCAAGGAAGCGCTGAACTCGGCCCGCTCCGGCGAACTGGCCCAGACCGCGGAGAGCGCCGCGGAGGCCATCGAGTCCCTCGGCCTTGTCCCGTCGGGGATACCTGTTCCGCTGCCGCTGCTGGCCGGTCTGCTGCTGCGCGGCGTCCGGCGGCTCCCGTCGTCGGCCGCCTTCAACCCCTTCCTCAAGAGCGCGCTGAAGTCCTTCGGCAACGACAGCGCGCAGGCGGGTTTCGACGCCCTGATCGACCTCAACCACCTGCACCACAGCGACATCCCGGACGATGCGAGGGACGTCGACCGCATTCTGTGCAAGGCGTTCCTCGACGACCTCGGCGCCGCCTTCGCCGGCGGCGACCGGCTCTACAACTGTCTGGTCCTGCTCGACAACATCGGTTCCCCGCACGGCACCCCGTTCCTCGAACTGCTCTGCGACCTCCGTCAGGAGCGCGCGTCCCGGGGGGCGTACGACCCGCTGCTCGTCGTCGCCACCGGCGCCACCACCCGCGTCCTTCCGGAGTCCGCCGACGGCAGTGGCAACGGCAACGGCACGGGCCTGCGGCTCTTCGCCCCCGGCCAGCTGTCGTACGGCGCATGGCGGCCCAGGCCCGAAGCCCCGCCGCCCAGCTGGTGGTGTCCGGTGCTGCTGCGCGACCTGACGGAGACCGAGGTCGCACGGGAGGCGGGCGAGTACGAGGCGGCGCGGCACGACGCGACGGGCCGCCCGGCGGCGCGCGTACTGCGGAGCACGGCTCCGCTGGTCCACCGGCTGACGTACGGCCACCCGTGGAGCGTCAGCACGCTGCACGCGTTCCTGGCGGGCATACGTGAGGGGGGCCCGACCGACGAGGACCTGCGCGGCCTGCTCCAGGCACACCCGCAGGGGGCGCCGCCCGACCCGTCGCTGGCCGAGGTCATCCGCCGCCGGCTGCTGTCCGGGTTCACCTCCGACCAGCGGCAGGCCGCCACGTTCGTGGCGGCGGCCCGCACCCCGCGGGCCGCCGTCAACGCGGGGCTGCTGAACGACCGGCCCGAGCACGCCAGGGACACCCTGATGCGGGAGCTGCGGGACCGGCTGTGGCTGTCGGCGCGGGTGCCCGAGGACGCCCACACCCGGGGCGGCCGCGGCCCCTCGGGCTACTTGCTGCCCTCCCGCCGCCCGGATTCCTCCCGCGCCACCGATCACACCTACGACGAACAGCCGGTCCTGCACCCCTGGCTGCGGCTGCTGCTCCTCGACGAGCTCGCCGAAGTGCCGGGCGGCTCCGTGGACCGCTGGAACAGGCTGCACGGCGACCTCGCGCGGTGGCACAAGGACCAGCACCAGCCGCTCGACGAGCTCTACCACCTGCTGGCGAACAATCAACTCGACACCGTCGTCGGCCACTTCCTGGCACAGCTCAACGCGGGTGATCTGGTGCCCTGGCTGCGCGAGCTGTACCACGTGACCGCCGCGCCCATGTACACCGTGCACCTGTCCGACGCCTCGCCGCAGCGGCTGGCGGGCGAGCTCGCTCACGACTACGCGCCGCGTGCGTACGCCGACCCGGCCAGGGGCCGTCCGCTCGCCGAACTCTGTGCCGCGCTGTGGCTGGCGGGCGACCCGCGCCGCCGGCTGCCGGCCGGTGCGCCGGAGCTCAACCACAAGATCGGCGCGATGTTCCGGCAGGTGGCCATGGTGGCCGACGCGGACGCCGCGTCACTGCTGGCCGAAGCCGTCCGCTACACGGACTGACCGGGCAAACCACCGGACCGACCACCGAGCAGAGGAGCCTCGCACATGCAGCGGCCCTGGAGCAGGTCCCGCCCCCGGCCCGACGACTGGGGTGTCGTACTGCCGCCCTGGTGGCGGCGGAGGCGGAGCAGAGTGGTGGCCGTCGTCGTGGCGCTCGCGGTGCTGGCCGGCGGGCTCTACTGGCTGCTGCGGCCCGACCCGCCGAAGCCCGTGGCGGACACCTCGTGCGCGACGGGCGTCGAGCGGGTCGGGGGCGTCTGCGTCGGGGTCACGGACGGCAGTTACGTCTTCGACAAGAAGAACCTCGGCAGCCTGTTCGCCAAGATCCGCCAGGAGAACACCGCGGTCGAGGCCCAGTCGACGAAGAGCGACCGGCCGAACAGCCGCGTCAGCGTCGTCTATCTGATGTCGATGGTCCCGGGCGAGAAGGACTCCAACACCCCCGATTCGGTGCGGCACGAGATACAGGGCGCGTACACCGCGCAGATGGAGGCCAACCGGTCCAACAAGTACGGCGACCTCCCGAAGATCAAACTGTTGCTCGCGCACATCGGCAACGGCGCCGCACAGGCCTCCGCGACGCTGGAGCAGATCCGGCTGCGTACGCCCAAGGACCGCATCGTCGCGGTCGCGGGCCTGGGCACCAGCACGGACGCCACCGAGGGCCTGATCCGCAGGATCACGGCGGAGAAGAAGCCCCCGGAGGGGTCCACGGAGAAGCCCGCAGTGCCCGGTCTCGACCTGGGCGCCGTGGGTTCGGTGCTGACCGCCGACACGCTCAGCGGGGTGCCGGGTCTTGTCCGGGTGGCGCCGGTCAACTCGGACGAGGCGTTCGCCGCCGCCGCTTTCCTCCAGCAGAAGGAGTACGCGAAGAAGCGGGTGCTGGTCGTCCAGGACAAGCGGAAGGACGACCAGTACACGAAGACGTTGGGCGACAGGTTCCTGGCCGCCTTCCCCAAGAACCGGCTGGCCGCCGCGGAACCCGAGATGTACGACTCGTCGCGGGCCGGGGTCGCGACCGCGTTCAAGACCCGGATGTCGACCATCTGCGCGGCGAAGCCGGACGTCATCTACTTCGCGGGCCGCGGCATCGACCTGCCGCGCTTCCTCGCCCCGCTCAAGGACCGTCCCTGTGCGAAGGACCGCCAGGTGCTGGTGATCTCCGGCGACGACGCCTCGCAGACCGCGCAGGCGGCAGGCTTCCAGGACATCAAGGACACGCTGCGGCACGGCAACGTACGGCTGGTCTACACGGGCCTCGCGCACCCGGGGAGCTGGACCCTGCGGCCGGACGCGTACGGGGGCCCGGCGCTGTCGTCGTTCGGCCCCGGCGGCCGGTTCCGTACGTCGTTCAAGGGGGAGGCGCTGGACGACGGGCAGGCCATCATGGGCCACGACGCGGTACTCACGGCGGTCGCCGGGATCCGTCTCGCCGCCGCCAACTCCGAGACCAACGGCACGGTGACCGGCTCGGACGTCATCCAGATCTGGGGTTCCCTGAGCGGCACGGAGGCGGTGCACGGCGCCAGCGGGGTGATCTCGTTCAAAAACGACGGCTCCCCCGAACAGAAGGCGATCCCGATCATCGAGATCGACGCCAGCGGCACGGTCCACACTCTCGCGGTCTCGGCACGGGGCGGAAAGCCACTGACGTAACAGGCAGGGCGCTTCCCCCAAGCGCCCGGCCGCTGACGCATCCGGTGCTTCCCCAGAACGCCCGGCCGCTGACGCATCCGGTGCTTCCCCGGCGCGCCCACCGGGCAGAGAGGAAGGGTGACTCCCCCGGCCGAACATCCCGCCCCGTCCGTCCCACCGACCCCGCCGGACGGCTCGCCCGACGGCGTGCCCAGCGCCATGTCCGGCGGCGCGTCGCCGCCGCCCGTCCGCTCCCGGCGGGCGCTGGTCGCGGGGTCGGTCGGGAACTTCGTCGAGTGGTACGAGTTCGGCGTCTACGGCTACTTCGCGACGGTCATCGCGGCGAACTTCTTCACCCCCGAGGGCGGTGGCGACGCCGAGGCGCTGGTCAAGACGTACGCGTCGTTCGCGCTGGCGTTCTTCTTCCGGCCGGTGGGGGCCGCGCTGTTCGGCCGGCTCGGCGACCGGATCGGGCGGCGGCCGACGCTGATCGTGGTCATCGTGCTGATGACCGCCGCGACGACGCTGATCGGCCTGCTGCCGACGTACGCCACGATCGGTGCGGCGGCACCCTGGTTGCTGACCCTGCTGCGGATCCTCCAAGGCCTGTCCGCGGGTGGGGAGTTCGGCGGTGCGGTGTCGCTGCTGACGGAGTTCGCACCGGCCGGGCGGCGCGGGCTCTACGGGTCGTGGCAGTCCTTCACCGTGGCGCTCGGACTGCTCGGCGGCGCGGGCGTGGCGGCGCTGCTCGCCACCCTGCTGACCGCGGACGCGCTGAACGACTGGGGCTGGCGGGTGCCGTTCCTGCTGACCCTCCCGCTGGGGCTGGTCGCGCTGTGGCTGCGCCTGCGACTGGAGGAGACGCCCAACTTCCGTACGGAGAAAGCCATTTATACCGCGGCGCCGCGCGCCGCGGACGTGCTGCGGGCGATCGTGCTGGGCGCCGGACGGATCATGGGATGGGCCGCCGCCGGGTACACCTTCCTGGTCGTCCTGCCCTCGTATCTCCAGTCCACCCTCCACGCCTCCTTCCGGGAGGCGCTCGTGGCCACCGTGCTCGCCAATCTCGGCTTCGCGGCATCGATCGTCCCGGCGGGCCTGCTGAGCGACCGGATCGGGCGCCGTGCGGTCATGCTGACCGGGGCGCTCCTGGTTGCCGCACTCTCCCTTCCTCTGATCAACATCCTTCAGGATCAGGAGACTTCGACGGTAGGGAAGGGCGCTGCCGTGTTCGTCGCGGGTGCGGTGGTCGGGCTGATGGCGGGGCCTGGGCCCGCGATGCTTGCCGAGATGTTCCCGACGTCCGTCCGCTGCACCGGCCTCGGCCTCGCGTACGCCCTGTCGAACACGGTGTTCTCCGGCTGCGCGGGCCTCATCATCACCGAACTGATCAAACGGACCGGGGACGCCGACATCCCCGCCTATTACGCGGCCGGGGCATGCGCCGTCAGCGCGCTCGCCCTGCTGACGCTGCGCGGCGACGACCACCGGCAGCCGCTGCGATGAGGGTCGTCGGGCTGATATCGGGGACGTCGTACGACGCGATCGACGCAGCGGCAGCGGAACTCACCCTGCACAAAGGCGTGTTGACGATGACTCCGCTCGGGATGGTCAGCGCGCGGTACGACGACGGGCTGCGGGCCGCGCTCGCCGGCGCACTGCCGCCGTCCCGCACCACCATGGCCGAGGTGTGCCGCCTGGACACCCTGATCGGGCAGGCCTTCGCCGCCCTCGCGGTCCGCGCGGACTGTGAACTCTGCGCAGGACAGGCCGAGTTGATCGCCTCACACGGGCAGACCGTCTACCACTGGGTGGCGGACGGCCGGGCGTACGGCACCCTGCAGATCGGGCAGAGCGCCTGGATCGCGGAGGCGACGGGCCGCCCGGTGGTGTCCGACTTCCGGCCGCGCGACCTCGCCGCGGGCGGGCAGGGCGCGCCCCTGGTGAGCCTGCTGGACCTGCTGTGGCTGCGCGGGTGGCCCGGGGTGCCGGTCACCCTGAATCTGGGCGGGATCGCCAACATCACCGTCCCCTCCCCCGGCTCCCCGCTCGCCTTCGACACCGGCCCGGCCAATGCCCTCCTCGACGCGGCCGTCCAGGACCTGACGGACGGGCGGCTCGCGTACGACGCGGAGGGCGCGCTCGCAGCGGCCGGAGAGGTCCACGAGCCTTTGTTGCGACGGCTGTTGGCGGATCCGTACTACTCCTTGCCCGCCCCGAAGACGACGGGCAAGGAGCTGTTCCATCTGCCCTATCTGCGGGCCGCTCTGGAGGGGTTCGCCGCGCTGTCCGCCGCCGACGTCCTGGCCACGCTGACCCGGCTCACCGCACGGACGGTCGCCGATGCGGTACGGCCGCTGGGCGCGACCGAAGTGATCGCCTCGGGCGGCGGCACTCGCAATCCGGTCCTACTGGCGGCGCTCCGGGATGAGTTGGGCGGCGGGGTGCCGGTGCGGTCCTCGGACGAGCTCGGGCTGCCGTCCGACGCGAAGGAGGCGTACGCCTTCGCGGTGCTGGGGTTTCTGACCTGGCACGGACTGCCCGGCAACGTGCCGGAGTGCACCGGGGCCGCCGGGCCGCGCGTCCTCGGGACGATCACTCCCGGGCGCGAAGGGCTGCGGCTGCCGGAGCCGGGTGGTCCGGTCGAACGGCTCGTACTGCGCTGAAGCACTCCCCCGTATACCGGCGCACCCGAGGCTCCTGAGACCCCACGCGCCCCCACCCGTGCCGAAATACGTGCGTTACGCACGGGACGGGGGCCGGAAACACCCGCTGCCTACTGTCGCCGATCACGTACCCCCACCTCATTGGAGGCCCCCGTGACGGTCGACCAGTCGCCCGCCGTCGAGCCCCGGAAGGCGGCCCCCGCCCCGGACCTCTCCCCCGACCTCTCCCCGGACCTCTCCCCCGGCCCCTCCCCGGACCCCGACAGCACGGGCAGTGCCCCGGACCCCGACGGCGCGGGCCGTGCCGCGAAGGAGACGCTGGAGGACTACACCCTCCGCTTCGCGCCCCGCAGTTACCGCCGCTGGACCCCCGCCGTGGTCGGCGCGTCCGCGCTCGGCGGCATCGCGTACATGGCGGACTTCTCCATCGGCGCGGGCATCGGCATGACCCACGGCACCGGCAACGCGCTGCTCTCGATCCTGCTCGCCGCGGCCGTCATCTTCGTCTCCGGCATCCCGCTCGCGTACTACGCGGCCCGCTACAACCTCGACCTGGACCTGATCACCCGCGGCTCGGGCTTCGGCTACTACGGCTCGGTGATCACCAGCGTCATCTTCGCCAGCTTCACGTTCATCTTCTTCGCCACCGAGGGCGCCATCATGGCGCAGGGCCTCAAGTTCGCGCTGGGGATGCCCCTTTGGGCCGGGTACGCCCTCTCCACCTTCCTCATCATCCCCCTCGTCATCTACGGCATGAAGGCGCTCACCAAGCTCCAGTCGTGGACGAACCCGCTGTGGATCGTCCTGATCGTCGCGCCGCTGGTGTACGTCGTCGCCACCGAGCCCGACTCGGTGAGCCGGTTCCTCTCGTACGGGGGGAGCTCGGGCGGCGCCGGGATCTCGACGGCCGCGGTGATGCTGGGCGCCGGCGTCTGTCTCTCGCTGATGGGCCAGATCGGCGAGCAGATCGACTACCTGCGCTTCATGCCGCCCAAGACCGAGGAGAACAAGCGCTCCTGGTGGGCCGCGACCCTCCTCGCCGGCCCCGGCTGGGTGGTCTTCGGAGCGCTGAAGCAGACCATCGGCGTCTTCCTCGCCGTGTACGTGGTGGACGCCGTCGGCGTCGCTTCCGCGGTGGAGCCGATCGAGCAATTCACCGCCGCCTTCAAGCAGTTGATGCCCAGCTGGCTGGTCGTGCCGCTCGCGCTCCTGCTCGTCGTCCTCAGCCAGGTCAAGATCAACGTCACCAATTCCTACTCCGGTTCCCTCGCCTGGACGAACTCGTACACCCGGGTGACGAAGCACTACCCGGGCCGCATCGTCTTCGTCCTGGTCAACCTCGCGATCTCGCTGATCCTGATGGAGGCGAACATGTTCGCCTTCCTCAACAGCGTGCTGAGCTTCTACTCGAACTGCGCGATGGCGTGGGTCGTGACGGTCGCCACCGACATCGGCGTCAACAAGTACGTCCTGAAGCTCTCCCCGAAGCAGCCGGAGTTCCGCCGCGGCATGCTCTACGCGGTCAACCCGGTCGGCGTGGTCTCCTTCCTGGCCTCCTCGCTCCTGTCCATCGCCGTCTACTTCGGCCTGTTCGGGGACGCGGTCCAGCCGTACTCGCCGCTGGTCGCCGTCGTCGTCGCCGTACTTCTGACCCCGGCCGTGGCGGTGGCCACCAAGGGCCGCTACTACCTGCGCCGCACGGACGACGGCATCGAGGAGCCGATGCTCAACGCGGACGGCAATCCGAGCGCCGTGACGTACGACTGCGGTGTCTGCGCCCAGCCCTTCGAGCGCCCGGACGTGCTGGCCAGTGCCTCGGGCGGCATCATCTGCTCGCTGTGCCTCACGACCGACCGGCCGGGTACGCACGTCCTGCCGGCGCAGCCGTCGGCTTCCGCGTGAGGAGGTAAGGGGCGAGGTTTCGCGTGAGGGGTGGGGCCATCAACTCTCGGACGCGGCCTCCTTGTCGCGTACGGGCCGGTCGTCGGCGGCCGGGAACCGGTTGTCGAGCAGTGTCAGCAACGGGCCGGTCATGGCGGTGGTGACCAGCGCCATCACCAGCAGGGCGAGGTACAGCGCGGGGGTGAGCACTCCGGCGCTGTACCCGGCCTGCAGCAGAACGATCTCGGTGAGTCCCCGGGTGTTGAGCAGGACGCCCAGCCGGAGCGCCCCGGTGCGTTCCTCCCCGCCCCGGCGCGAGAAGACGTAGCCGCCACCGATCTTGGCGAGCGCGGCAAGTGCCGTCACTCCGATCGCCACGAGCCACGGTATGCCGACCGATCCCGTCCAGATCTTGAGTCCGGTGGTGACGAAGAAGACCGGCACCAGCCAGAGGCCCAGCGTCGACACCCGGCGGACCGGCGCGTCCCAGTGCACCGAACCGGTCGGGACCGCCAGCCCCACCACGAACGCGCCGAAGATCGCCGTGAGCCCCCAGGCCTCCGCCGCCGACGCCGACCCGAGCGCGCAGCCGCCCAGCAGCACGGCCACCACCCAGGGGTACCGCGCACAGAACCGGTCGGCCGGCCCGAGCCTAAGCAGCCGGCGGACGAGCGTGGTCGCCACCAGTCCGAGCACCAGTGTCCCGGCCGCGGTCGCGATGCCTTCCGTGCCGCCCCTGGAGATACCGATCACCACCGCGAGCACCAGCCACGCGAAGGCGTCGACGATCACGGCCGACGTCAGCGCGAGCCCGCCCGCGCGCGTGCTGGTCAGGCCCCGGTCGGCGAGGATCCTGGCGAGCACGGGTACGGCCGTGACCGCCATCGCGATCGTCAGGAGCAGTACGAAGGCGAGGGTGGGGCCGTCGCCGCGCAGCTCCGGCCTGTCGTACCAGACGAGGAAGCCGGCGAAGGCCGCACCGGCCGCCAGGGAGGGCACCAGGGTGCCCACGACCGTCCAGCCGACCGCCCGGTCCCGCAGCCGGGCGGAGTCGAGCCGCAGCTCGTGGGCGACGCCGACCAGGAAGAACACCAGCCCCGCGTGTCCGAGCGCGCGCAGCGGTTCGAGTACGGGGGCCGGCAGCAGGACCTGCTGTGCGTGCGGCCAGAGCCAGCCGAGCACGGCGGGCCCGAGCAGCATGCCCACGGCTATCTCTCCGACGACCGCGGGCTGCCCGGCCCGGCGGGCCAGCCACCGGCCGAGATACGCGATCCCCAGCACGACGGCGAGTGCGGCGAGCAGATGGCCGGCCGCGGCGGGTGCGAGCGCGGCGGTCATGTTCTCGGCGGGTGCGAGCGCGGCGGTCATGTTCTCGGCGCGTCTTGCGCATCCGTGACGAAGCCCACCACGCGCCGGACCATGTCGTCGTCGCGCAGGACCCGGGTGTGGCCCAGGTTCTCCACCTCGATGAGTTCGGCGGCCGGCCAGGCGGCCACCAGCGCCTCGCTGTCGGGCAGCGGGGACTCCGGGTCGTGGGCGTCATGGATGATCAGCAGCTTGCTGGAGAAGTCCGGCGCGGCGGCGAGCGGTTCGATGTCGTCGAACAGCACCCCCAGCCAGTCCTCCGCACGCGCACGGACCAGGGCGATCGCCTCCGGCGACACCTGCAACAGTTCCCCGGAGCGCCGCCACAGGCTCGTATAGCTGGCGATCGGGTTGAAGAAGACGACCTTCTCCGGGCCGACGCCGCGGGACATCGCACGGGTCGCGCCGAGGGCGCCCATCGAGTGGGCGACGAGGGCGTGGAAGGGGCCGAACCGCTCGTTCGCCGCCTCGATGGCCCTGGCGAAGTGGATGACCGACGACTCCTTGCCCTCCGACTCGCCGTGGCCGGGCAGGTCCACCGCGACCACGGTGAACCCTTCCGCCACGAGCGCTTCGGCCAAGGCGGCCACGTGCCCGGCGTTGCCGGCCCAGCCGTGCACCAGGAGAACCCGGCGTTCTCCGTCGCCCCAGACGTAGTGGACCACCTTGTCGCCGTCGACGACCTCTACCTCGGTCGAGGCCCGGTCGAGGATCTCCTTGGTTCCGCGGGGAAGGGGGGTGCGCATCGGCGTGAACGCCATCCGCCGCAGCTTTTCCGTCGTGTCCATGTGGCCTTCTCGCTCCTCGGTGCACCGGCCGGCCGACCGGCCGGACCGCTCTCCTGCTTCACTCCAGGCAGGTACCTGCTTCGCATGGTGGGGTACCTGCTTCGCTTCGCGCAGGTGTCTATATCACCTCACGCAGGTACGCGGTGACGATGCTCCGTACCTGGGGCGACTCCATGATCTCGAAATGCCCGCCGCCTTCGACCAGTTCGAGCCTCGACCGCGACCAGCCGGCTTGAAGTTCCCCGGCATGCCCGGGAGGTACGTACTCGTCGTCGCTCCCGTGGATGATCAGCCCCGGTACGTCGATGGCCTTGACGACTTCCCTCGGCGAGTACGCGGTCCACAGGTCCGTTCCGAAGCTGGCCTCCAACTGTCCGCTCAGCTCCTGGAACTGATTGACCGTCAGTCCGGTCAGTTCGGCGAACTTCTCGGCGATGAACAGCATGCTGGACGGCGACGAAATCGAGATCAGCGCCCGCGCGTTCATTCCGCCGTGCCACGCCGACAGGGCCCACAGCCCGCCCAGGGAATGGCAGATCACCGCGTGGAGATCGGTGATCCGGTCGTACATGCCGCGCATCAGCGCACGTATCCCGACCGGATCGGCCGTCTCCCCAAGGGCCTCCCCGTGACCCGTCACATCGAACAGCACCACCCGGAAGCCCTGCCTCAGCAGCTCCTCAGCAAGGGTCACCATGCTTCCCAGATTGGCGTGGAGACCGTGCACCAGAAGCACGGTCGGACCGCTGCCGCTCTGGAAGTACTTGTAGAACCTTCCGTTCACCTTGATCGTGCGCGAGCGGCACCGATTGAGGAATGCCTTCGCGAACGGATCGTGCGGAAGTCTGGTGACCTTGCAGAACTCCTGCACCAGCGGGGGCAGGGCGTCGGTGTGGATCATGGAGCGAACCCCTTCCGGTTCCGGGCTAGTTCGAGAACGCCTTGAGGCAGTCCTTCGCCCGGTCCGGGAGCACGTACTCCCCGTCCTTCACGATGCGCTCGTACAGGCGCTCCACGCGCTCGTAGTGGTCATCGAGATTCTGGTCCAGGAGGTGGTAGTCGGACTTGTTGTAGATCCCGTACTGGAGGTCGGTCATGAGCCGGAACGGATCCATGGAATCCGCGCGCACCTTGGAGCCGAACACGAGGCGCAGGAATTCGTCCACGCTCTCGTAGCCGAGCGTGGCGAGCAGGAACTCGATCGACGCCCACTTGCGCCTGGTCTGGTACGCGCGCTCGTCCGGGTCGACGATGAAGTCGAGTCCGCTGGACATGCCGCGCGGATAGTGGACCCGGTTGAAGCAGCGCAGGTCGATGGTGAGCCGGTCCTTCGACGTCATCGGCAGCGTGCCGTCCGCGTGAACGCGGTAGTTGTCGAAGACCAGCGCGTCGCCCACCCTGCTGTCGCAGTAGTAGCCGGGGGACGGCGTGTCGGCGTAGCGCATCTCCCAGTACTTCGCCATGAGGAAGTCGCGCACCGAGGGCAGATCGATCTCGGAGAGGTTCCCTTCCAGGAAGAGGAACAGCGCCTTGTCGACCGCGGCCTTCTCCTCGCCCGCCAGGCCGTACTCCAGCATCTTCTCGTAGACGTACTGCAGGTTCGGCGCCTCGACCTCGGCCTCCTCGAAGATCACGAAGGGCTGGCGGTCGAGCGGCGTCGGGGTGAGCGCGGTGTGGAAGCTGCGGTACTCGGTGGGGAACCCGAGCCGCTTCTTCACCAGTGACGGGACCTGCAGCCCGATGCTGCTGGCCGCGTGGGTGCCGTACGGCTTCTTGTTGGCCGGCACGATGAACGCGTTGACCACCGCGGTTTCGACCTCCGGGAAGTGCTCCTGCACGATGTCCTGGTTGAGGTCGTAGAAGCGCTTGGCCGAGGGCACGAACAGGACGCAGTTCTCGAACATGGTGGAGACGGGGAAGTAGCTGCCGATCGAGGCGGCTGCGAAGCTCTCCTGGATGACTGCCTGGCACCGCAGTTGGCGTGCCAGGTTGTCGGCGAGGTCGTCGTCCAGGTTCATCGGGACGACCTCGGTGGGGGTCACCTCGGGGTAGAAGCAGCTCGGGTTGAGTGCCCGGCCGGGTGGCAGCCGGGAGGCCATCTCCCCTTTGTCCACGGTGTACTTGTCGAGCACGGGGGCCAACTGCTGGGCGTGGGCGGCCGCGGAGGTGTGGAGGAAGGTTCCGGTCTTCTGGTAGGTGCCCGTCACCGGGGTCTCTGCTTCGGCTGTTGCGTCGTTCATGGCCGTCTACTCTCCTTCTCCTCGGTACGCCGCCTGGATGCGGGCCACGTAGTTCGCTACGAATTTCTCGTCGACGGGCGGGGACGGGTACGCGTCGCCGCCGAACACGGCCTCACCGACGGGAAACGCCGCGAACATGCCCGCCAGGCCGTCCTCCGTGAGGCCGTCCACCAGGGCGGCGATCCGGGCCAGGGGGCCCGTCGGATCCGCGGCGGCGCCGGCCAGCGCCTGCTCCCGCCACACGTCGAACGGCACGATCTCCGCTCCGCCGCCGGCGGCGCCGACCCTCTCGAAGAAGCTGTCGAAGGTGGGTGCCTGCGCGTTGATGAAGTCGTAGTCCTTGCCCGTACGCGCCAGGTCCTCGGTCATTGCCTCGGCGATGGTCCGGCACAGGTAGTCGACCGGCAGTACGGCCGTGAGGTCGACGTCCAGCGACGGGAAGCTGCCCAGGGTGAGGCCGCCGACGATCAGGTTGTGGAGGAAGTCACCGCGGTCGAGCCTGAAGTGCCCCGTGCGGGTCGAGGCCGCGACGAACGGCAGCCGGTACACCGACGCCTTCGCCCCGCGCCAGCGCGCCGCGGCGACCATCTGTTCGGCCTGCCACTTGGAGGTGAGGTAGCCGTACTCGCGGTCGTCCTCGCTGACTTCGTACCCCAGGTACTTGGGCAGTGTGGCGAAGGTCGAGATGAGGTGCACCGTCTTGCCGCGGCCACGCGAGGCCAGTCGCAGGGCCTCGTGCGTGCCGACCACGTTGGGCCCTGTGTAGTCGTCCAGCGGCCGCATCCAGTCCACCAGAGCGCCGGCGTGGCAGATGGCGTCGACCTCGTCCGCGAGCTCGTCGAAGGCTTCCTCGTCGAGTCCGAACAGGGGGCGGGACAGGTCGCCCACCACCGGGTTGACCAGGGGCGCGTACTCCTCCTTCCACAGGCCGTAGCCGTCGAGCGCGGCGACGAGGCGCCGCATCGCCGTGCTCTGGTCCTCGGCGCGCACCAGGCAGTAGGAGACGATCCCCCGCTCCAGCTGCTCGTGCAGGAGGAAGGCGCCGACGAAACCGGTCGCGCCCGTGAGGAAGACCGACTCCGGGGCGGTCTGCGGCCCCTTGGCGTTCTCGAAGCGGAGGTCCGGGTCGAGACAGCCCTTCCTCGCCCCCGTCAGGTCCAGGCCCGGATCCTCGGCCCTGGCTGCCGGGGCCGGAACCGGTGCGGCCGAGGCGTCGATGCCTGCTTCGAGCAGCTTCTCCAGCAGGAACGCGCCGAGCGCCTTCAGGTTCGGGTGGTCGAAGGCGATCTTGGCGGGCAGTGCGAGACCGGTCAGGTCCGCAAGCTGGTTGCGCATCAGGACCGCGGTCAGCGAGTCGATGCCGATGTCCTGCAGCGCCAGGTTGACGTCCACGTCGTCAGGCGAGGCGAACCCGAGGGTTTTCGCCACCTGTTCCCTGACCACGCCCAGCACCACGGCCGGGTACTCCTCGGGTGCGGCTTCGGCCAGCAGCTTGCGCAGGTCCGTGCCCCCGCCGCCGCTCCGGGAGCGGCCGCCCCCGTTGTTGCTCAGCAGCGTGCGCATCAGCGGCGGTATGCCGCCCCGCTCCTCGAAGTAGCGCTGTACGCGGCCGAGGTCGAGCGCGGCGGACATCGTCAGCGCCCGGCCGCTCTGCACCGCCAGCTCGAACAGTTCCAGGCCTTCCTCCGGTGCGAGCCGGTCCAGGCCGAGCTGGGCGAAGCGGACGCGGTCGATCTCGCTGAGGCCGGCCGCCATGCCCTCGCCCTCCCAGGGGCCGAAGGCCACCGAGGTGGCCGGCAGGCCCGTGGCGCGCCGCAGGTGGGCGAGCGCGTCGAGGAAGGAGTTGGCCGCCGCGTAGTTGCCCTGGCCGGGTGCGCCCATGACGCTCGCGATGGAGGAGAACATCAGGAAGAAGTCCAGCTCCATGTCCTGGGTCAGCCGGTGCAGGTGCCAGGCTCCGTCCAGCTTGGGCAGGTAGACCCCGTCGAAGCGTTCCTGCGTCAGGGTGGTCAGGGCGCCGTCGTCGAGGACACCGGCCGCGTGGACCACACCTCGCAGCGGCCGGTCGTCGCCGAACAGGGCCATGACCGACTTGACGCTGTCGAAGTCCGCCGAGTCGCAGGCCACCACGGTGGCCGTGGCGCCGAGTTCGGCCAGCTCGTCCACGAGGGACTGGGCGCCTGGCGTGTCCTTGCCGCGGCGCGAGGTCAGCACCAGGTCGCGGACGCCGTGGGTGCGCGCCAGCCAGGTGGCCACGCGCCGGCCGAGGTCGCCGAGGCCGCCGGAGACCAGCACCGCCCCGTCCGGCCCGATGAACTGCCGCTGCTCCGAGGGGATCAGTACGACCTTGCCGACGTGCCGTGCCTGGGCCATGAAGCGCAGGGCCTCGGACGTGTGCGTCATCGGGAAGGTGCGCAGCGGCAGCGGTGTGAGGCTGCCGTCGGCGAGCAGGTCCGCGAGGGAGAGGAGCATCTTGTGGATGAGGTCGGGGCCCGCCTCGGGCAGGTTGTAGACCGTGTAGCTGACACCGGGGTGGAACTCGTCGACCCAGGACTGTTCCCGCAGGTCGATCTTGCCCATTTCCAGGAACCGGCCGCCGCTGCCCAGCATGGAGAGGCCGGCGTCGATGAACTCCGTGGCCAGCGAGTTCAGTACGACGTCGAAGCGCCCCTCGGGCAGGGTGGCGCCGAATTGCTCGACGAAGCCGAGGTCGCGCGAGGAGGCGATGCGGTCGTCGGCCAGGCCGGACTCCCGCAGCGCGGGCCACTTCGGCTCGCTGGCCGTTCCGTACACCTCGCAGCCGTGGAGCTTGGCGAGCTGTACGGCGGCCATGCCCACGCCACCGGCGGCGGCGTGCACCAGTACCCGCTCCCCCGGTTGCAGGGCGCCCAGTTCGTGCAGGCCGTACCAGGCCGTGAGGTACGTCATGGGGATGGTGGCGGCCTCGTCGAAGCCGAGGTTCTCCGGCATGCGGACCACCTGGCGGGCGTCCATGACGACCTCGGAGGCGAAGGAGCCGCGGGCCAGACCGAGTACCGGATCGCCCACCTTCACATGGGTGACGTCGGTCCCGGCCTCGGTGACGACACCGGCGAATTCGAGGCCGAAGGCGGGGATCTCCACCATGCCGAGGGCGTTGAGCACATCGAGGAAGTTCACCCCGGTGGCCTTCACGTCGGCGCGGATCTCACCGGCGGCCAGCGCCGCCCGCGGCACGGCCTTCACCTTGAGCGGCTCGTCCAGCCGGCCCTTGGCGGCGATCTCCAGCTGCCAGTTGCCGTCGGCCGGGATCTCCAGTTCGCTGCCCGAGCCCACCCGCTGGAGCTGCGGTACGAGCACCTCGCCGTGGCGCAGCGCGCACTCGGGTTCGGCCTCCAGCATCAGTGCGGCGGCGAGTACGCCCCGGTCCGCCTCTTCCCCGCCCAGGTCGATCATGCGCAGGGCCAGTTCGGGGTGTTCGCTGCGGGCGGTGCGCATCAGGCCCCACAGGGGTCCTGCCCCGATTCCGGAGACCGGGTCGTCGGCGCTGGTGCCCACCGCGTTGCGGGTGACCCACACCAGGGGCGCCCGGAACTCGGTCTTGACGGCTTCCTGGAGCTGGTCCAGCGCCTTCGCGGACAGCGCGTGCGCCTGGGACGGTACGTCGCCCTCGGAGCCCCACAGGCAGATCAGGCCGTCCAGGTCCTCGGCGTCCTGAAGGTCGGTGACCTTGAGGACCTGGATGCCGGCCCGGCCCAGGGTGGTCTTGACCTCCCGTGCCCACGGCACGTCGCCGTCCGGGCAGAGCATGCCCCAGGAACCGCCCAGCTCGACGTCGGCGATGTCGGTCTGCCGCCAGTCGACGGCGAACTGGAAGCGTTCCACTCCGGCCGCGGCGAGGCGGCGCAGTACCGCCCGGTCCACCCGCCGCGCGTGCAGACGGTGCAGCCGGCCGACGTTCTCCCCGGCAGAGTTGTAGATGTCGAGCGAGGCCCAGAACTCTCCCTCGCCCAGCTCGAATTCGGCGACGTGGACCCAGATCTCGGAGAGGCCCTTCTCCCGCAGCGTCAGCCGCTCGACCTCGAACGGGACGAACAGGTCGTCGCCGGTCTTCTTCTGCAGCCGCTGGGTCAGCAGCAGCGAGTGCATGGCCGAGTCCAGCAGGGCCGGGTGCAGGCCGTAGTGGACGGCGGACTGCTCCGCGCTCTCGGGCAGCTTCGCCCTGGCCCATACCTCGTCGCCCACGTGCCAGGCGTCCTTGATGCCCTGGAAGGTCGGGCCGTAGCCGTATCCCAGTGCGGTCAGGTCGCTGTAGAGGGCGGAGGCGTCGAGGGGTTGTGCACCTGCGGGCGGCAGGGTCACGGCGGGGGCCCCGCGCTCTGCCCTGTCGCTCTGCCCCGCCTCGTTCTGCGCGGGCACCAGGCGGCCCTGCGCGTGCAGTTGCCAGGTGTCGTTCTCGCCCTCCGGCGAGCTGTAGACCTGGACCGGGCGGGCGTCGCCGACGGGCGGGCCCACCGTGACCTGGAGCCGGACCAAGGCGTCCGAGGCGAACACCAGGGGCGCGGCGATGACGACGTCGGCGAGGTCCCACTCGCCGTCGCCACCGGCGTTCCCCGCGGCGCTCATGGCCTCGAAGAACGCGGTGCCCGGCATGAGTACGGCGTCCATGACCCGGTGTTCCTGCACCCAGACCGGTTCGTCCGCCGCCACCAGGGTGGTGAACACGGAGATGTCGGTGCCCGCGACGTCCATCCCGCCGCCGAGGAGCACGTGCTGGGCGTCGTTCAGACCGGCGCCGATCTGCCGGGAGGCCGGCGGCTCGAACCAGAAGCGCTCCCGCTGGAAGGCGTAGGTCGGCAGGGCGACGCGCGCGCCGCCGAAGGGCGCGAACCAGCCGCGCCAGTCGACCGGCACTTCCCGTACGTGCAGCTCGGCAAGGCCGCGCAGCATGACCGCGGCGCCATTCTTGCCCGGGACGAGCGACGGCACCCAGGTGCGGGGGGATTCGTCGGCCAGACAGGCCGCACCCATGCCGGAGAGCACGGCTTGCGGGCCGAGCTCCAGGAAGGTGTCCACGCCCTGCTGGTGGAGGGTGCGCACGGCGTCGCTGAAGCGGACCGCGCGGCGGGTCTGGCGGACCCAGTAGTCGGGCCGCTCCAGTGCGCCCGGTGCGGCCTGCTCGCCGGTCGCACCGCTGACCACGGTGAGCTGCGGCGGGTTAAACCGTACGGTCTCGGCCACGGCCTTGAAGGCCGCCAGCATGCCGTCCATGTGGTGCGAGTGGAAGGCGTGGGACACCGTCAGCTTCTTGGCCTTGCGGCCGCGGTCCACGAAGTGGGCCACCAGTGCCTCGACGGCGTCGGTGTCACCGGAGACGACGGTCTGGGTCGGCGTGTTCAGGCCCGAGATGTCGGCCTTGCCGTGCAGCCCCAGTGCGTCGAGGGCCTCTTCCGCCTCCGTATCACTGGCCTCCAGCGAGGCCATGGCGCCCCGGCTCGGCAGGGCCTGCATCAGCCGGCCGCGCGCCTCCACGAGCCGGCAGGCGTCGGACAGGTCGAACACCCCGGCCACGTGGGCTGCCGCGAACTCGCCGATGCTGTGGCCGAGCAGCAGGTCCGCCTTGACCCCCCAGCTCTCCCACAGCCGCCAGAGGGCCACTTCGAGGGCGAACAGGGCGGGCTGGGTGAAGTCGGTGCGGTGGAGCAGGGCCGCGGTCTCGCTGTCGGGCTCGGCCCACATCACGTCGAGCAGCGGCTTCTCCAGACCGGTGAACCGGGCCGCGATGTCGTCCAGCGCGTCCCGGAAGACGGGATGGGCGTCGTACACGTCCTTGCCCATGCCCGGCAGCTGGCTGCCCTGGCCGGTGAACAGAAGGGCCACCCGGGAGTCCCCGGCGCGTTCCCCGCTGCGTACGGAATCGGCGGGGAGTTCGCCGGTACGGGCGAACGAGGCCAGCTTGTCGAGGAGTTCGGCCTTGTCCTTGGCCGTCAGGACGAGGCGCTTGCGGAAGTGGCTGCGGGTGGTCGCCAGGGAGGCGGCCACGTCACCGACGCGGTCGTGGATGTTCATGCCCATGTGCCGGTGCAGGTTCTCCGCCTGCTCCCGCAGGGCGGCGTCGGTGTGTCCCGACACCAGGAACGGCAGCACGGACGGCAGCGGGGCCGGCGGCTCGGCCTCGGCGTCCCGGGCGGTGCGCAGCGGCGGTTCCTCGACGATGACGTGGGCGTTGGTGCCGCCGATGCCGAAGGAGCTGACGCCGGCCCGGCGCGGTGTGTCCTTCGCCGGCCAGGGGCGCTCCTCCTTCACCAGCGCCATCCTGGCGCCCTTCCAGTCCACCGCCGGGGTGGGCTCCGTGACGTGCAGGGTGCGGGGCAGGGTGTCGTGCTGCATGGCGAGCACGACCTTCATCACGCCCGCGAGGCCTGCGGCCGCCTGGGTGTGGCCCAGGTTGGACTTGGCCGATCCGACCCACAGGGGGCTCTCGTCCGAGTGGCTGCCGTCGAAGACCTCCGCGAGGGCGGTGCCTTCGATGGGGTCGCCCAGCTTGGTGCCGGTGCCGTGGGCCTCCACGTAGTCGATGTCGCCCGGCTGCAGCCCGGAGGCGGCGAGGGCCGCGCGGATGACCCGCTGCTGGGCGGGGCCGCTGGGCGTGGTGAGGCTGGCGGCATGGCCGTCGTGGTTGATTGCGGTGCCGCGCAGCACGGCCAGGACGGTGTCGCCGTCGCGTTCCGCGTCGGACAGCCGCTTGAGGACGACCGCCGTGGCGCCCTCGCTCCAGCCGGTGCCCTCGGTGTCGGCGGAGAAGGACCGGCAGCGGCCGTCGGGGGACATGCCCCGCAGGCGGCTGAACTCCACGTGGAGTTCGGGCGAGAGCATCAGGCTGATACCGGCGGACACCGCCAGGTCGCATTCGCCGTTGCGCAGCGCGTTGCAGGCCAGGTGGGTGGTGACCAGTGAGGAGGAGCAGGCGGTGTCCAGGGTGAGGGTGGGGCCTTCGAGGCCGAACACGTAGGACACGCGGCCTGACATGGTGCCGCCCGCGGAGCCGGGGCCCACATAGCCGTCCAGGTCGGCCAGGCCGCCGGCCATGGTGAGTCCGTACTCGTGGTAGGCGGAGCTCTTCCCGACGCCGATGAACGCGCCGGTCAGGCTGCCGCGCAGCTGGTCCACGGTGTAGCCCGCGCGCTCGAACGCCTCCCAGGTCGTTTCCAGCGCCATGCGCTGCATCGGGTCGAGCGACCGTGCCTCGCGCGGCGAGATGCCGAAGAAGGGGGCGTCGAACCGGTCGATGGGGGTGACGAATCCGCCGCTGGAGCAGTACGACGTGCCGGGCGTCTCCGGGTCCGCGTCGTACAGCGCGTCGGCGTCCCAGCGGTCCTTGGGCACCTCCACGATGCCGTCGCCGCCGCGGGCGAGCAGCTCCCAGAACTCGTCCGGGGTGTTCGCGTCGCCGGGGAGCCGGCAGGCCATCGAGACGATGGCGATGGGCTCGTCGTGGACGGCGCGGCGGTGGGAAGGGACGATCTCCCGGCTGGTTCTGTCGTCGCCGGCCAGGTGCGCGGCGAGGGCCTTGACGGTGAAGTGCTCGAAGAGTTTGGGCGCGGAGACGGTCCGCCCCAGGAGCTCTTCGAGGCGCATCTGGACGCGGACGACCCGCAGCGAGTTGCCGCCGATCTCGAAGAAGTTCTCGTGGGTGCCGATCCGGTCGTGGCCGAGTACCTCCGACCAGACGGCCATGATGTCGCGTTCGAGTTCGTTGGCGGGCTTGGCCGTGGGGGTGATCGCCGCCACGGGGTCCGGCAGCGCCTTGTGGTCGATCTTCCCGTTGGGCGTCAGCGGAAGCTCGTCCAGCTCGACGATGAACGCGGGCACCATGTAGTCCGGCAGCCGCTCCGCCAGCCAGGGGCGCAGTACGCGGCCGAGGTCGGGCCTTGCGCTTTCGCCGACGGCGGGGACGTTCGCGTACCGGGCGAGGGATTCCCGGTCCATGGCTTCGGCGGGGTGCAGACCGAGGTCGGGGGTCTGGCCCGGGGTCCAGAACACGGCGTCGAAGGCCCACCGGTTGCGGGACCGGCTGGGCAGCAGGGCCATTTCCAGGCCGGCTTCGGCCGCGATGTCCTTGAGGTCCTGCGGGTCGACCCACTGCGCGGGCGGCTGCGGGGTGCTGTCCAGGGCTGCCGCGACTCGGCTGTGCACCTCGCCGAGGCGCCCGTTGGGGATGTCGTTCAGGCGCAGCGGCCGGCCGCTGTCCGCGTCCAGTTGCTCGCGCAGCTTCTGGGCGGTGTCGAGCGTGCCCGCCTGCCAGGTGCACTCGGTGCTCGGGGCCGGAACCTTCGCGTCCGTACCCATGTGGAGAGTGACGTCGAAGCGGTAGCGCGTCATTTCGTTGGTGTAGTGCCCGTCGCGCAGGGTGATGTCGACGCGGGCGATCTGCGGGAAGAGGCTCGGCAGGTGGGCGAAGAAGTCGGGGGTGAGGGCCAGTTCACGGTCCCCGCGCATCGCACGCTCGGTGTGGCGGGCCAGTTCCTCGGGAGCGATCTCGCCGTTGCTGCGGAAGTGGGCGACGTCGGCGTGGAACACGTCCAGCAGTGACATGTCGCGTACGTCGCCGATGAACACCCGGCCCCGGTCGACCGCCTTGGTCGCCCATTCCAGTACCGAGGTCAGGTAGTCCGCACCGGGGAAGTACTGGGCCACCGAGTTGATGACGACGGTGTCGAAGGCACCTTCGGCCACCTCGGGCAGTTCGTGGGCCGAACGGCGTTCGCAGGTGACGTGCGGCAGGGAGCTCAGGTGCCGGCGGGTGAGGTCGACGGCCTGCTCGGAGGCGTCCACCGCGTGGTAGGTGGTGCAGTGCGGTGCGAGGCTGAACAGCATCAGGCCGCTGCCGGACCCGACTTCGAACACGCTCTGCGGCGCGTACGACAGGATGCGGTTGACGGAGCTCATCTGCCAGTCGCGCATTTCGGCCGGGGAGAACGGCTGGCCGTCGTAACTGTTGTGCCAGCCCGCCAGGTTGAACGAGGGGTCCTCGGCGTCGGCCTCGTAGGCGACGTCCCAGGCACCCGTCCACTCCGTCAGCGCGGTGTCGCGGTCCTGCTGTGCCTGCCCGGGTCCTTCCGTCCGCGCCGCATCGCGTACGCAGTAGGCGACGAGCTGCTCGTCGTGGCCGACCACGACCGCGCGGCTGATGTCCTCGTGGCTGGTGACGGCCGACTCGATGTCGCCCAACTCGATGCGGTGGCCGCGCAGTTTGACCTGGCGGTCGCTCCGCCCGAGCAGGCTCATCCTGCCGGGTCCGGTGAAGCGGGCGAGGTCGCCGGTGCGGTAGAGGGTGCCGTCGTGGAAGGGGTTGTCCGCGAAGCGCAGCCGGGTCTGCTCCGGGTCGTCGTGGTAGCCGCGCGCCACCGAGGCGCCCCCGATGCACAGTTCGCCGGGGAAGCCGAGCGGCACCGGTGCCAGGTGTTCGTCGAGTACGTAGAACTGGGTGTTGGCGATCGGGTCGCCGATGACGATCTCGCCGCCCTCCCGCACCTGCCAGATGCTCGACCAGACGGTGGTCTCCGTCGGGCCGTACATGTTCCACACCTCGGCGCCGACGGCGAGCAGCCGGTCCGCCAGTCGGCGCGGCAGCGCTTCACCGCCGCAGAGGATCTTCGTCAGTCCTGCCGTGCCCTGCCAGCCCGAGTCGAGCAGCAGCTGCCAGGTGGCGGGCGTCCCCTGCATCAGGGTGATCGCGTGCCGCTCCATCAGTGCGAGGAGCGCCTTGGCGTCGATGACCTCGCGGCCCTGGGCGATGACCGTGCGTGCGCCGCAGAGCAGCGGCAGGAACAGTTCGAGGGCCGCGATGTCGAAGGAGATGGTGGTGACCGCCAGGAGCCGGTCCGCTTCGCCGCAGCCGGGCCTGCGCCGCATCGAGGACAGGAAGTTGCACAGCGCGCCGTGGCTGATCTCGACGCCCTTGGGGTGCCCGGTCGAGCCCGAGGTGTAGATGACGTACGCCAAGTCGTCGGCGGACACGTCGACTTCGGGGTTGTGGTGCCGGGCGGCGGAGTCCGCCGATACCTCGGATTCCGCCGATACCTCCTCGACGCTCAGACAGCGGGTGGCCCAGGCGAGCAGGCCGTCGGGCGCCGCAGCGGGCGTGACGATCAGCTTGGGGTCGGCGGCGTCGATCATCAGCCGGATGCGGTCGGCAGGGAAGGCGGGGTCGATCGGCACATAGGCGGCGCCCGTCTTCAGTACCGCCAGCAGGGCCACCACCAGGTCGATGGAGCGGTCCAGTGCCACGCCGATCAGGTCGCCGCGGCCGACGCCCCGGTCGATCAGGACGTGGGCGAGCCGGTTGGCGCGGGAGTTGAGTTCTTCGTACGTGAGG
The DNA here is from genome assembly GCF_040651475.1 of Streptomyces sp. NPDC048442. NCBI lineage: Bacteria > Bacillati > Actinomycetota > Actinomycetes > Kitasatosporales > Streptomycetaceae > Streptomyces > Streptomyces sp. NPDC048442. The sequence continues at coordinate 32,673 of NZ_JBEZKB010000034.1, forward strand.
GTGGTGTCCGCGCAGACCAGTGCGGCACTGCCGGCGTGACTCTCGGCGGAACCTTCGAAGAGGCGGTGCAGGCGGTGCCCGAGCGCAGAGCCGTCGCCGGTGGCGTTGAACTCCTCGATGAGCGCGCGGTGTTCGGCTGTGGGAACGACATGGACGGAAGCCGTCGGCTGGTCCGCGTTCCCGGGCAGTCGCTCGCACCAGTCACTGAACTGCTCCGCGAGGCGGACGACGTCCTCGCGGGAGATGCGCGAGGCGTCGTAGCGGAAGGCGACCGTGCCGGCCTCGTCCTGGACGTCCAGCTCCAGCCTCGGCCGGTGGGCATCGCCGGGCGAGGCAGGTGCGTGGGCCTGGCCGGCCTCGTCGGCCTCGTCGGCCTCGTCAACGGGGGAGCTCGGGCCGCCCCAGGAGATCAGCACATCGGGTGTGAGGGCGCCGCTGTCCCAGAGGTTCCTCAGCGTCTCGTCGCGACCGATGGAGTCGCGGCGCAGCCATCCCCTCCCTTGGCCGTGTACGAACTCGTGGCTCAGCGCGCCGATGTTCTCCGAGACCGTCCGGTCACCGTCGACATGAACCACAAGAGGAAGCCACGGGGCGAACAACTCCCGGTGTACCGGGCCGATTTCGTCGCGGGGCGCCGCCATCGCAAGCCGGATGTCCTGCTTTCCGCCGGCCCTGCTCAGGAACACGCCCAGGGCGCCGGCCAGCCGGGCGGCCGAGAAGTATCCGCCCTCGTCCTGCTGGTCCGCCGGGACCGGCACGCGGCACTGCGCGACGACGTAAGACCCATCCTGTCCCGACCCGTCCTGCTCCGTCCCGCCCTGTCCCGACCCGTCCTGCTCCGTCCCGTCCTGCGGCGGCGCGTAGGGAAGGCGGTACGGATCGCCGTCCGCGATCAGCCGCTTGCGCCAATAGCCCGCGGCCTTGGACGCCTTGACACCGATCCCGGTGATACGAGCGGCCGCCTCCTCGTCCGGCGAGGCCAGCACGGCGCCGGGTTCCAGGCCCGCTGCCGCGACGACGTCACCGACGGCGAGCGGTTCGCCCTCCAGGGTGCTCAGGCGGGTGAGACAGACGGTGCCGGAGGCCGTGGTGATCTCCAGGCCGGAGGCCTCCTCACAGGAGACGACCGTGCCGGGGGCCGCGTCACGCACGGCCGTACTGCCGGTACGGGCCTCACGGACCGCGAAGAGGCGGCCGCCCAGATTCGCCTTGGGCCACACCAGGGGGCTGGCGAAAGGTCCGTGGTCCGTGGCGCGGAGCAGGGCGAGGATCCGCTCGGCGTCCTGCCGCCAGTCGATCAGCCCTTCGGCGGCCGGCTGGGTGTGCCGGGAGAAGTAGCGGCGCGTCGTGAGGTCCTGGGGCGTGGCCGTCTCGCGGCCTTCCGCGATCTCGTCGATCAGTTCGGCCAGGCTCGAAACGGCCGCCTCGTCGCACTTCAGGCCGAGCGACAGGGCGCTCTCACCGGGCTCGATCGGCACCGGTATCCGCTTGAGTACGTCGCCGCCGTCGACCAGCGTGTCCATCCGGTGCCAGCTGATGGCGTACTCGCTCGCACCGTCGGCGATGGCCCAGGACGGCGCGTGCAGTCCCGAGTACTCGGGCAGTGGACCGTAGTGGTAATTGATGCTCGCGCGCCGCGCGCAATTCAGCAACGAATCGGGTACGACCGCGTAATTGCCGACGCTCAGCAGAACGTCGCACGTCCATTGCGGGGCGAGCGCTACGGCCTCGTCCAGTTCATGGTGCGCAATTCCCGCCTTGATTGCCCAAGAACGTGCCACGGAGTCACCAGTCACGACAGCCCTGATCCGATGCCCCTTCGCCAGAAGGGTTTCGCCGGAGCGCGCGAGCACGCTTCCGCTGCCGATCAGGATGGAATTCAAAGAAGTCATCGCCCCGTCACTCCGAGTTCATCTCCGGTGAATCCGTACAGCGCAATCCAATGCGCGGTGCAGCTACTGAGCTTCGCGTTGCACTTACGGGCCATGCGTTCCGGCAGCGGAAATCACTGTCTCCCCGACAGCCTTTTCCACGGTCCTGGATCATTTCCTGGGGCACCCAAGAGCGAGGGGTGCGGAAGGGCGGGAGTCACTGGACGAGGGAATCGCCGGTACCCGCTGGACGTGCACAAGTCTCGGCATGTGGACGACCCACCGCAAGGCGTGGCGCGAAAGTCCTGGGCACGGCCCGAGTGATTGTGATCACACGCATTGGCCGACCCTGCACGCGCCATCATCTTCCCGCCCCACGAGCACCAACAGGCATTGACTGTCTGCCCGTTGGTGCCCCAGACTCCCTCTTCGTCAACTGCAAGCAGAGGACGTAAAGCCCCTGTTGTGGGACAACTGCACTGAGAGACACGTAAGTTGACCGGTGGTCTCGACCATCCACCCGGTGACATACACGAGTTGGCGACTCACACCCGGATGAGGGGATCGGTCAGTGTCCGACGAATCGGTTGATCAGCAGCGCAAGCCGGACACGGTCAACACGTCTCGCGTCTTTGCGTTGTGCAGCGGCGCCAGCTTCCTGGCGTTCCTCGACCTCTCCATCGTGAGTATCGCCTTCCCCGACATCCTCAAGGATTTTCCGGGCACTTCGCTCAACAGCACGACATGGGTTCTCAGCGGGTATTCGGTCATGCTGGCCGCCATGCTCGCGCCGTTCGGCCGGATCGCGGACAGTATCGGCCGGCGGACCGTTTTCCTCTGGTCGCTGACGGGCTTCTCGGCCGCCTCCCTGGTGTGTGCGGTGGCGCCGTCCGTCTGGTGGCTCATTGCCGCCAGGGTCGTCCAGGGCGTGGCGGCCGGCGGCATGATCCCGGCCGCGCTGGGACTGATTCTGGCGACCACGCCCCGGGAACGCATCGCACGTGCGGTGGGCGCCTGGTCCGCGGTCGCGGGGTTCTCGGCGGTGATCGGACCGGCGGCGGGCGGAGTGCTGCTGAGCGCGTTCGGATGGCGTGCGGTGTTCTACGTCAACCTGCCCCTGTGCGCCGCGCTGTTGATCGGCGGCCTGGCCGCACTGCCCCGGGACGTGCGCGCGGCCGGCGGCAGGCTGCCGGACCCGATCGGGAGCGTCGCCCTCGCCCTGGGTATCGCCGGTGCGGTGACCGCGCTCACCCAGGGCGACACCTGGGGCTGGGGTGACCCCCGGACGGTCGGGCTCGGCGTCGTCGGCATCGCGCTCGTCGTCGCCACCGTCCTGCGTTCGCGCGGGCATCAGGCTCCGGCCATCGACATTCCGGTCTGGCGCAGCCCCGTTTTCAAGATCGCGAGCCTGGGTCTGGGCCTGCTCAACATGACGATGTTCGCGTGGATGCTGGCCGCCCCGCTGTTCGCGGCCTCGATCTGGCACTGGTCGGTTCTGCAGACGGCTGCGGCACTGAGCATCGGCGCCGTCTCCTCGATGACCGGCTCACTGGCCGCCGGACGGCTCGCCCGCCCCGCCCACCAAGTGCGGGTCGCGGTGCTGGGCTCGGTGCTCTTCGCGGGCAGCAACGCGATCTGGGCATCCGGCCTGTTCGGATCCACGCCGAACTTCTGGGGCGGTTGGCTGCCGGCCGCACTGCTCGGCGGAGGGGGCCTGGGCCTTGCCATTACGTGCCTGTCGACGCTCGCGGCCAGGACGGTGGCGCCGGTCAGGTTCGCGAGCGGCCTCGGCATGACGCTGACGGTTCGCCAGGTCGGTGGCGCGGTGGGCGTCGCCGGACTCGCCTCCATCATGGCGTCGAGCGCGGTGCCCGGAAGCGTCGCGTCCTTCCACGCCGTCTACTACGTCGCCATGGCCGTCAACCTCGTGTGCGCACTCCTCATGTGCGCCCTGTTCGCGGCCCTTCGACCGTCGTCGGCGCCCGAGGTGCACACACCTCAGGCGCCCGTCCCCGCCGACGCACCGGGCGGCAACCTCGACCGGTGAATACGTCGATCCGGACCGATGATCCGGACCGATCGACCGTCAGACGTTCGGAACGCGGATCAGCAGCGCATCACCCTGTCCCCCGCCGCCGCACAGCGCCGCCGCACCGAGTCCGCCACCACGGCGCCGCAGTTCGTAGGCGAGGTGCACGACGAGCCGGGCACCGGAAGCACCGATCGGATGGCCGAGGGCGATCGCTCCGCCGTCGACATTCACTAGGTCCGGGCTGACGCCCAGTTGCTCGGTGGACACGATGCCGACCGCGGAGAACGCCTCGTTGATCTCCACCAGATCCAGATCACCGGGCTGCAACTTGGCCTTGGCCAGCGCCGCCTTGATGGCGTTCGACGGCTGCTCGTGCAGACCGGCGTCCGGCCCGGCCACCACGCCGTGCGCACCGATCTCCGCAATCCAGGACAGGCCGAGCTCCTCTGCCTTGGCCTTGCTCGCCACGACCACCGCGGCTGCGCCGTCGGAGATCTGCGAGGCCGACCCTGCGGTGATGGTCCCGTCGTCGGCGTACACGGGGCGCAGCTTCGCCAGTGCCTCCACCGTGGTGTCGGGGCGCACGCCCTCGTCGGCATCGAACACCACCGGGTCGCCCTTGCGCTGCGGGACGCTCACCGGCACGATCTCCTCGTCGAACCGCCCCGCGGCCATGGCGGCGGCCACCTTCTGGTGCGAGGCGGCGGCGAACTCGTCCTGCTTCTCCCGGGTCAGCCCCGGGTAGCGACTGTTGTACTTCTCCGTCGAGACGCCCATGCCCACCTGGTCGAACGGACAGAACAGCCCGTCGTGGATCATGTGGTCGACCAGCGGTACGTCACCGGCCTTGAAGCCCGAACGTGACTTGCCCAGCAGGTGCGGCGCCTGCGTCATCGACTCCTGGCCGCCCGCCACCACCAGGTCGAACTCACCGGCCCTGATCAGCTGGTCCGCCAGAGCGATCGCATTGATCCCGGACAGGCACACCTTGCTGACGGTCAGCGCCGGGATGCTCATGGGGATCCCGGCGGCCACCGCGGCCTGCCGGGCCGGAATCTGCCCGGCGCCCGCGGTGAGCACCTGCCCCATGATCGTGTACTCGACCTGCTCGGGCCTCACTCCCGCCCGCTCCAGCGCCGCCCTGATCGCGATACCGCCCAACTGGGCTCCGGAGAAATCCTTGAGCGCACCGAGTAGCCGGCCGGTGGGGGTACGAGCCCCGGCGAGGATGACGGATCCGGACACAAGTCCTCCATGGGAAGAAGTTCACGGTCGGTAACTTCCTTACCCCAACCGGGAGTTGTGTAGCGCCGTCCGGCGGTGTGAGGCACGGCACAGCAGGTGGCACACCCCCGCTCGCCCCGGCAGAACTCCCTGGAAACGCCTCAGGGGCCGTCCGAAGACGGCCCCTGAGTTGTACTAAATCCGACATCACTGTCGGGACGACAGGATTTGAACCTGCGACCCCTTGACCCCCAGTCAAGTGCGCTACCAAGCTGCGCCACGTCCCGATACCCGCCTGACCTGGGGTTTCCCCTGGCTGAGCGCGTATGAGAACGATACCGCACTTCAGGACGTGGTTGCGAACGTCTTTGCCTGCTTGCCGGGCTTGACCTCAAGTCTGCTTGAGGTCGCATCCTCGATTCCATGAACACGGAGACGAGGACAGCGACGTACGACACCCACCGCACCCACCGCACCCAGGACAGCTACGGATACCCGGATCTGCCCCGCCTGATGGGCCTGATGACCGGCGACGAGAAGCACGGCCCCGCCGCGACCTCGACCCTGGACGCGCTGTGGGTGCTCTACGACCGGGTGCTGCGGGTGACGCCCGGCACCACCGAAGACCCCGGCCGGGACCGGTTCCTGCTCTCCAAGGGGCACGGCCCGATGGCGTACTACGCGGTGCTCGCCGCGAAGGGGTTCTTCGGGGAGGAGGTGCTGCCGGGGTTCGGGTCGTACGACTCGCCGCTCGGGCACCACCCGGACCGGCTGCTCGTGCCGGGCGCCGAAATCGGCAGCGGCTCGCTCGGGCACGGCCTGCCGCTGGCGGTCGGCACCGCGCTGGGGCTGCGGGCCCAGGGCCTGACGGAGCCTGCGGTGTGGGTGCTCGTCGGGGACGCGGAGCTGGACGAAGGCAGCAACCACGAGGCGATCGCGTACGCGGGACCGGCCGGACTCGGTCGGCTGAACGTGGTCGTCATCGACAACTCGTCCGCGACGCACGGCTGGCCCGGCGGGATCGCCTCCCGCTTCGAGGCCGCCGGCTGGTCGGCGACCACGGTCGACGGCCGCGACCACGAGGCGCTGTACGCGGCGTACAGCGCACCGCACCCGGGCCGGCCGCACGTGGTCGTGGCCCGCGTCGAGCCCAAGAACTGACACGACGACCGTCAACGGACGAGCAGCACGAGGGGATTTCACCATGGACACGATGCGGGACCGTTTCATCGCCACCACCGGCCGGCTGCTGGACGAGGACCCCCGGGTCGCCGTCGTCCTGGCCGACATCAGCGCGGACGGCTTCACGCCCGCCCGCCAGAAGCACCCGGAACGGGTGGTGAACGTCGGCATCCGGGAGCAGTTGCTCGTCGGCGCGGGTGCCGGGATGGCCCTGGCCGGGATGCGACCGGTGGTGCACACCTTCGCCAGTTTCCTGGTGGAGCGGCCCTTCGAGCAGGTGAAGCTGGACTTCGGCCACCAGGGCGTGGGCGGTGTGCTGGTCAGTGCGGGAGGAAGCTACGACTGGCCCGCCGGGGGCTTCACCCACATGGCACCGGGCGATGTGGCCCTCCTTGACACGCTCGACGGATGGACGGTGCATGTGCCGGGTCACCCCGACGAGGCGGAGGCGCTGCTGCGGCACGCCGTCGCGGACGGGGACGAGCGGGTCTATGTACGGCTGTCGCTGCAGAGCAACGTGCGAGCCCGGGAGGTACGGGGCGACGGCGGGTTCGTCACCGTACGGGAGGGGCGCGGCGGGACCGTCGTCGCCGTCGGGCCGATGCTCGACAACGTCACGGCTGCCGTGGAAGGGCTGGACGTGACCGTCCTGTACGCGGCCACGGTGCGGCCCTTCGACGGGGCGGCGCTGCGGGCCGCCGGGCACGCCGATGTCGTCCTGGTCGAGCCCTATCTGGCGGGTACCTCGACCGGCGCGGCGAACGACGCGCTGGCGGACCTGCCGCACCGGGTGCTGGGTCTGGGCGTGGGACAGCGCGAACTGCGGCGGTACGGGGACATGACCGAGCACCTGGCGGCGCACGGCCTCGACGCGGCCTCACTGCGGAACCGGATCGGCGGGTTTCTGGGACACCGGTGAGAGAGCCCCGGATCCGGCCCCGGTGGTGAGAGCTCCCCGGATCCGGCCCCACTGGTGGGAGCTCCCCGGATCCGGCCCGGTGAGAGCGCCCCGCATCTACGGTTCGGGGTCGGCCGGGTCCGGATGGAGGGCGAGCAGTTTGCGCGGCGCGACCTGGCGCCAGGAGTCGAGGAGGATGGCACGGAGTTCCTCTTCGCCCTCCAGTGCTGCCAGGTGCGCGCGCAGCCAGTCGTAGTTGTCGTCGTGGCCCGCGCGGACGAAGAACTTGTCCGGTTCCGCCTCGATCAGCTCGGGCCTTTCCTCCTTCGGGCACTTGAAGGCCATCGACTTGTCGTCGTCACTCAGCGCGGCGAAGATCTTCCCGGCGACCCGGAAGGTCGGGCTGCCCCAGGCGAGCTTCTCCGCGGTGTCCGGCAGAGCGAGCGCCACCCTGCGCACATCCTCGGAAGTGGTCATGGGAAAACCGTACGGGCCACCACTGACAATCGCCTCGGCCCGACCGCCCCGTGCGCACGTCCCGTACGAACGCCTCAGACGTGCTTGTCCAGCCAGGCCGTCAGGTCGGCCTGGACCTCGTCCCGGTTGATCTCGTTGAGGATTTCGTGGCGGGCCCCCTCGTACCCCTTCCAGGTGAGGTCCTCGACGCCCGCGTAGCGCAGGTCCTCCAGGAGTTCGTGGACGAGCGTCATGCCCTGGTTGCAGGGGTCCTCGGTGCCGACCGCGAGGTGGAAGGGCAGGTCGGCGGGGATGCGGGCGAGGTTGCGCGGGTCGTTGAGCTTGCGGATGCCGTGCACCCAGTCGAGGGAAAGGCCCGCGCTGAAGGGGAAGCCGCAGCGTTCGTCGGCGGTGTAGGCGTCGACCTCGGCCTCGTCCCGGGAGAGCCATTCGAAGCCGGTGCGGTGGGGGAACGCGTCGTTGAAGGAGGCGAACCGGGCCCCCGTGAACGAGGCGGGCGCGTCCCGCCCGTCCGCCTCGATCTTTCGCTCCAGTTCGGCCACCGCCGCTTCGAGGTCCGTGCCGGGCAGCGTCCGGAAGACCCCGGAGAGGATCACTCCGGCCAGGTCGTCCGGGTACTCCTGCGCATAATCGCGGGCCAGCATCGCGCCGAGGCTGTGGCCGAGCAGCACCACGGGGACACCCGGGTGGAGGGCCCGCGCCTGGTCGCCGACCGTGCGCAGGTCGGCGACCGTGGAACGCCAGCCGTCGTCGCCCGCCACACCGAACCCTCCGGTGCCCGTGGCGGTAGCACCGTGGCCGCGGTGGTCGGAGGCGATCACTCCGTAGCCGTGGGCGACGAGGTGGCGGGCGAACCGGTCGTAGCGCAGGGCGTGTTCGGCGGCGCCGTGCGCCAACTGGACGAGGGCGCGCGGGCGGCCGCTTTCCGGCAGCCAGGTGTACGTCGCGATCTGGACGCCGTCGTGCGCGGTCGCCGTGCCGGGGGTGGTCATGGGGTCGGCCTGCCTCTCTCCGTGGCGGGGGTACGTGGACTTGGGTACGTACGGTGCTGACCCTCCCCCGGTGCCGGACGGTTATGCCGGAGTCTGCCCCCGCTCGAAGTACGCCACCAGCTCCGCGTCCAACTCCGGCACCCGGCGCGGCGTCCCGCCGTCGCGCAGCGAGTCCGTCGCCCGGCAGCCCGCCGCGACGGCCATCCGGGCGGCTACCGGTGAGGTGTCGGTCGTACCCCCGTCCCGTACGAAGCGCAGGAACTCGTCGACCAGGAGCGGGTCGGCGCCGCCGTGCCCCGCGTTGTCCTGCACCTCGGGCACCGGATGGATCTCGTCGGCGTCGGCACGGTATCCGGAGCGGCGGGTGTTCCAGACCCTGACCTCCGCTCCGGGTCCGTCGCCGAAGTTCTCCAGACGGCCCGCGTCACCGATGACGGTGTAGTTCCGCCAGTAGTCGGGGGTGAAGTGGCACTGCTGGTAAGCGGCCAACACCCCGTTGTCGAGGCGCATGTTGAGGAGGGACACGTCCTCCACGTCGATCACCGGGTTCAGGGCGCGCTGGGTGTGCGGCGGCCAGTGACCGTCCTTCGTGTACCAGTCCTCCGCCTTCGGCTCCCCCGGCGCACGACGGTGCGGAATATCGCCGTAGACCATCAGGTCACCCATCGCCTGCACCTCACGCGCGTAACCACCCGCCAGCCAGTGCAAAACGTCAATGTCATGAGCCGCCTTCTGCAGCAGCAGCCCGGTGGTGTGCTCCCGCTCGGCATGCCAGTCCTTGAAGTACCAGTCACCCCCGTAACCGACGAAGTGCCGCACCCACACCGTCTTCACCTCACCGATCGCACCACCCGCGACCAGCTCACGCATCAGACGCACCACCGGCATGTGCCGCATGTTGTGCCCCACGTACAACCGGGTCCCCGACTCGAACGCCGCCCGCAGAATCCGGTCGCAGTCCTCGACCGTCGTCTCCAGAGGCTTCTCGACGCACACCGGCTTCCCCGCCACCAACGCCTGACACGCCAGGTCCGCATGCGTGTGATCAGGAGTAAGGACCAGCACCGCGTCGACCGACGGATCCTCGATCACCTTGCGAGGGCCGGCCGCCATCACCGCGTCGGGAAAGGCCTCCGCCGCAAGCGCGCGGGCACGGTCGTCGGGGTCGGCGAGGGTGACGACGCGCGCTCCGGCGCCGGGCCGGTGGGCGGTACGGGCGAGGCTGCCGCGCAGCCCGTAGCCCAGGACGCCGATGCGAAGGTCGGGCGGTTCGGGCAGGTCGGTCATCGTTCGTACTCCCTTGGCAGAGTCGTCTGTGCGGTACGGAAGGTGACGTTAACGCCCACGTGGGAAGCGGCGAGGAATGGGCTCAGATTCCGCCGTCCTCCCGGCGCTCTATCTCTGCCATCAGCTCGGCCGCCATCGCCTTGATGGTCTCCAGGCCCTCCTTCCCCCACTGCCGGGGCCGGGTGTCGACGACGCAGATCGCGCCCAGTGCGATGCCCGAGCGGTCGATGAGCGGGGCGCCCAGGTACGAGCGGATGCCGATCTCGTCGACGACCGGGTTGCCCGCGAAGCGCGGGTAGTCGCAGACGTCCTCCAGGACGAGGGCCTTCCTGCGGGCCACCACGTGCGGGCAGTACCCGTGGTCGCGGGCCATGGCGCGCCCGATCCGCCCGGCCGCCGCGGCGGCCCCGAGGTCGCTGCCGGAGAGGGTGCCGTGCGGGGTGTGCAGACCGGCGAAGAACTGCCGGTTCTCGTCAATGAAGTTGACCATGGAGTACGGTGCGCCGGTCGCCTCCGCGAGCCGTACCGCGAACGCGTCGAGCACCGGGTCGGGCCGCCCACCGAGGCCCAACTCCCGTAGCCGGTGGGCTCGTTCGGGTCCCTCCCGGTCGGCGGGGGTGAGCAGCAGATGGCCGATCCTGTCGTACGTCATATGTGGGCTCCCGTCATGGGTGGGCTCCGTGGGTCGTGGGCGGGACAACGGGTGTGCTGCTGAGGAGGTGCTTGACGAGGGTGACCAGGGTGGCGATGCCGGAGCTGGCGAGCCGGGCGTCGCAGATCACCACCGGGATGTCCGGGTTGAGGTCGAGGGCGCCGCGCACCTCCTCGGGTTCGTACCGGAAGGCGCCGTCGAACTCGTTGACGGCGACGACGAATCCGATGCCGCGCGTCTCGAAGAAGTCGACGGCGGCGAAGCAGTCCTCCAGGCGGCGGGTGTCGGCGAGGACGACCGCGCCGAGCGCTCCTTTGGAGAGCTCGTCCCACATGAACCAGAACCGCTCCTGGCCGGGGGTGCCGAAGAGGTACAGGACGTGGTGTTCGTCGAGGGTCATGCGGCCGAAGTCCATGGCGACGGTCGTCATGGTCTTGTTCTCGACGCCCTCCAGGCTGTCGGTGGCGACTCCGGCCTGGGTGAGGAGTTCCTCCGTACTGAGCGGGTCGATCTCGCTGACCGCTCCGACGAAGGTCGTCTTGCCGACGCCGAAGCCGCCCGCGACGAGGATCTTGAGCGCGGTGGGGAACACCTCGGGCCCGGGGCCCGTTCCTCCGCCGCCGTATCCCTCGTAGCCGTCGGAGCCGTAGTCAGAGTTGTCGTCGTAGACCATCGAGCACTGCCTCCAGCAAGTCGCGGTCGGTCGGTGGGTGTTGGAGGATCGGTGCGTGCGTGAGGACCGCGCCGCAGTCCACCAGGTCGGACAGCACGACCTTGGTGACGACGGCGGGGAGCCGCAGATGGGCTGCGATCTCCGCCACCGACATGGGGTCGTCGCACAGGCCGAGCGCCGTGAGGTGCTCGGGGCCGAGGTGCATGGGGAGTGCGGCGCCGGTGGCCATCACCATGGTCAGCAGGTCGAGTTCGGTGCTGGGGCGGGTGCGGCCGTTGCTCACCGTGTACGGGCGGATCAGCCGGCCTGCCGCGTCGTCGAGCCAAGGCCCGTCCTGCGGGGCCGCCACGTTCAGTACCCCGGGGCGTTCGCCGCGCTGCCCGCCCGCTGCCGCGCGGGCGTCGCCAGGTACGGCCGTACGCTCTTGACCAGCATCGCCATCTCGTACCCGAGGACGGCGGCGTCGGCCTCCCGCCCTGCCAGTACGGCGAGGAAGGTGCCGGACCCGGCCGTCGAGACGAACAGCAGCGTCGAGTCGAGCTCGACCACCACCTGCCGGACCTCGCCGCCGTCACCGAACCGCATCCCGGCGCTGCGGCCCAGCGAGTAGAGGCCGGAGGCGAGGGCCGCCATGTGGTCGGCGCTGTCGGTGTCGAGGCCGTGGACGGACTTGACGAGTCCGTCGGAGGAGAGCAGCACGGCACTGCGGGTGTACGGGACCCGTTGGACCAGTCCGCTCAACAGCCAGTCCAGGTCGGTCGCTTGGCCGGTCGGCGCATCGCTCACCATGGGGTTACTCCTTGGGGGTGGGAAAGTCCACGTCGTCGGAACGGGCGTCGTCGGAACGGGCGTCTTCGGGGCGATCGGTCAGGGCGCGGCCTTCTGCGGCTTCCGTACGGGGTCCTTCCGGGGGAAGGTCCTCGGTGCGCGCGTCCGCCGCCTCGGCCAGGCCGATGCCGCGCTGGAAGGCGGCCATAAGCCCGGGGTCGTGCAGGACCGGCTGGTCGTCCTCCTTGCGGGGCGCCGGAACGTCCTTGAGCTGCGGTACGAGGTTCTCCTGGCTGCGCCGCACGGGCAGCCGGGGACGACTGACCCGCCCGCGTACGGAACCTTCGGCGGCGGGCCGGGCGGTGCTGTGCACCGGCTCGGCCGGAACGATGAACTCCGGGGGCGCGGCGAGTCCGTGGGTGACCCCGGGGACCGCGGCCGCGGGGTTGGGCCGTTCGCCGCGCTCGCCGCGGACGGGGAGCGGATGATTGCCGGTGGTCCCAGCAGTTCCAGCAGTCCTGACTGTCCCGACGGTCCCGGCGGGGGCCGCGGGCCTGGGGGCGGTCTGCTGTTCGCGTACGTACGAGGGCGCCGGTTCGGGCTCCGGGGCCGCGGGCGCCCCGGATATCGGCACCCGGTCGCCCCGCTGCTGCGCGGGCACCGGGGCCGGCCGGCGCGACGTGGCCGTACCGGCGGCCGCGGACTCGTGGTCGTCGCCCAACAGGCCCTCGGGGAGCACAAGTACGGCCTGCACTCCGCCGTAGATGTTGTTCTGCAGCCGGACCGCGATACCGTGCCTGCGGGCCAGCGCGGACACCACGAACAGCCCGATCCGGCCGTCCTGCAGCAGATGCTGCACATTGACCTGGTCGGGGTCGGCCAGCAGTGAGTTCATCTTGTTCTGCTCGGTGACCGGCATGCCGAGGCCGCGGTCCTCGACCTCGATGGCGAGCCCTGCGGTCACGAACTGGGCGCGCAGCAGCACCGTCGTGTGCGGGGCGCTGAACACCGTCGCGTTCTCGACGAGTTCGGCGAGGAGGTGGATGATGTCGGCGACCGCGTGGCCGCGCAGGGTGCCGTCGATCGGCGGCACGAGCTTGACCCGCGAGTACTGCTCGACCTCGGCGATCGAGGAGCGCATCACCTCGCTCATGCTGACCGGGTTGCTCCACTGCCGGCGCGAGATCGCCCCGCCGAGCACGGCGAGGTTCTCGGCGTGCCGGCGGATGCGGGTGGCCAGGTGGTCGACATGGAAGAGGCCCTTGAGCAGGTCGGGGTCCTCGACCTCGTTCTCCAGCTCGTCGAGGAGCTGGATCTCGCGGTGCACCAGCGACTGCAGCCGCCTGGCCAGGTTGACGAAGACCTCGACCTTCTGGTCGGTGCCCGCGCTGCTGGAGAACTGCGACGCCTGCACGACGGCGGCCACCGCGGTGTCGTGTGCGCGCCCCATTTCCTGCGCCAGGAGGTCGAATTCATCACCCGTACGAGGGACGCCGGGCGGGACGGTACGCCGTATGTCGGGGTTCTCGCCACGCCGCAGTCCGTCCACGACGGCCCGCAGTTCGTCCTGGCTGCGGGCGCTGGTGCGGCGCAGTTCGTTGCACCGTACGTACACCGAACCGGCGGCGCGGTGGGCGGCGAAGGCAGCCACGAGAACCGCGAAGGCGGCGAGCGCGGCGGCCACGGCGAGACCCGCCCACAAGCTCTGCGAGGGCCGGGCGCCGGTGGTACGGACCGTGTGGAGCACGGCTCCCGCCCCGCTCAGTGCGACGACGACCGCCGGAAGCACGGCGGCGCGCAGCAGCTGGGAGCGCAGGTGCGCTTCGGGGGTGGACGCCACGGGGGTACGTGCCCCCGGCCGGCCGTGCCGCCCGCCTTCGCGGCGGTCTGCTCGCGCGCCAGGTGCGCGAAGATGAGACATCAGCGTCCTCGGTATGTGGGGCCCCCGGGATTTCGGTGTGCCTTCTCCATGCCTGAGCGCTCGCGTACCTCTCCGAGCACTCGCGCAGGGCTGAATTCAACTCGGGTGATGTGGGCCCCTGTTGATCACCGGGCACTCACAGTAGTCGGCAACATTCGACGGGTGAGGGGCTGTTGCCAAACTTCCCCGCCCCGGGTCCCGCTCTGGTATGAGGCTTCGTACGGACGGACGAAAACCGGCCGCCCCTGGATCGGGGAAGCGGTGATCTGCCGCTGGGCGATCATGGATGGCACAGTGGGCGTCCGCTGGGGGTGGGCTGTGGTGAGGGAGAGGGCGCATGCTGGAGATGGCGGGGATCGGGACGGCGGAGGAACGGGTCTACCGCTTCCTGGTGGAGGTACGGGACGCGGGCCTGGACGAGATCGTCCGACGGCTCCACATCCCGGAGCGCGAGGCGGCGTTACTTCTGTCCACCCTGCATGACAAGGGTCTGGTGGGGCGGCTGCCGGGCGACGGCGGCACGCGGTACGTACCCGTCCCGCCGGACGTGGCGCTGCAGCCCCTGCTGGCGCGCGGCCAAGAGGCGCTGGAGTGGGCGCGGCGCGGCATGGAACAGCTGGCCGAGGAGTACCGGGCGGGTGGCCGGCGCCATGACGCCGGGCAACTGGTCGAGGTGATCACTGGAAGTGGCGCCATCCGTCAGCAACTGCGCCAACTCGCCTACGGGGCCCGCAGCGACCTGCGGTGGTTCTGCAAGGCCGATCCCGTGGCGCTGCGCGCCCAGGACAACGACGAGGAGTTCGAGCTGCTCGCCCAGGGCATCCGCTACGAGGCGATCTACGAACGGGCCTGCCTGGAGCAGCCCGGCATGGTCGACAACGTTGCCCAGGGCATCCGCGCCGGTGAATCGGCCCGCGCCACCAGCACACTGCCCGTGCGCATGGTCATCGTGGACAGCTCTGTCGCCGTCTGCCCGCTGATGCCAGGTGTCACGAGCGCCGCCCGGGGCGAACCGACCGCCGCCCTCATCCGCAGCAGCAGTCTCCTGGACGCCCTCGTCGCCCTGTTCGACATCCAGTGGGCGGCGGGGACCCCGCTGCACGTCACGGAGGAGGGCGAGCTTGCCGACTTCGCCGGCGGCACGGGGTCGGGTGGCAGTCTCGCCGACGACGAGCGCTACCTGCTCTCCCTGATCGTCGCGGGCGTGGCGGACAAGGCGATCGCCACCCAGTTGGGCTTCAGTCACCGCACGGTGCAGCGCCGGATCAACGTGCTGATGCAGCGGGCGGGCGCGACGACGCGTACGCAGCTGGTGTGGCAGGCGGCGCGGCGCAACTGGCTTTCGTAGCGGACTGCTTGTCGTAGGACGTGCGGAAGCCGCGACCGGGGCCGGTCGCGGCTTCCGGGTCTCGCGTTCTACCTCAGCGCGTACGCCCGCTCGATCTCCTGCGTCACCTCATTGCCCGCGTCGTCCCAGGCACGGACCCGGAGCGTGACGTACCCACTGGTGCGGGCGGTCGAGGGGTGGGTGACCTGGACACGGTAGGCGCCGTCGCCCCGGCCGGAGGTTTTCGCCGCCCGCCAGTGCACGCCGTCGTCGTACGAGACGGCCACCTCCATGCCCTTCACGGAACGGCCCGTCAGACCGTCCTGGTGGCGGGCGCTCACTCCGAAGGCGAAGGACCTGGAGCCGGGGGCGGAGCCCCGGAGGTCGGTGGCCACGTCGTAGTCGAGCTGGAGGAGGGGAAGCAGGGACTCCTTGCCCTCGGCGGGGCGAGGGGCGGTGAACGACCAGCGGGTGCCGGTGGCCCGCGACAGGGTCCCCTCGGGGCTGGTGCGCTTCACGTCGAGGTCCAGCTGGTAGCGGCCGCCGTCCCCGCCCGCGGGGAAGGTGCCCCACGCCCGGGGGCCTTCGGCGAGGACCTTGCCGTCGCGACGCAGTACGGCGCGGGTCTCGTCGGGGTAGGGGGTGGCGGCGTCCTTACGGGGCAGGGCGTAGCCGTAGTGTCCGGCGCCGGTATCGGTGAACTCGAGTATCCCGATGGTCAGTTGGTCGCCCTTGCGCTGGGCAAGCCCTTCGACACCACGGGGGATCGCCGGGCGCACCACGGGGGCGTACCAGCTCTCCGTGGTGTGCTCACCGGGCCGGTAGGTGCGCAGGGGGCCGAACATGCCCGTCCCCAGTGCCTGCATCGCCCAGGTGTTGCGGGGGTTGACCCAGTGCAGCCACCGGGTGTCGGCGGGACCGCTCAGGTACTCCGTCCGCACCTGCCCGGTGCGGACGTACCGGGACCGCAGGGAGAGGGCCACTTGCTCCCACGGACGCCAGGACTCGCGGTTCTCCGCGACGTAGCGTGCCCCGCCCGTGTCCGGGTAGCGCGAGGCCACGGTGGCCGTGTTCTTCGGCTCGACCTTGTGGACCACGTGCTCGGGGACGCGCTGTTCGGAGAGCTGCACGACGTCGTAGAGGTAGGGGCTTTCCGGGGTCCCCTTCAACTCCAACTTGGTGCCCGGCACGCGCAGCCGCTGCATGGCGGCGCTGGAGGCGTACAGCCCGATCGCCGGCAGCCGCCGGCTCACCGGCTGCCAGGGCGTGGCCGCGTACCTGTCGCCTCCGGCGGTGGTGACGGCGGCCGCGGCTCCGGCTCGGGCGGCCGCGGTCACCGCCTCGTCGTACTCGATGCCTTCCAGTTCCACGAGGACCGCCGCTCCGCGGACGTCCACGCCCCGTGCGCGCAACGCCTCGTAGTCCTCGGTGCGTCCGTGACCGGCGTCCACCACCCGCAGGCGTCGCACCCCTTCCACGGCGGGAGAGTTGTGGAGCAGACGGACGGGGACACCGGCCGCGGCGGTGGCGGAGAGGGCACGTGCGCCGAGCATCGGTGCGGCCAGCTGCCAGCGGGAGGAGAACTCGAAGGTTCCCTCGGTGAACTCCTTGGTGGGCGTGACGTAGAGGAGCTGTCCGCCGCTGTGCGCGCTGGTGAAGTAGCTGACGAACTCCCGGTCGTCCCTCTTCCAGCGGGTGGAGAAGACCAGCGGACCCCGCTGCTCGGCCCGCTGGGGGGTCCGGATCTCCACGGGGACCGCCTTGCGTGCGTCGAGCACCAGGTCCGTGGCGCCGCTCACCCGCAGGTGGGGGTCGACCACCAGGCTGTTGACGACGTTGTCCTGCGAGTGCTGCGTGATGACGCCGTGGAGGTAGTAGTTGCCCTCGGGCAGGTCCACCGTCACGCTCTGCCCCGCCGGCACGTCCTGAATGACGTCGAAGCGGCCCGTGGGACCCAGCAGGATCAGCGGGGAGACGGTCGCCGACTGCCCGGCGCGGTCGACGCCGCGCACAGTGACCTTGTGCTTGACGGGGTCCTTCGTCGCGGAGAGAACGGTGTGCAGGGCGGCCTGCCCGTCGGCCGAGGTGGCGGTGAGGCGTCCGCCGTAGACGCCCTCCGCCAGCGCGGGCGCGTCGAGGGTCACGGCCACGTCGGCAGCGCCGTGGGCGGGCACGGTGACCTGCTGAGGGGTGCCTATGGCGCCTGCCGGGGCCGGGGAGCCGTAGAGCTTGTCGAAGGTGGTGTTCAGGGTGAGCGGGACGGGCGCGTCGCCGTCGTTGGTGTAGGTGACCTTCACCTGCCGCGGGCCCGTGTCCGACGCCAGGGTGCCAAAGGTGGTGGTGCCGGTGGCGCGCACCTGCTGGCGCACCGAGCGGGCCACGTCCACCCGTCCTGTGCCCTGCTCGTAGACCGTCTGGTCGGGGGCGGTGCGCGTCGTGCTCATCAACGCGTCCTTGAACTGCTGGGCGCTCCAGCCGGGGTGGCGCCCGGCCAGGATCGCCGCCGCGCCCGCTACGTGCGGGGTCGCCATGGACGTACCCGAAGCGGCGGTGTAGGACGCGTCCACCGGGTTGCCCATGGACGTACCGGCTGCGCGGGCGGCGGCGATGGCGACGCCGGGAGCGGTGAGGTCGGGCTTGGCCCCGTTGTCCCCGACGCGCGGGCCGCGGCTGGAGAAGGGGGCCAGCTTGTCGTTGCGGTCGACGGCGCCCACGGTCAGTGCTCGCTCCGCGGTGCCCGGGGTGCCCACGGAGTAGTCGGAGCCCGTGTTGCCCGCCGCGACGACGAAGAGGGTGCCGGTCTCCTCGCTGAGGCCGTCGAGGACGAGGCTGAGTATGTCCGTGCCGTCCGTGGGAGTGCCGCCCAGGCTCATGCTGACGATGTCGGCGCCCGAGCGGGCGGCCCACTCCATGCCGCTGATGATGGCGGAGGACGGGCCGGAGCCCTTGTCGTCGAGCACCTTGCCGATCAGCAGCTTCGCTCCCGGTGCCACGCCCTTGCGCGAGCCGCCCGAGGCGGCGCCGCTGCCGGCGATGGTGGAGGCGACGTGGGTGCCGTGGCCGTGCCCGTCGTTCGCGGTGGGGTCGGCGGTGAAGTTGCGTACTTCGCCGAGTTTCCCGGCCAGGTCGGGGTGGGTGGCGTCGACGCCGGTGTCCAGGACGGCGACGGTCGCACCCTGTCCGTTGTAGCCGGCCTGCCACGCCTCGGGCGCACCGATCTGCGCGGTGCTGCGATCGAGGGAGGCATAGACCTTCGCGTCCAGCCACAGCTTCTCGACGCCACCTTCGAAGGCGGCGTTCTTGAAGGAGGAGTTCTTGGCAGCGTCCTTCGCAGAGCCCCCGGCGCCGCTGCTGGCGAGCGCGTCGTCGTCGATGGCCTTCCAGAAGCGCCCGGCCTGCTTCTTGTCCGCCTTCAGCGCCGAGCCGCGCAGGCTCTTGATGACCAGGCCCTTGCGCGAACCGGTGGGCGCCGTCTTGGACGTGGGGTCCGTACCGCCGGTGTAGCGGGCGATCAGCGGGATGGCGGAGGTGTGGGCGTCGTCGTACCCCTGCTTGACCAGGGAGGTGATATTGAACAGCTGCCGGTCCAGCTTGCCCGAGGAGATGTACGGGAGCGCCGCGCGGGGCAGCACGTACAACTGCTTGTCGATTTCCAGCTGGGTGAAGTCGGCCTCCGAAGCGCCCGGGGCCGGCTCGACGGAGACGGCCTTTTGGCCGCCGCGGAAGGTCTCCAGCCGCACCCGGTCACCGGTCACGAGCGTGACGGAGGTGACCTGCGGGCGGTCGGCGGCGCTCCCGCCAGGGGCGGCAGGTGCTGGGGCGGCGCTCGCGCCGGAGGAGGTGGGGGTCAGGGTGGCGATGAGGACGCCTGTCGCCAGAACGGCGGCAGGTCTGAGCCGTATGTGCATCGGAACCTTTCCAGGGGGCAAGGAAACGGACACGCGGTGCGGCTCCAGACTCGGGCCCCCATGATCGCCGCACCAGCCTTTTCGGTGCCGCGCTTACGACATGTCGCTTCTACGACACGCGACTTGCCGCACCCCGGCCGTGTTCGAGAAGTTGCTCGTGTACGTGGAGGTACCCGGACTCGCCCTGCGGGCATGAAGGGTCGGCACCGCTGAGCCGTCGCGTACAGCGCCGACTTCCCCCCGGAGCACACCGCGGGCTGACCGCGTGGGGCTTCTGCGGGAGTGAGCGGCAGGTCGGCCATGACCCCCATTCAAGTACCGGTATAGTAATGCCGGTATTGTTATTGGCTGCACGAGAAGGACGCCCCATGATCGAGATCCTCAACCCCACCCTGCTGGGCCGGGCAAAGACCACCGGCGCCCTGGTCGGTCACATCCTGCAGACGCTGAAGAGCCGCAGCACCATCGGCACGAACCTGCTGGACATCGACCGGTGGGCCCAGAAGATGATCGTCGAGGCGGGAGCGACGTCCTGCTACGTCGACTACGCGCCGTCCTTCGGACGCGGCCCGTTCGGCCACTACATCTGCACGGCCGTCAACGACGCCGTGCTCCACGGGCTGCCGTACGACTACACGCTCGCCGACGGCGATCTGCTGACCCTCGACCTCGCGGTCTCCCAGGCCGGAATCGCTGCCGACGCCGCCATCAGCTTCATCGTGGGCAACGCAAAGCCCCCGGAGAGCGTCGCGATGATCAGCACGACCGAACGCGCGCTGGCCGCTGGAATCGCCGCCGCCGGACCCGGAGCCCGCATCGGCGACCTCTCCCACGCCATCGGCACCGTCCTCAGCGAGGCGGGGTACCCGATCAACACCGAGTTCGGCGGCCATGGCATCGGATCAACGATGCACCAGGACCCGCACGTGGTGAACACCGGACGGCCCGGCCGCGGCTACAAGCTGCGCCCCGGGCTGTTGCTGGCACTGGAGCCGTGGGTCATGGCGGACACCGCGGAACTCGTCACCGACCCCGACGGGTGGACACTCCGAAGCGCGACAGGCTGCCGGACGGCACACAGCGAACACACCATCGCCATCACGGACGACGGAGCAGAAATCCTCACCATGCCCAACTGAACACAAGTGGGCGCAGCAACACGGGCTCTCCCGCGCAGATCCACTGGGTCAGTTGTTGGACCGTCGACGGCGGTGTCGTCGAAAGCCGCGCTCTGGAAGGAGCCCAGGCCCGGGGCAGTGGCGGCCAGGTCGAAGGCCTGTCCGCCACTGCCCGGAGTTCAGACGGCCGACCCGACAGGCGAAACTTCGGCCCCCTGGCCAGATCATCCTCGTCCGACGTCACCGCTCGGCCACAAGCCCAAGCTCTTCCCGAGCCTCCCGCACCACCGCCCGCGCCCCGTCAGGACCACGCCACGGCCGCGCGATCGGCCTCGACACACCACGCCACCAGGGATCCACCGGAAGCGTGCCTGCAGGCTCAAAAGGCTGGCCCGGGCACGGGAAAGCAACCGCCTGCCCCGCCTCCTCGGCAACATCACGCGTCCACTCCGCCGGCTCCGCCCACGCGTGCATCGCCAGGTTGAACGTGCCCCAGTGAATCGGCAGCAGCACCCCCGTGGCCTGCTGTCCCTGCAGGTCAAGATGGGCACGAAGCCCCTCGGCAGGCGTCATGTGAATGTCTGGCCACGCACCCGGCAGCGGCGTGGTATCCGTGTGGCTCTCCGGCCAGTACGGGCTGTACGCACCGATCTGGATCATGGTCGCGTCGAACGGGCCGTGTGCGGCGCCGATGTCCTTGAAGCCGTCGAAGTACCCGGTGTCGCCGCTGTGGTAGATCCGGTGTTCGGGTCCCGCGACCGCCCAGGATGCCCAGAGGGTGTGCTGCTGGTTGCGCAGTCCCCGGCCGCAGAAGTGCCGGGCGGGGGTGGCGGTGAGGCTGATTCCGGCGACCTCGGTGGTCTCGTTCCAGTCCAGTTCGCGGATCCGGCTCTGCGGTACGCCCCAGTGCTCCAGGTGGGCGCCGACGCCGAGCGGGACCGCGAAGACGGTGCCGGCGGCGGTCAGTGCGCGGATGGTGGGCATGTCGAGATGGTCGTAATGGTCGTGCGAGATGACGACGACGTCGACCTCGCCGAGCGAGCGCAGCGGAAAGGGCACGGGGTGCAGCCGTTTGGGGCCCGCGAAGTCGAACGGGGAGCAGCGCTCGCCCCAGACCGGGTCGAAGAGCACCCGCCGCCCGTCGATCTGGGCGAGGACGGTGGAGTGGCCCATCCAGGTCAGGCGGAGCCCGGAGGCGGGTGGCTCGGCGATGTCGGCGAGCGTGGTCGCGTACACCGGGACGGTCCCCGCCGGGGCGCGCAGGACGCGCTCCTCCTTGCGGAAGTACGTCTTCATGAGGCCGGCCATGGATCCGGACGAGGGCCGGGCGGCCCCGGTGCCCTCGGGATTCTGGAAGACGCCGTCGGCGAAGTTCGGCGAACGGCGGATGCGCTCCATGCGCTCCCCTGCCGGATCGGCTCCGAACGCCGCGGTCCTCAGCCCGCGCAACTTCGCACGCAGCGGCTTCTGCGGGGAATCCGCACTGGTCACGGCACCTCCAAGGGGTCGGCTTCATTCCATTATGTGCACCGTGTTCGACGGCCGGGGAACGGGGCCGTTACGGAGGGTCGCACGGCACGGGGCGACTCCGGTCCTCACAGAACGGTCGCGGGCCCGGTGGTATGCCCGGACCGTTCTGTCGTGACGCGGCGTGACGTGCGTGGCGAACGGGCCCCACGTGGCGTAGGAGCTGTACGTGGCGTACGAGCCGTGGGGTGTGGTCAGTCCAGTTCGTAGACCGCGGTGACCGTGACCTGGTCCTGGATCTCGCCGGGGGCGACGGGCACCGGCTCGTCGGCGGCCGCCCCCGGGGGCATGGGTACCGGGGTCGGCCGGCCTGCGTCGGACTCCACGAGCGAGACCAGCCTGCCGAGCTCGCGGCCGCTGAGCCTCGCGTGCTGGGCGGCCTTGTTGCGGGCGTCCTCGAAGGCCGCCTTGCGCGCCACCTTGCGCAGCGCGGTGTAGTCCTCGACGTCGAAGGTCACGCCGCTGATACGGCCCGCTTCGCCCGCCGCGTCCATGGCGGCCTGGATGACGGCGCCGGTGCGGGACAGAACGCGCACCTTGACGGAGAAGCCCTGCGACGCCTGGTAGCCGGTCAGCTTGGCTGTGCCGTTCTCGTAGGAGTGGACGGGGTTGAGGGAGAGGCTCTCGGTGCGGATGTCGCGGTCCGCGACGCCCTGGGCCCGGACCGCGGCGAGCAGTGCCTTGGCCGCGGCCGACTGGGCGGCGAGGGCCGCCTTCGCGGTGGGCCTGGTCGCCTCGACGCCGAGGCTGATGACGGCGATGTCGGGAGCCGAGGTGGCCGCTCCCGATCCGGTGACGGTCACCGTGGAGGGCACGGGGCGCGCGACGCCCACCGCTGCCGGGGCGGAGCTCTGTGCGGCGGCGGGCAGTGCGCCCGCCACCAGGAGCCCGCCGGCGAGGGCGGTGGTGACGAGGACCCGTGCGGTGACGGACGGCCGTGTCGTACGGGACGGTGCTGCGGTCGGGAGTGCGGACATGCGGCAGGGATCCTTCCGGAGGCCGGACGCACGAGGTAGCCCGGCTGGACAGTGCGGGGACATCCCAGCACCGCCCGGCCTCCGGCAGGCCGCGCCACTCTGGGACGCTCCGAAATTCACCTCACGCCGCCCCCATTCACCTCATACCGCCCGACCGCGCGCGTGCGCGGACCCCGTTCCCCCGTTCGGCCCAGCCGCCATACTGGGGCGCGTCGACGTGATTCGGGCCACGGGAAGGGGCACGCGGTGTCACAGCAGGGGCAGCACGGGCAGCAGGGACAGCACGGGCAGCAGCAGGACGGTCCCGGCGGGGAGAGCCCGGCCGGGGACCACGCGTACGACGTCCTGGTGATCGGCGGCAGCGGCGTCGACACGGTGGTGCGGGTGGACGCGCTGCCGGTGCCCCTCGCGGATTCGGTCGGGGTCTCCCCCATCGGCGAGTGGCCCGGCCACACGGGCGGCAACGTGGCACTGGGCTGTCAGGCCCTGGGGCTCGGTGTGAAGTTCCTGGACGTCATCGGCGACGACTGGATCGGCGGCCAGGTCCGGGAACGGCTGGCCAAGGGCGGTGTGGACTTCGAGCCGCTGATCTCGCCCGCGGGCACCCGCCGGGCCGTCAATCTGGTGGACTCGACGGGCCGCCGGATGTCGTTCTACGACGCCCGTGACCCCGAGGACCTGCGGATGCCGGCCGACTTCTTCCTGCCGCACGTGCGGCGCGCCCGGCACGTGCACGTCTCGATCATGGGCTTCGCCCGCCACCTCCTGGACGACGTCGTGGCGTCCGGCGTCCCGTTCTCCACCGATCTGCACGACTGGGACGGGGTCGACGAGCACCACCGCGCCTTCGCGCTCCGCGCCGACCTGGTGTTCCTCAGCGCGGCCGGTGCGGGGACGCGGATCGGCGAGGTGATGCGGGAGATCCTGCGCGAGGGCCGGGCCGGGGCCGTCGTGGCGACGGCCGGCGCGGGCGGCTCGTACCTGCTGACCCGCGACGGCGGCAGCACCCCGCGCCCGGTCCCGGCCACCGTCCCGCCCGCCCCGGTGGTGGACTCCAACGGCGCGGGCGACGCGTACGTCTCCGGGTTCCTGTACGGACGCCTCGCCGGCCGGAGCCTGGAGGAGTGCGCCCGTCTCGGCGCACTGGCCGGGGCGTACGCCTGCACGGTCGCGGGCAACACGTCCCTGATCGGCCCGGAGGCACTGCTCGCCGAACCCGCCGCCGGGCCGCAGAACTGACTGGTCACAGCGGGCCCGCCTCTCCGTCAACGCGGCCCGCCCCTCCGTCAAAGACTGCCGTAGGCCCGACGCCCCGTCAGAGAGGCAGCAGATCCGGCCTCTTGGCCTCGACATGGTCCCCCGAGCTCTCGCCGCGCAGCCGCCGTCCGATCCACGGCACCAGGTGCTCGCGGGCCCAGTCGATGTTGTCCCGGCGCGCTTCGAGCCTGCCGCGCGGCGCCATCGGCGGCCACGGCTGGTCGGGGTCGGCCGGGATGTCCAGGCCGAGCACCTGGCCGGCCCGCAGCGCGACCCGGGTGTGCCCCTCGGGCGAGAGGTGCAGCCGGTCGGAGTCCCAAGCCCGCCGGTCCTGCACGGACTTCAGCGACCACAGGTCCAGGACCGGGCACTCGTAGCGGTCGGCGATGGCCCGTACGTGCGCCGAGTACGTGGCGACCTTGCCGCGCAAGTGGCGCAGTACGGGGACGCCGCGGGTGTCGAAGCCGGTGGTCACCATGACCGTGCCGACCGCCGAGGTGAGGTCGGCGACGGCCTTCTCGAAGCGTTCGGCGACGTCGTCGGGGTCGGTGCCCGGCCGGATGATGTCGTTGCCGCCGGCGCAGAAGCTGACCAGGTCGGGGGCGAGTTCCCTGGCCCGCGGGACCTGCTCGGCCACGATCTGGTCGAGGAGCTTGCCGCGTACGGCGAGGTTCGCGTATCGGAAGGTGTGCTCGGGTACCCGGTCGTCCAGGAGGACGGCCAGGCGGTCGGCCCACCCGGTGAACGCACCGTCGGGGCCAGGGTCTCCGACCCCTTCGGTGAAGCTGTCCCCGATCGCCGCGTACGACCCGATGGTGCCTGCGCTGATTGATCTCGAATCGTCTGCCACGTCGACACATCCTCCACTTCGGCAAGTGACCTACGCCACCGTAGGGAGGGGTTGACGGAGGGTGAGATATACCACCGGTCAAGATTCATTCAACCCGGAATACGCGGGCGACGCCGCGAGAACGGGCCTCGCCCCCGCACCGGGGCAGGTGCGGGGGCGAGGGAAGCCGTACGCGGGAAGGGCCGGAGCCCGCCGTCAGCGTGCGGTGAACGCGGTCAGAGCGAGACGCCGTTGCTGCGCAGATAGCCCAGCGGGTCGATGTCCGAGCCGTAGCCGGGGCCGGTGCGGATCTCGAAGTGCAGGTGCGGTCCCGTCGAGTTTCCGGTCGAGCCGGAGTAGCCGATCTGCTGGCCGCCAAAGACGCTCTGGCCGGAGCGGACGCTCAGCGCGGACAGGTGCGCGTACTGCGAGTAGCGGCCGTCGTTGTGCTTGATGACGATCTCGTTGCCGTACGCGCCGCCCCAGCCGGCGGAGACGACGGTGCCCGCACCGACGGCCTTGACCGGGGTGCCGGAGGAGGCACGGAAGTCGACACCGGTGTGGTAACCGCTCGACCAGCTGCCGCCGGAGGCGCGGTACGGGGTGGAGACGCCGGACGGGACGGGCGCGGAGAAGCCGGACCCGGAGCTCTGCTGCCGCTTCTCGGTGCGCTGTTGCGCATGCTTCTCGGTGCGCTGCTCGACGCGCTGTTCCGTACGCTCGGTGCGCTGCTGCGCCCGCTCGGTGCGCTCGGCCTGCTTCTGCGGGGCGGGCGTCGAGGCCTTCGCCCCACCGCCCGCACCGGAGCCCGCGGGGGCCTTGCCGCCGAGGGTGAGCTTCATGCCGGGGAAGATCATCTCCGGGTTGTCGCCGACGACCGACTCGTTGTCCTTGTACAGCTTCTGCCAGCCGCCGCGCACGCTCTTCTCCGCGGCGATCTTCGACAGGTTGTCGCCGGTCACCACGGAGTACGTACGGGTGTCCGTCTTGCGGGAGTCGGCCTGCGGCGCGGCGGCCGGGCGCTCGGCCGTCCGCTGCTGGGGCACCTGCTTCAGCGGCGCCTTCTCCGGCAGCGCGACGGGAGCCGCGGTCTTCTCGGCTGCGTGCGCCCCCGTGGCCCCGATCAGCGGCAGCGCGAGTGCCGCACCACCCGTACCGGCGGCGACGAAGCCGCGGGTGAGCGTCGAACTGGACTTGGGGCGGCGGTGCTTACCCTTTGCAGGCATGACGGATTCCTCTCCGGCGCCTGCGAGGTGAGCTGTCGGGTTCGGGCTGGAGATGCCCGGCCGCGCTCCCTGGAGAGCGCGACTTCACCCCTAGCCGTACCGGAGGGTGGAGCGCTTCCGGTGCCGGCGTACTACCTGGGTCCCCCGCTCCTGCCACACGAAGAAGTCATGGGTGCGGATTCCGGGCGGTGGCAGGATTCGGCGGTCCGCCCGGATTGACGGTGAACCTAGGCGAGTGCAGACCTTTCGAACAAGCCGTTCCCGTCTTCTCCTTCCCCTCGACACTCCTTCTCCACGGCTTTCCCGGTGGCCCGCGCCGGTCACTTCCGCCATCTCCCGCCTCTGGCCTGCCCTTTGACGCACCGACACCTCCGGGCACCCCCTCCCTATGATTCTGCTCACTCACCCCCCGTTCCAGGGCGACTTGGGTGCCTAAGGCATCTATTCTGGCCGGTCATGTCGTATCGTCGGTCCGTGCCCGGCCGGTGCGCTTCGCGCCGGCGGACGACCGCGTGAGGAGCATTCGTGACGCAGCAGGTTTCGCCGTCGGCCGAGCCCGATCTGGCAGGTGTACGGAACTTCCGGGACGTGGGCGGTCTGCCGACGGTGGAAGGCCGGTCGGTACGGTACGGGCGGCTCTTCCGCAGCGGTCACCTGGCGCACGCCACCGAAGCGGACACGGTGTTCTTTGACTCGCTCGGGCTGCACACGATCTTCGACTTCCGCAATACGGCGGACCAGGAACTGGAGGGCCCGGACGTCGCCCTCGCCGGCGTGCGGAACGTGAACATACCGCTCAGCGACCCGGCGGACGGCGCCGAGTTCTGGCGGATGGTGCGCGACGGCAACCTCGACCAGCTGCGCGAGATCCTCGACGACGGCAAGGCGGCCGCCCGTATGGCGGGCTCCTACCGGCGGATGATCGTGGAGCGGACGGCCGAGCACAGCCGGGTGCTGCACGCCCTCGCCGAGGACAGCGTGCCCGCGCTGATGCACTGTGCGGCGGGCAAGGACCGGGCGGGCCTGGCGATCGCGGTGACGCTCCTCGCGGTGGGCGTCGAGCGCGAGGCGATCGTGGCGGACTACGTGAAGTCGAACGACCCGCACCGCCGCTACAAGGTGCGCCGCAGCAGCGACTCCCCGGAGGCGACGAACGCCCAGGTGATGGAGTTGCTCGCACCGCTCTTCGACGCCCGCGCCAGCTACCTCGAAGCGGCCTTCGGCGCCCTCGCGGACACCTGGGGCGACACCGACACCTACCTGACGCAGGGCCTGAAGCTGACGCCTGCGACGCGCGAGGCACTGCGCGAGCGGCTCACCGAATAGCCCCCTGAACACCCTGAACAGAAGACTCAGCCTTCGCCGCCGAGCGTGAACAGCAGGTAGATGAAGGCCGCGAAGACGTGGCCCACGGCGATGTACAGGAAGACGCGCAGCACCAGTCCGCGCGGCGCCCGGTCCTCGACGAAGCCGAGCACGCCGGACTTCCCGGCGCCGTCGTTCCAGTCGGCCTTCTTGCCGGTGTTCGACTTCTCGTCGTGGGCCGCCTCCTGGGCGGCCCTGGCGATCGCGGCCATCGCAGCAGTCTGTGACTCGGTGAGTTCCGGCATCTCATGACTCCTGGGGCAGGCAGAGCCCGGCGACGGTGCTCTGCATCAATGTGTGGACGAAAAGCAGCTCGGCCCCGGCCGGTGTCACCGAGGTGATCCGGTGCGGGGTGAGCGAGTCGAAGTGGGCGCTGTCGCCCTCGTCCAGGAGGTGGACACTCTCCCCGAGGACGAGCCGCAGCCGCCCTTCGAGGACGTACAGCCACTCCTCCCCCGGGTGGACGCGGACGAGATCGCCCTGCGCCGCGTGCGGGACGTGCACCCGCAGGGCCTGCATGGCCCGCCCGGAACCGCCCGCCTGCCGGTACGTCCAGCCGTCTGCCTCGCGCGCGGCCATGTCCCCGGCCCGCAGTACGGAGTCCCGGTCGCCCGTTCTCTCGCCGAGCAGTTCGGAGACGGTCGTACCGTAGATACGGGCGAGCGAGAGCAGCATCGGCAGCGAGGGCTGGCGCCGGCCGGTCTCCAGCCGGGAGAGGTGCGCGGGCGAGAGCGTGGCACGGCGGGCCGCAGCTTCCAGGGTGAGACCGCTACGGCGGCGGAGTTCGCGCAGGTGGGGGGCGACCGGAGGCATTTCCCCGGGGCCCTCGCCCGAGCCTTCGGCGGCCTCTTCGAGGCGTGGCGTCATGGATCCATTGAGCCAGAGGGGTTGCCCCAGAGGCAAACTTATTGCCTCTGGGGCAAAAACCCTTGAGTCGGGCACCCCCTTGAGCCGGGCACCTCAGCGGGGCTGGAGATCCCGCCGAGCCGGACACCTCACCGGTTGGCGACCGCCTGCTTCACCAGTGTCCTGCCGAAGTCCCACATCAGGCCACCGCCGCTGTGTGCGTCGTCCATCACGGCGCTGAACGCGTCGACGAAGCGACTCACCTCCTTCTCCCCCACCGTCAGCGGCGGGATCAGCTTGATCACTTCGAGGTGGTCGCCGGAGACCTGCGTCAGGATCCGGTGCTTCTGGAGCAGCGGCACGACGACCATCTGCGCGAAGAGCCCCTTGCGGGCGGCCTGGAGCATGGTCCAGCGGCTGCGGAGCTTGAGTGACTGCGGGCGGCCGAACTCGATGCCGATCATGAGTCCGCGCCCGCGCACGTCGTGCAGCAGCTCGTACCTGTCGATCAGAGCGGTCAGCCGTGACTTCAGCAGCTCGCCGGTCCGCCGGGCGTTCGCGACGGTCTCCTCGTCCTCCATCACCGTCAGCACCGCGAGCCCGGCGGCCATCGCCTGCGCGTTGGATCCGAAGCTGGCCGAGTGGACGAGCACCCGGTCCATCGACGAGTACACCTTCTTGAAGATCCAGTCCTTGCCGAGGGTCGCCCCGACCGGCACGTACCCGCCCGACAGGGCCTTGGCGACGCACAGCAGGTCCGGCTCGACTCCGTCCTCGTGCTGATACGCGTAGAAGTCCCCGGTCCGCCCGAGGCCGGTCTGCACCTCGTCGGCGATCAGGAGCGCCTTGTGCTTGTGCAGCAGCTCCTGTGCGGCGCGCAGGAATCCGGGCGGCGTCGCGTGCACCCCCTTCCCCTGGATCGGCTCGACGACGAAGCCCGCGACATCGCCGCGCCTCAACTCCCTTTCCAGCGCGCCCAGATCGCCCATGGCGATCGCCGTGTCGGGCAGCAGGGGTGCGAAGCCGTCCCGGAATCCGCTCTCCCCGTTGACCGAGAGGGAGCCGGTGGTCAGGCCGTGGAAGGCGTGCGTGCAGTACAGGATCCGCGGCTTCCCGGTCGCGTACCTGGCGAACTTCAGCGCGGTCTCGACCGCTTCGGTCCCGCTGTTGCCGAAGAACACCCGGTCCAGGTGCGGACTGTGCGCGAGGAGCTTCTCCGCGAGCAGTCCGGGCAGCGGCTGGCAGTCGAAGCGGGTCAGGTCCGCGAGCGAGGCGTCGAGCACGTCGTGCAGGGCCTTGCGTACGACGGGGTGGTGGCGGCCCAAGCCCATCACGCCGAAGCCGGCCAGCATGTCGAGGTAGTCGTTGCCTTCGGCGTCCCAGAAGTACGCGCCCTCGGCCCGTTCGTAGACCCGGTCGAAGCCGATGGTGTGCAGCACCCGCGGCAGCTGGTGGTTGAGGTACCGCGTGTGCAGCTCGTACCGTTCCCCGCCACGTGCGGCGAGCAGCCCCGCCAGGTCGAAGCCCTTGCCGCCGGAGCCCTCGGCGGCCCGGAGGCCCTTGGGCGCGTCCTGTGCCATGGTCGTCAGTTCTCCTTCTCCACCGGTCGGATGCGTACGGATTGGTCGGACGCGTACGGGGCGAGGGCCGCGCCGATGCGCCCCGCGATCTCGACGGGCGTGAGTCCGATGTCGGCCAGTACTTCAGCGCGCTTGGCGTGCGCGAGGAACTGCTCCGGGATGCCGAACGTCCGCAGCGGTACGTCGACGGCGGCGTCCCGCAGCGACTGACCGACCGCCGAACCGACGCCTGCCGCACGGGAGTTGTCCTCCACGACCGCCACCAGCGAGTGCAGGGCGGCGAGCGGCGCGAGGGCGGGATCGACCGGCTTCACCCAGCGCGGGTCGACGACGGTGCACCGTACGCCCCGCTCCCTGAGCAGCTCCGCGGTTTGCAGGCACACTCCCGCGAACGCCCCGACCGAGACCAGCAGCACCTCGGGGTCCTCGTCCCGGTGCAGTACGTCCAGGCCGCCGACCCGGTCCACCGCCGGGTACTCGGGTCCCACCGACTCCTTCGGGAAGCGC
The DNA here is from genome assembly GCF_040651475.1 of Streptomyces sp. NPDC048442. NCBI lineage: Bacteria > Bacillati > Actinomycetota > Actinomycetes > Kitasatosporales > Streptomycetaceae > Streptomyces > Streptomyces sp. NPDC048442. Next base: position 63,117 of record NZ_JBEZKB010000034.1, read on the forward strand.
ACCACGGTCGGTGCGTCGTCGACGGCGACCGCCTCCCGCAACTGCGCCCGCAGCTGTACGGCGTCGCGCGGTGCGGCGATCCGAAGTCCCGGCACCACCTGGAGGATCGACATGTCCCACATGCCGTTGTGCGAGGGCCCGTCGGCGCCGGTCACGCCGGCCCGGTCCAGTACGAAAGTCACACCGCACTTGTGGAGGGCGACATCCATCAGAACCTGGTCGAAGGCACGATTGAGGAATGTCGCATACACCGCGAACACCGGATGCAGGCCGCCGGTCGCCAGCCCCGCCGCCGAGACCGCGCCGTGCTGCTCGGCGATACCCACGTCCCACACCCGGTCGGGGAACGCCTCGGCGAACTTGGTCAGCCCCACCGGATGCAGCATCGCCGCCGTCAGCGCCACCACGTCGGGCCGCTCCATGCCGACCTTCACCATCTCGTCCCCGAACACCGAGGTCCACGAGGGCCCGTTGGACGGCGACAGCGGCTCGCAGGTCAGCGGGTCCATCGCCCCCACCGCGTGGAACCGGTCAGCCTCGTCCTGCTCGGCGAAGGCGTACCCGCGGCCCTTCTGGGTGAGGCAGTGCACCAGCACCGGGCCGTGGAAGCGCTTGGCGCGCCGCAGCGCGGACTCCACCGCCGCCACGTCGTGCCCGTCGATCGGCCCGACGTACTTCAGCCCCAGGTCCTCGAACATGCCCTGCGGTGCGAAGGCGTCCTTGAACCCCTTCTTGGCGCCGTGCAACGACTCGTACAGCGGCCGTCCGACGACCGGTGTGCGCTGGAGCAGTTCCTTTCCCCACGACAGGAACCGCTCGTAGCCGTCCGTGGTCCGCAGCGTCGCCAGATGGTTCGCGAGGCCGCCGATGGTCGGTGCGTACGACCGCTCGTTGTCATTGACGACGATGATCAGCGGCCGGTCCTTGGCGGCGGCGATGTTGTTGAGCGCCTCCCAGGCCATGCCGCCGGTCAGGGCCCCGTCGCCGATGACCGCCACGACGTGGTCGGGCCGCCCGAGCACCTGGTTGGCCTTGGCCAGCCCGTCCGCCCAGCCCAGGACGGTCGACGCGTGCGAGTTCTCGATGACGTCGTGCACGGACTCCTCGCGCGAGGGATAGCCGGACAGGCCGCCCTTGCCGCGCAGCTTCGAGAAGTCCTGACGTCCCGTCAGGAGCTTGTGCACGTAGGACTGGTGGCCGGTGTCCAGCAAAATCCGGTCGACCGGCGACTCGAAGACGCGGTGCAGCGCGATCGTCAGCTCCACCACGCCGAGATTGGGGCCGAGATGGCCCCCGGTCCTGGCCACCGCGTGAATCAGGAACTGCCGGATCTCCTCGGCCAGTTCGACGAGCTCTTCTTCGTTCAGCGCCTTCAGGTCCCGCGGACCCCGGATACCTTCCAAGATCGCCACGTTCGGCCCCCTCTCGGATTACTGTTCAGCTCACCGCGGCGGGGACGTCCCCGCCGACCGCCGCCGGCCCGGCCCGGATCCGCCGCGGGCTGCGGCGCATCGCGAGCGGTCGGGCCGGCGGCACGGGGAGCGCCGGTTCGCACCGGCGCTCCGGCGGTCCTCACCTCACTTGCGGTTGCCCGAGACGGTCTCGCGGGCGGCCCTGATGGACTCCTTGAGCGAGCCCATCGTCGCCAGGACGGCCGTCGGCTCGTAACCGCAGTGCGCCATGCAGTTCGCACACCGCGGGTCCTTGCCGCGCCCGTACTTCGACCAGTCGGTCTCCTCGATCAGCTCCCGGTACGTGGGTACGTACCCGTCGCTCATCAGGTAGCAGGGCCGCTGCCACCCGAACAGGGAATAGTTCGGGATCGCCCACGCGGTGCACGGGAAATCGGCCTTGCCCTCCAGGAAGTCCAGGAAGAGCGGCGAGTGGTTCAGCCGCCACTTCTTCCGGTTCCCCCCGGCGAACGCCTTCTTGAAGAGCTCCCTGGTCTGCTCGACGCCCAGGAAGTGCTCCTGGTCGGGGGCCTTCTCGTAGGCATAGGCGGGCGAGATCATCATCTCGTCCACCTGCAGGTCGTCATTGAGGTAGTTGAGCACCTCGATGATGGTCTGCGGGGTGTCGGTGTTGAAGAAGGTCGAGTTGGTGGTGACCCGGAAGCCGCGCTTCTTGGCCTCCTTGATGGCGGCCACCGCCTCGTCGAAGACGCCCTCCTTGGCCACCGACTCGTCGTGCCGCTCGCGCAGCCCGTCGATGTGCACGGCGAACGCGAAGTACGGCGAAGGCGTGAACTTCTCGATCTTCTTTCGCAGCAGCATCGCGTTGGTGCAGAGGAAGACGTACTTCCTCTTGGCCACCAACTGCCGCACGATCTCGTCGATCTGAGGATGCATCAGCGGTTCGCCGCCGGCGATGGAGACCATCGGGGCGCCCGATTCGAGCACCGCCCCCACGGCCTGCGCCACCGGCATGCGCTGCTTGAGCACCCCTGCCGGATGCTGGATCTTCCCGCAGCCCTCGCAGGCGAGGTTGCACGCGAAGAGCGGTTCCAGCTCGACGATCAGCGGGAACTTCTCGCGCTTGCGGAGCTTCTGTTCGAAGAGATACGTCCCGACCCTGATGGTCTGACGGAGCGGCATTGCCATCTGGCTCACCTCCTGGGGAGCAGCAAAGAACGGTGCCATTCATAGAACGCCGGCAGTACTTGGCGGAGAACACGGAAGGCCGATATTCCTCCGCCGAGCGTGCCGAGTCGAACGAGTTCGTGCCCGGGTGCGTCCACTACCACCCGGACGGCGGCAACGGGCCGCGGCCCGGCCCGCAGCGCACCGGCGAGGGTGGCGGCGGACTCCATGTCCACCCCGATCGCCCCGGTGGCCCGCAGCGCGGCCCGTTCGGCCGTGCCGCGTACGACGTGGTCGCTGCCGGTCAGCGGTCCGGTGTGGACCACCCGGCCCGGCAGCGCCCTTGCCACCGCGCCGGCCAGCAGCTCCGCGTCCGTACAGACGGTGGAGCCGCGGCCGTCGCGGGTCTCGGTGGCGACCACCACGTCACCGGGGTTCATGCCGGGCACGAGCCCGGCGCAGAACCCGGAGGCGATGACGGCCGCGTCCCGGACCGGGCCCTGTTCGCCGAGCGTGCGGGCGACCGCGTAGTCGGCCGCTTCCGCACCCATCCCCGTACGGAGTACGAGCACGGGTCCCGCAGCGCCGCTGCGGTCGCCGCCGCGCAGAGCGAGGCGTTCGATGCCGAGCGCGCAGGCGATCAGCAGCGGCTTGGTACTGCCGGGTCCAGCCGAACCCGGGGTTCGGGTCAATTCAGCCCCCCTCAGCGGGTGTTGCGGGTGTCTTGCCTGGTCCGGGCGGCTCACACGGCCCGGGAGGTGGGGAACACTGGCTCCCCGTGGACGTACCGGCCGAGTGCGGTGAGCGGGAACACCTGCCGGTACAGGTGGTAGTTGATGGAGAAGTCCCAGGGGAACCCGGTGCCGGTGAAGTACGGCTCGTCCCAGGAGCCGTCCGGCAGCTGGGTCTCGGCGAGCCAGGCGACGCCGCGCTCGGTGGCCTTGGAGCTGCTCTCCCCCGCCGCGATCAGCGCGAGGAGCGCCCAGGCCGTCTGCGAGGCGGTGGACACCCCCTGCCCGGCCCAGTCGGCCTCCTTGTACGAGCGCAGGTCCTCGCCCCAGCCGCCGTCCTCGTTCTGTACGGACTCCAGCCAGGTCACCGCCCGCCGGATCGCCGGGTGCGACACCGGCAGCCCGGCGGCCGTGAGCGCGGGCACCACCGACCCTGTTCCGTATACGTAGTTGACGCCCCAGCGGCCGAACCAGGCACCGTTGGGCTCCTGCTCGGCGAGCAGCCAGGTGATGCCGCGCCGGGTGCGCGGGTGGTGGGCCTTGCCCTCGACGGCCAGCATCTCCACGACGTGCGCGGTCACGTCCGCGGACGGCGGGTCGATGACCTCGCCGAAGTCGCAGAACGGCAGCCGGTTGGGGAAGGGGCTGGTGTTGTCGGCGTCGAAGGCCCCCCAGGCGCCGTTCTTGGACTGCATCCCGAGGTTCCAGCGCACACCGCGCGCGATGGCCCCCTCTATCCGCTCCCGGTCCGGGTGGGCGACCCGGCGCAGCGCCAGGATGACCTCGGCGGTGTCGTCGATGTCGGGGTAGTTGTCGTTGTGGAACTCGAACGCCCAGCCGCCCGGGGCCAGCCCCGGCCTGCGCACTGCCCAGTCACCGGGCCGGACGATCTCCTCGGTGAGCATCCAGTCGGCGGCCTTGACGAGTGCCGGGTCGTCGGCGGGCACGCCCGCGTCGGCGAGCGCGATGGTGGCGAGGCAGGTGTCCCAGACCGGGGACTGACAGGCCTCGATCATCCGGGCCCCGTCCTCGCGCCAGACCGCGAACCGGTCGAGGGACTCCAACCCGGCCCGCATCACCGGGTGTTCGAGGTCGTAGCCAAGAAGATGGAGCGCGATCAGCGAGTACACGGCGGGCGGCTGGATGCCGCCCCAGCAGCCGTCGTTCTCCTGCCGCTCGATGATCCACCGGGCGGCCGACTTCATCGCCGTACGCCGCACGACCGGCGGTGCGAACCGGTGATAGACGTGCAGCACCTTGTCGAGCCGCTGGAAGAAGCCGTCCCAACTGGCGGGCGGGGCAAGGTGCTTGGGCGGGTTCGGCCGGTGCGGATCGGTGTGCAGCTCGTCGAGGGCGAACGGTGCGGGACGGACCGGCCGCTTCGCCGAGACCACCGTCAACGGCACGATGGTCTGCCGTGCCCAGCACCCGAAATCGTAAATATTGAGAGGGACCCACTTGGGAAAAAAGAGCAGTTCCGGTGGCAGCTCGGGGAGGTCGTCCCACTTCCACCAGCCGAAGAGCGCCAGCCAGATCCGGGTGAAGACCCGGCTCGCGGCGATCCCGCCGCGGGCGCGCACCCAGGCCGCGGCCCGGGTCATGTGCGCTTCGTCCGGGAGGTCCCCGGCCAGCCGGAGGGCGACGTACGCCTCGATGGTGGCGGAGAGGTCGCCGGGGCCGCCGTAGAAGGTCGCCCAGGTGCCGTCCTCGCGCTGCTCGCCGCGGATGAAGAGCGCGGCGGCCTGCACCGTCTTCTCGTCCTGGATGCCGAGGAACTGACGGAGCAGCAGGTCTTCGGCGTCCATGGTCACATTGGTTTCCAGGTCGCCCTTCCACCAGCCCTGGGCGTCCTGCTGGGCGAGCAGATGGCCCACCGCCCGGTCCGTGGCCCGCCGCGCGGCGTCGAGGACGTCGGGGGCGGCGGTGGAATGTACGTCGGTATGGGATTCGGTATCAGTATCGGTATCGGTCTGGCTGGCCGCAGCGGTTCCGGGGTCCACGGCCCCGGAACTTCCGTCGGTCGTCGCTGTCATGGTTTCCCCTTCGTGCAGTTGGACTATCTGCTGTGCTGGGGTTTCCGTCGCCCGGCGCCCACGAGGGGCGCCGGGCGGCGACTGCGAGTCATATGAGCCGGGTGGTCGTCACCTCTTTCGTACGACCACGAAGTCGGCGAGCGCGGTCAGCTGCGCCCGTACCTTCTCCGGCATGTCGACACCGTGCAGCGCCTCGATGGCGACCGCATGCTGGCGGCGGGCCTCCTGTGCGGTCCACTCGCGGCCGCCTGCTTCCTCGATGAGGGCCGCCCTGGTGGCGAACTCCTCCTCGGAGAAGGTGTCGAAGTCATGGGACTCGGCGTCCGCGGCCAGCAGCTCGCCGAGCTTCTCGGATGCCGGGCCGCCCGCGGCGAGCGCGGCGACGACCGGCAGCGACTTCTTGCGCTGGCGCAGGTCGCTCCAGGTCTGCTTGCCGGTGGAGTCCGGGTCGCCCCAGATGCCGAGCAGGTCGTCGACGGCCTGGAAGGCGAGGCCGAGGTGGTAGCCGTACGCCTCCAGGGTGTCGGCCGTCCTGTCGTCGGCCCCGCCGAGCACGGCGCCGATGGAGACGGCGCAGGCGAGGAGTGCGCCGGTCTTGTTGCCCTCCATCTCCAGGCACTCCTCGACGGTGACCCGGTCGCGGTGCTCGAAGGAGATGTCCTGCGCCTGACCGTCGATCAGCTTCCTGGTGGCAGTGGTGAGCCGGCGTGTCGCCCGCCCCGCCTCGACCGTGCCGATCTCCAGCAGAAGCTCGTTGGCGAGCGCGAAGAGCGCGTCGCCGACCAGGATCGCCTGGGCCGGGCCGTGCACCTTCCACACGGTGTCGCGGTGCCGGCGCTGCTCGTCGCCGTCCATCAGGTCGTCGTGCAGCAGCGAGAAGTTGTGCACGAGTTCCACGGCCACCGCACCGGGCACGCCGATCTCGGCGGTGGCGCCGGCCGCCTCGGCGGACAGCAGGGCGAGTGCGGGGCGGACGGCCTTTCCGCCGTCGCCGTCGGCGGGACGGCCCTGGGCGTCGATCCACCCGAAGTGGTAGGCCGCGACGGTGTCCATGGGCGGCGCGAGCCGGTCCACGGCGGCACGCAGCACCGGGGCGGACAAGGCCCTGCCGCGCTCCAACAGCGCAGCGATGTCCACGGTGTCGACAGCCGGGTTCGCCGGGGTCACAGGCTCTCCTCTTGTTCCAGTGCTGATGCTCATGCCGCCTCCAGGGGCGGAATTTCATAGGGGCGGCCGAGCGTGGAGAGCGCTGCTTCGGCGGCACCGAGGCCGCTGCGCACGGCGCTCTCCATGGTCGCGGGCCATCCGGTGGCAGTCCACGCGCCGGCCAGGTAGAGCCCCGGCGCACGGGTGCGCGTACCGGGGCGCAGGCGCCCGACGCCGGGTGTGGGGGCGAACGTCGCGGTCCGCTCCCGGGTGACGAAGAAGTCCCGCACCCCGGCGCCGCGCGTGGCGGGCAGCAAACGCTCCAGCTCGGGGAGGTAACGCTCCCTCAGCTCGGCCACGGGCAGGTCGATCTCGTCCCCCGCGTCCGACTGCGACAGCGCCAGGTACTGCCCGCCGCCGGTCAGCCCGGACGACTCGGTGCGGTCGAAGACCCACTGCACGGGCGTGCCGAGTGCGGCGAAGAAGGGCTTGCGCAGGACCTTGCGGTCGTACACGACGTGGACGTTGAGGATCGGCGAGACGCCGATGGAGAGGAGCCGGTCGGGTTCGTCGAGCGCGCCCTTGGGCAGCAGGCCGTGCGTTTCCTTCTGCGGCACGGCGAGGACGACGGCGTCGGCGGTGATCAGCTCGCCGCCGGCCTCGACGACCCAGCTGCCGCTCTTCGTGCGGGACAGGGAGTCGGCCTTGGTGCGCAGTTCGGTGCGCACCCCTGCCGAGTCGAGTGCCTTGCGGGCCAGCGTGTCGTGCAGGTCGCCCAGCGGTACGTGGGCCCAGCCGATGTCCGCGGCGCCTGGCTCGGAGAGCAGCCCGGTCTTGAAGACCTTGGCGGCGAGGGCGAGCGAGGCCTGCGGTGCCCGCACGTTGAGGGTGGCCACGCCGACCAGGTCCCAGAGCGCCGCGATCGTACGCTCCGACTGTCCGTGCTTGCCGAGCCAGGTCGCGAAGTCGATGTCGTCCAGCGCCGGGTCTGCCGGGTCGAGGCCGTTGAGTGCGAGTGCGGCCCGCCCCACGGAGGCCCGTTCGGCGAGCGACAGGTGCGGGTACGAGGCGAGGCTGGCGGCCAGGTGCAGCGGTACGGGCAGCGCGGTGCGCCGCAGCCGCCCGAGGCGGGGGCCGCGCGGATCGCCGACGTCCAGTACGGGGACGTCCAGCCGGCGCTGCAGCGGGGCGAGTTCGGCGCCCTCGACCCGGTCCAGGAACCACCGGTAGGCGGTGCAGCAGCGCAGGTAGACGTGCTGTCCGTTGTCCACGGTGAGGTCGCCGCGCCGGAAGGAGAACGCGAGGCCGCCGAGCCGGGGCCGCCCTTCGAGCAGGGTGACGCGCACACCGGCGTCCGCGAGTTCGAGTGCGGCGGTGACTCCGGCGAGGCCGCCGCCGACCACCACGGCGGTGGGCGCGGGCGGCTGCGGGGTGTGCGCGGACAGCATGCTGTCGTGTGTCATGCGCCCTCCCCCGAACCGTCCGTGCAGCAGGCCCAGTGGGCCGTTGCAGTCAGGGACGCGTCAGGCCGCCGGAGGGTTGCGCACCGGTTCGACGAATTCCACGGATTCCATGGACTCCGTCGCTTGCACGACGAATCCCACGGTTTCACGTGAAACGCTCTTCCTGACCCCTTCAAGGACGCCTCCTGGCGGTCTGCCGGGAAATGTGTCGCGCGTCAAGACCGGAGAGTCCGCGCACCGCAACGTACGCCTTCTCACGTCCGGGCAGCGACACCCGGCCGCGCAGGATGGCCTCGGGGTCGCGTTCGATGCGGTCCAGGAGCCTGCGGTAGATGCCCGCCATGGCGGCGACGCAGGCGCCGCTGCGCCGGTCGAGGTGCGGCAGCAGCCGGTAGCCCTCGGCGAACAGGGTGCGGGCGCGGCGCACTTCGAAGTGCACCAGACCTGCGAAGTCGGAGCCCGGCGGCGGCGTGGAGCGGTGGAAGCCTTCCGCGCAGCCGAACTTGGCGAGGTCCTCGGCTGGCAGATACGTACGCCCGTTGCCCGCGTCCTCGCGGACGTCCCGCAGGATGTTGGTGAGCTGCAGGGCGAGGCCGAGCGTATCGGCGTACTCGGGAGCGCGGTCCGCGTCCCGGGCGCCGGACGGCGTGCCGAACACGCCGAGCGAGAGCCGGCCGATGGCGCCCGCGACGCAGCGGCAGTACACCTTCAGGTCGTCCCAGGTCTCGTACGTCGCCTCGTGGACGTCCATCAGGACGCCGTCGATCAGCTCGTCGAGCCCGCCGAGCGGGATCGGGAAGCGGCGGGCGGCATCGGTGAGCGCGACGGCCACCGGGTCGGTGTCGTCGTCCTCGATGTCTCCTGCGCTGATGCGGGCGAGCAGCGCCCGAGTCTCCCCGAGCCGCTTCTCCTTGACCTCCGGCGGCAGCATGCCGTCGCCGATGTCGTCCACGCGCCGGGAAAAGGCGTAGAGCGCGGACATCGCGTTGCGCTTGTCGGTGGGCAGCAGCCGGATTCCGTACGCGAAGTTGCGCGCCTGCTGTCCGGTCACCGCCTCGCAGTAGCTGTACGCGGCGAGTACCGGTGCGGACATCTCTTCGAGTCCCTCCATGGTCCGGCTCACCCCTCTCTTCGCAGAGTCGCTCCCACTTCGCGCAGCAGACTGAGCTTGGTGGGCTTGGGCGGTCCGGGGAGTACGTCGAATCCGGCGGCGTGTACCGCCTTGAGGGCGGCGCGGCCACCGGCGACGAAACCGGCCAGCAGAAGCTTCAGTCTGCCGTGCACGCTACCCACGAGCGGGGGGCCTTCATTCAGGAGGCGGGAGGCGCGTTCTGCTTCGAATGCGACCAGTGAGCGCACTGAGGAGTTGGCACTCGGCGCTGCAAGGTCTTTTTCGGACACATGAAAGCGCGCCATGTCCTCGGCCGGGAGGTAGATGCGGTCCCTGGCCAGGTCCTCGGCGACGTCCTGGAGGTGCTCGACGATCTGGAGCCCCGTGCAGACGGCGTCGGAACGGCGGACTCGTTCGGGGCTGGTGGTGCCGGTGAGGGCGAGGACGAGGCGGCCGACGGGGTTGGCCGACTTCTCGCAGTAGGCGAGCAGTTCGTCGTACGTGGCGTAGCGGGAGACCGTCTGGTCCTGCCGGTTGGCCTCGATCAGTCCGAGGAACGGCTCGGGGGTGAGGGCGCGGCGGCGGACGACCGGCTGGAGGGCCGCGAGCAGCGGGTGCCGGGGCGTCCCGCCGAAGACCCGGTGCAGGTCGGCCTCGAAGGCGTCCAGCATGGCGAGCCGGTCGTCGCTCTGCCCGGCCTCAAGACCGAGGAGTTCGGCGTCGCGGCCGCCGGGGGCCAGGTCGCCGTCGCCGATGTCGTCGACCAGGCGGGCATAGCCGTACACCGCCATCAGGTCGTCGCGCCAGGCACGGGGCAGGAAGAAGGGGGCAACCGGGAAGTTCTCGTCGGCGGCCTTGTCGAGGGTGGTGCGCGCGGGGGCGCCGGGGCGCGCGTCCCGGACCGAGGTCATCGCCGACTGCCCTCCACGAGGACGGCGAGAGCGTCTCGGAGCTGGAGTTTTTCCCAAGCCATTGCCGTCACACCTCCCGTTCTACACTGCTGACTCAAAACATCCCATTTCGGACACGCCGCCCACCACCGGACGGCGGCGAGTGCTCTGGGACAGGGCCCCAGGGGGGCATTAGCCCCACTTGCCGCGAATCAGCACCGGTACAGCTTACGTTGTACAACGCGAAGCATCTCCGCGGGGTGTTGCGCGCATTACAACAACACTCCAATCGGTTCCAACCTTCCCCTGCAATGGGCCAGTTGGCGGATCGGCCGGATTCTGACGCCCCGTGGGACGCACCCACAGGCGTACACAGGTACACAGCGACAGGGCCCCCGCCGGTTCCGGCGGGGGCCCTGCGGCCGAATGGATCCCGGCTACTTGCCGGTCTCCTTCTCGTACGCCTTGACGACTTCCTCGGTGGGACCGTCCATCAGGAGCTCGCCCTTCTCCAGCCAGAGGACGCGGTCGCAGGTGTCCCTGATCGACTTGTTGCTGTGGCTGACCAGGAAGACCGTGCCGGCCTCCTTGCGGAGCTCGCGGATCCTCTGCTCGGAGCGGATCTGGAACTTCCGGTCACCGGTGGCCAGGGCCTCGTCGATCATCAGGACGTCGTGGTCCTTGGCCGCCGCGATGGAGAAGCGCAGCCGGGCCGCCATGCCGGAGGAGTAGGTCCGCATGGGCAGGGTGATGAAGTCGCCCTTCTCGTTGATGCCGGAGAAGTCGACGATGCCCTGGTAGCGCTCGCGGATCTGCTCGCGCGACATGCCCATGGCGAGACCGCCGAGGATGACGTTGCGCTCGCCGGTCAGGTCGTTCATCAGGGCCGCGTTGACGCCGAGCAGCGAGGGCTGGCCGTCGGTGTAGACCTTGCCGCTCTCGGCGGGCAGCAGGCCCGCGATGGCGCGCAGCAGCGTCGACTTGCCGGAACCGTTGGATCCGATCAGGCCGATGGCCTCGCCCCGGTAGGCCGTGAAGGACACCCCGCGCACGGCGTGCACCTTGCGGACACCGCGGGTGTCCTGCCTCTTCTTGCCGCGCACGATGCGGTTGAGGGCTGCGGTGGCGCCGCCCTTTCCGCCGCCGCCGGTGTGCACGCGGTAGACGATGTGCACGTCGTCGGCGATGACCGTGGGGACGCGCCCCTGGTTGTCGTTCCCGGCGTTGTTGTTCCCGGCGTTGTTGTCCTCAGCCACGGCCGTAACGCTCCTCAGCCTTCCAGAAGTACACGAAGCCGAGCGCGCCGAAGAGCACCGCCCAGATCACCGCGGCGGCCCAGACGTGCGGAGGCAGGTGCTCCGCCCCGTACCCGTCGATCAGCGCGAAGCGGACGAGGTCCATGTAGACGGCCGCCGGGTTCCACTGCAGGACGTCGGCGATCCAGGCCGGCTGCTCCTTCAGCTGCTCCGTGATGCTGAACATGACGCCGGACGCGTACATCCAGGTCCGCATGATGAACGGCATCAGCTGGGCCAGGTCGGGGGTCTTGGCCCCCATCCTCGCCATGATCATCGCCAGTCCTGTGTTGAACATGAACTGGAGCGCCAGCACCGGGATCACCAACAGCCACGACAGGCGCGGGAAGTTGCCGAAGCAGACCACGATCACCAACAGCACGATCATCGAGTACAGCAGCTGCTGGAGCTGCTGCAGCGAGAACGAGATCGGCAGCGAGGCCCGTGGGAAGTGCAGCGCCCGCACCAGCCCCAGGTTCCCGGAGATGGCCCGCACGCCCGCCATCGCCGAGCTCTGGGTGAAGGTGAACACGAAGATGCCGGTGACCAGGAAGGGGATGTAGACGTCCTTGGTCATCCCCCGGCCGGCGTTCAGGATCAGCCCGAAGATCAGGAAGTAGACCAGCGCGTTGAGCAGCGGGGTCGCCACCTGCCACAGCTGGCCCAGCTTGGCCTGGCTGTACTGGGCCGCCAGCTTCGCCGAGGAGAAGGCCATGATGAAGTGGCGCCGCCCCCACAACTGCCGTACGTACTCGGCGAATCCGGGCCTGGCGCCGCTCACCGAAAGGTCGTACTTGGCGGCGAGCTGTGCCGGGGTCAGGCCCTCGTCGGGAGAGGGAGCGGCGCTCATAGCGACCGCTCCGTCTTGGGAAGTGTCACTCACAAGTGGAAACTTTCGTCTTCAAAGATGCGCAAACCGGTCGGGCGCGGGAGCGCGGATGGCCGGGTACCAGGGGCAAATCCGGTGCTCGTCGACCCGAGCTTGTCAGATGACGGGTGGTCGGCCCAGTCGGGTCAGCCGCCATACCGTACGCCACTTCATGGGACGGCGCGGACCCGCGGGGGTCGTCCACCCCTCCTTGAAACCACTGAACCACGCCTTGAGCGCCTCGCCCGAGGGGCGCCTGGCGAGGGTCAGCAGCAGCCACACCCCGACGTAGACGGGCACCAGGGGGGCGGGCAGATTGCGGCGGGCCAGCCAGACCCGGTTGCGGGCCACCATGCGGTGGTACGTCGCGTGCCGGGCGGGCGAGGTGGTGGGGTGGTTGAGGACCATGTCCGCGCGGTAGTCGATCATCCAGCCCGCGTCGAGGGCCCGCCACGCCAGGTCGGTCTCCTCGTGGGCGTAGAAGAACTCGTCCGGGAGCCCGCCGACCTCCGCCAGGACCTTCGTACGCACGGCGTTGGCACCGCCGAGGAAGGTCGTCACGCGGGAGGAGCGCATCGGGTCCGCGGCACGCAGCCGCGGGACGTGCCGGCGCTGGGTGACGCCGGTGTCCGGGTCGGCGATGCGGAAGCTGATGATGCCGAGCTTGCGGTCCGCCTCGAAGGCCTTGCGGCACAGCTCGGCGGTGTCGGTGTTCGGCAGGAGGCCGTCGTCGTCCAGGAAGAGGAGGACGTCGACGTCGGATCCGGAGGGTCCGAAGGCCTCGATGCCGACGTTGCGGCCGCCGGGGATGCCGAGGTTCTCGGGCAGGTCCACGGTGCGTACGCCGTCGGGGACGCCGGTGACCGGGGCGCCGTTGCCGACCACCACGATGTCGATCGGGTCGCCGTCCTGCTTGTGGACGGAGTCGATCAGGGCGCACAGGTCGTCGGGGCGGGTGCCCATGGTGATGATGACGGCGCCGACCTTCAGGGGTGCGCTGCCCCCGCCCGCGCTCACTTGAGCCTGCTGGAGGCGAGGATGGACACCAGGTGCAGCAGCGTCTGGAGCAGCGCGATGCCCGCGAAGACGGCGACGCCGAGCCGGGTGAGGAACAGGTCGTCCCGGACCGCGTCGAAGATCGCCAGGACCAGAATCAGCAGCGACGCCTCGATGCCGAGGATCAGCCGGTGGAACTGGAGCATGGAGGCCAGCTTGCGGGCGAGCGCCATCTTGGAGGAGCGCGGCACGCTCGCCGACTCCTGCACCGGAGGCTTGCCGCCCTGGTGACGGGCGACGGCGACGAGGTCGGTCTCCGCCTTGATCAGGATGGCGCCGAGCGCGGCCAGCGTGCCGAGGAAGGCCCAGAGCCAGTCGATGCGCCCGGGGCCCCACAGGTCGGCGGCGCGCAGGCCGACGCCGACCAGGACCGCGGCGTCCGTCAGGTAGGCGCCGACCCGGTCCAGGTAGACGCCGTTGAGCGAGAACTGCTTCTTCCAGCGGGCGACCTCGCCGTCGACGCAGTCGAGCAGGAGGTAGAGCTGGACGGCGACCACGCCGAGCACCGCGCCCCAGATCCCGGGCACCAGCAGGGCCGGTGCGGCGAGGACGCCGCAGACGGTCATGACGTACGTCAGCTGGTTGGGGGTGATCCGCGTGTTGACCAGGTACCGGTCGACGCGCAGGGAGATCTCGCGCATGTACAGGCGCCCGCCCCAGTGCTCACCGCTGCGCCGGTCCTTGACGCCTGCGGGGTGAACGACGGGACGGAGTTCAGCTACTGATGGTCGTCTTGACATAGTCGGCGTAAGCGTCCCTGATCTGGTCTGCGGACAGGTCGAGGTGTTCCAGGACGGTGAAACGTCCCGGTCGGGTCTGCGGGGCGTACTCGACGGCCTGGACGAACTCGTCGACCGTGAAGCCGATGTCGCCGGGCAGTACGGGCAGTTCGTGCCTGCGCAGTACGTCGGCGAAGAGCGCGGCCTCCGCACGGGCGCCGCGCAGGTGCATCGCGAAGGCGGCGCCGATGGCGACCTGCTCGCCGTGCGGGGCGGCCCGCCTGGGGAAGAGCAGGTCGAAGGCGTGGCTGATCTCGTGGCAGGCCCCGGACGCGGGGCGGCTGTCGCCTGCCACGGTCATGGAGATGCCGGTGAGGACCAGGCCCTCGGCGAGCACCTTGAGGAAGGCGTCGTCGCGGATGGTGCCGGGGTGGCGGAGCACGGCTTCGCCGGCCTGGCGGGCCATCGCGGCGGCGAGGCCGTCGATGGAGTCGCCGTGGACCTCGTGGGCGAGTTCCCAGTCGGCGACGCAGGAGATGTTGGAGATGGCGTCGCCGATGCCCGATCGTACGTACCGGTCGGGGGCCTGGCGGATCACGTCGAGGTCGATGACGACGGCGATCGGGGTGGGGACTCCGTAGGAGCCGCGCCCGTTGTCGTTGTCGAGGGTGGCGACCGGGGAGCAGAGACCGTCGTGGGCCAGGTTGGTCGCCACGGCGACCATGGGCAGGCCGACGCGGGCCGCCGCGTACTTGGCGACGTCGATGATCTTGCCGCCGCCGAGTCCGACGACCGCGTCGTAGCGCTGCTTGCCCTTGATGTCGTCGGCGAGCTTGACCGCCGAGTCCAGGGTGCCGTCGGCGACCGGGTACCAGTCGGCGTCCGGGAGGACCGGGGCGAGGCGCTCACGCAGGGCCTGGCCCGAGCCGCCGCTGATGGCGATGGCCAGGCAGCCCGAGCCGGAGATCCGCTGGTCCGCGAGGAGACCTGCGAGGTCGTCCAGGGCGCCCCGGGAGATGTCGACGGTGAGCGGCGAGGGGATCAGCCGGGTCAGTACAGGCACGCGATCTCCCGGCCCTTGGCGAGGTCGTCGTGGTTGTCGATCTCGACCCACTTGACGTCGCCGATGGGGGCCACGTCAATCTGGAAGCCGCGGTTGACGAGCTCCTGGTAGCCGTCCTCGTAGTAGAGGTCGGGGTCCCGCTCGAAGGTCACCTTGAGGGCGTCGGCCAGCTCGTCGGCGGCCTCGCCCTCGATGAGGGTGACGCCGATGTACTCACCGGTGGCGGTCGCCGGGTCCATCAGCTTGGTGATCCTACTGACGCCCTTGGCGGGGTCCACGATCACCTTCATCTCCTCGTCGGCGAGCTGCTTCACCGTGTCGAGCGCGAGGATGATCTTCTTGCCGTCGCCGCGGGCGGCGAGCAGGGTCTTCTCGACGGAGACCGGGTGCACGGTGTCGCCGTTGGCGAGGATCACCGTGTGCCGGATCGAGTCGCGGCCGCACCACAGGGAGTAGGCGTTGTTCCACTCCTCGGCCTTGTCGTTGTCGATCAAGGTGATGTTGAGGCCGTACTTGGCCTCCAGGGCGGCCTTGCGGTCGTAGACGGCTTCCTTGCGGTAGCCGACGATGATCGCGACGTCGGTGAGGCCGATCTCGGCGAAGTTGCCGAGGGTGAGGTCGAGGATGGTGGTATCGCCGTCCACGGGCACGAGGGCCTTGGGAAGCGTGTCGGTGTAGGGGCGCAGACGCCGTCCGGCGCCCGCTGCCAGTACCAGGCCGATCATGCGGGTTCTCCTTCGTCGTGTACGGCGGGTGCTCCCGAGGAGACCCAGAAACGGATGCTCTCGGCGAGCACCACCAGCGCGATGACCACGGCCATGACCGTGAGCGCGAGGGGGAAGTCGATCGTCGTCGACAGGGCGGCGAGCACGGCCACCACCAGGGTGCGGCCCTCGTGGCCGCCGACCGCCCGCACCAGCCAGCTCGGCGGGGCTCCGGTGCCGCCCTTGATGCGGTACACCGTGTCGTAGTGATGGTAGGCGACCGCTGCGACCAGCCCGAATGCGGCGGGCAGCGCCCCCGCGACGTCCGCCTTGACCGCGAGGACCAGGATCGTGCAGTACTCGGCGGCCCGGAAGAAGGGCGGGGCCAGCCAGTCGAGGGCGCCCTTGAGGGGGGCGGCGACGGCGAGCCCGCTGAGGAAGGCGTAGACGACGGCGGTGCCGACGAAGGTCCAGGTGCCACCGGAGAGCAGGGCGCCGGCCAGCAGGACAGCCGTGGCGACGAAGGCCAGTGCGGGGGCCAGGAAGCCGCCGCCCGGCCTGCGGGCCGCACCCTTGGCGACGGATTCGGCGAGTGGCCCCGAGTCGGCCAGGTCCACAAGGGCCTGCGCGGCCCGGTCGGTGCGGGTGGCGCGCCTGGTCAGCGAGCGCAGGACGCGGCCGGCCGTGGTGTAGCAGGCGGCGAAGGCGCAGCCGACGAGGAGTGCGTAGAAGACGATGCGGGGGGTGGTGACGGCCGTGAGGACGGCGATCATGGCCCAGCGCTCGCCGATCGGCAGCACTATCATCCGGCGCACCCAGACCGTCCAGCCGACGCTGTCGAGTTTGGTCGAGAGGGCGGCGGTGGGGCTGGCCAGCGACAATTTACCGAGCCCGGTGGCGTCGTGGTTGGCCTCGTTGAAGGAGAAGTCCACGACGTGCCGGCAGGTCTGCAGGACCATCGCGCCGAGCGCCAGCGCCCATACGTCGTCGCCGCCCCGGATCGCGCCGAGGGCGAGGCCCGCGTAGTAGGCGTACTCCTTGGCCCGGTCGAAGGTGGCGTCGAGCCAGGCGCCCATCGTCGAGTACTGGAGCGAGTAGCGGGCGAGCTGCCCGTCGGTGCAGTCCAGGACGAAGGAGAAGAGCAGCAGCAGTCCGGCGGCGACGTAGCCGCCGCGGGTGCCGGTCGCCGCGCAGCCCGCCGCGATCAGTGCGGTGATCAGGGAGGCGGTGGTGACCTGGTTCGGGGTGAAGCCGCGGCGGGCGCACCAGCGGGCGATGTACCGGGAGTAGGGGCTGATGCAGTACGTGGTGAAGAACCCGTCGCGGGACTTCACGGCCGTACGCAGCCGGATCGCCTCGTCGTCGACGGCGGCGACGGCCTGCTCGGCCTGGGTACGGGAGAGCTGGTCGGCCGGGACGGCCGCGACGAGCGCACCGAGTTCGGGGCGCTGTACGGCGACGCCTTCGGCGTCGAGTGCGTCGGCGACCGCGTCGGGGGTGCCCGCCGCCGGCGCCGTACGCAGCGCGCGGTTCAGCGCGGTGCGCGCCTCGCTCTGGGCGGTGAACGCCCCGGGGACGGCCGCCGCGGGGAAGCGGGGGTCGGTCAGGCCCAGGCGCAGCGAGTGCAGGTGGCCGACGAAGCGGGGGTCGACGAGGGCGACGCGCTCACCGGAGGGCGTCTCGTCGAGGAGCTTCGCCGCTTCGGAAGGGTCGGCGGCGGACCGCACGTCGAAGCCCAGCGACCGCAGATCGCCTTCGAGCGACGATCCGGGTACCGGCGGGCCGGTGAGGATGGCGGTCGACAGACGAACTCACTCCTTGAGCAATGGCTGCGTGCATGACAGCGTGCGCGGCTTCGGAAACCGCACGGTGCGCCCGCACACGGGTGGGCGGGGCGGCATCGGCAGAGGCTATCGGATGAACGGAAGCGGGATTTCACTGCCCGTTCACGCTTCCGCAGGGGCCGGGCCGGGCAGCCGTGCGGCCGCCGCGATCATCATCGTCGATCACCGGCCCGCCCCACAAACCGCGTGCGGGGCCGGGCGCACGGCCCTGCTCCCGATCGGCTCCCCACCGGCTCGCACGCGGCTGGAGGAGATCGCTCCGAGGCTCTGACCTGGGATCATTTCCGCAGGTCAGAGCACATGACAACGGTGTTCAGCCCCGGCTTGCTCATACCCCCTGCCAGTAGTTCACTGAGGCGGAAGAACCGATCGTTTCGTCATGTCTCAGGAGGCGGCTTTCATGGGGGCTGGGCACAATCACGGGCATTCGCACGGTGGACCGCCGCCCACCGGGACTGCGGCTGCCGCCTATAAGGGGCGGCTTCGCACAGCCCTCGGCATCACCTTGGGCGTGATGGTCGTCGAGATCGTCGGTGGTCTGCTGTCCGACTCCCTCGCCCTCATCGCGGACGCCGCCCACATGGCGACGGACGCACTCGGTCTGGCGATGGCGCTGCTCGCGATCCACTTCGCCAACCGGCCCGCCACCCGGAACGCCACCTTCGGGTACGCCCGTGCCGAGATCCTCGCCGCGCTGGCGAACTGTCTGCTGCTGCTCGGCGTCGGCGGCTACGTACTGATCGAGGCCGTCGAGCGGTTCATCACACCGGCCGAGACCAAGGGCGGGCTGGCGATCATCTTCGCCCTCGTCGGCCTGGTCGCCAACATGATCTCGCTGTCGCTGCTGGTCAAGGGCCAGAAGGACAGTCTCAATGTGCGCGGCGCCTATCTGGAGGTGCTCGCGGACGCACTCGGTTCGGTGACCGTGCTGGTCTCGGCGGGCATCATCCTGGCGACGGGCTGGAACTACGCGGACCCGATCGCCTCGCTCGTGATCGGCCTGATGATCGTCCCGAGGACGGTGAAGCTGCTGCGCGAGACTCTTTCCGTACTGCTGGAGACGGCACCCAAGGGCGTGGACATGGTGGAGGTGCGCGAGCACATCCTGCGCACGCCGGGTGTGGAGGACGTGCACGACCTGCACGCGTGGACGATCACGTCGGGGATGCCGGTGCTCTCCGCACATGTGGTGGTCAGCCAGGACCTGCTGGACTCGGTCGGGCACGAGAAGGTGCTGCACGAGTTGCAGGAGTGCCTCGGGGACCACTTCGACGTCGAGCACTGCACGTTCCAGCTGGAGCCGAGCGGCCATGCGGCGCACGAGGCGAAGCTGTGCCACTGAAGGCCTGGAGGCTCTGTCACTGACGGCTGTTAAGGTGCTCGAAGAGACGTTCGGTCTCGGACGAACCGGGTGCAGGGGGAGATGAGTTGATGACGGTCACGGTGCGCGCTGCGTCCTGCGGCATACGGTCCATCCTCATTTTCCGGGCCCTCGGCTGACCCTTCTCCCCGTACGGGACGAACCTCCGCGGGCCCCTTCCTCAAGGGATCCACGTTGACCGACCACGTCATCTTCGACGCCTTCATGACTCTTCACCGCGGCCTGCCCAGGCAGAGCCCCGGTTCCGACGCCACCACCCGGCACTTTCTCTCCCTCGCCTCCCTCGCGGGACGGCTGCCCGAGCGGCCGCGCGTGCTCGACCTGGGCTGCGGCCCCGGCCGTGCCGCACTGCTGCTGGCCGCCGAGGCCGGTGCGCGGGTGACCGCCGTCGACCTCTACGAGCCGTTCCTCGACGAGCTGCGGGAAGCCGCCGCGACCTGCGGGGTCGCGGACTCGATCCATGCCGTCAACGCCGACATGGGCACGCTCGAAGGCCCCGGCTTCGAGGACGGGTCGTACGACCTGGTGTGGGCCGAGGGGTCCGCGTACACCATCGGCTTCGCCGCCGCGCTCGCGCGGTGGAAGCGGCTGCTCGCCCCCGGCGGCGTGCTCGTCGTCTCCGAGATCGAGTGGACGGCCCCAGACCCCTCGGCCGGCGCCCGCGCCTTCTGGGATCCGCAGTACGCGATGGGCACCCGCTCCTCGAACACGGCGGCGGCCGTCGCCGCCGGGTACGACGTGCTCGCCGCGTACCTCCAGCCGGAGAGCGACTGGGACGAGTACTACGGGCCGCTCGGCGAGCGCAACGACACGACCGACCCGACCTCCGCACCCGGCATGACAGAGGCCCTCGCCATGTCGCGCGAGGAGATCGTGGTGCGCCGCGAGCACGGCGCGGACTACGGCTACACCGGGTACGTCCTGCGGCCCGCCGGCCCGCGCTGACGCGGGCCGTGCTCGATGCGGCTCCGATCGCGGGCGAGCGGCCGGCGCTCGTGACCGACGACGCGGCCACGCCGCCGAACGGCGAGATCCATTACCCGGCGGCATTCGGGGTCTGATCGCACGCCGAAGTGGGAAGTCCTGCCCCTGTCGCATCCGCGGCGGGGGCAGGGTTTTTGCTGCCCCGGTAGGCCCGAAGTACGGACAAGCGGCTTTTTTACGGCAGACTTGGCAGCCGAGAACCGAAGCGAAGGATGGTTATGCCGACCACACCAGCCACCGCGGCGAACAGCGCTCAGAACGGATCAGCCGGAGAGAGTCCGGAGATCCTCCTCGAACTGGTCGACGAGAGCGGCAACACCATCGGCACCGCGGAGAAGCTCTCCGCCCACCAGCCCCCCGGGCAGTTGCACCGCGCGTTCTCCGTCTTCCTCTTCGACGAGGCGGGGCGGCTGCTGCTCCAGCAGCGCGCGCTCGGCAAGTACCACTCCCCCGGTGTCTGGTCCAACACCTGCTGCGGCCACCCCTACCCGAACGAGGGGCCCTTCGCGGCCGCCGCACGGCGTACGTACGAGGAGCTGGGCGTCTCGCCGACGCTGCTCGCCGAGGCGGGCACGGTGCGCTACAACCACCCGGACCCGGCGTCCGGGCTGGTCGAGCAGGAGTTCAACCACCTCTTCGTCGGGCTGGTGCAGTCGCCGCTGCGGCCGGACCCGGAGGAGGTCGGTGACACCTCGTTCGTGACGCCGCAGGAACTGGCCGAGCAGCACGCGAAGGACCCGTTCTCGGCGTGGTTCATGACGGTGCTGGACGCTGCGCGGCCGGCCGTGCGGGAACTGACCGGGGACACGGTGGGCTGGTAGCCCGGCTCCGGGATCAGTGAGCCGGGGCGAGCGGCAGGGCCGCCCAGATGACCTTGCCGCCGCTCGCGGTGTGCTCCACGTCGCAGACGCCGCCGGCCTCGCGCGCGATCTCCCGTACGAGCAGGAGACCGCGCCCGCCGGTCTGCGCGTAGTCCGTCTCCAGCGGCTTGGGGCGGTAGGGGTGGCTGTCCTCGACGGAGACCCGTACCCACTCCGCGCCGATGGCCACTTCCACGGCCAGCTCCGGGGAGAGCAGCGCCGCGTGTTTGACGGCGTTGGTGACCAGTTCGGAGACGATCAGCAGCAGCCCCTGCACCAGGTCGTCGGAGATGGGTACGCCCTGACGCCTGATCAGGTCGCGTACGGCGTGCCGGGCCTGCGGTACGGAGACGTCGACCGCAGGGGCGGTGAACCGCCAGACGCCCTCGTACGCCCGCGGAGGTGCCGCGGAGTCCCCCGCACCTCCGCCCGGTGGGGCGCCGACGGCCCCGACGATCCCGGCCGCACCCGCCGCACCCTCGACTGGTGGGGTGCTCCCACGGCTCTCCCTCATCGGGCTCCCGCCCTCACGCTCGGTCGTGACCACGGTCCGAGTCTTCGGGGCGGGGCGGTCCGTACCAGCGCGCCGATCAGAAGTCGGCGGTAATCGACCCAATACGACCGAAGCTGTAGCCAGCGAGGGCGGTTGCAGATCGGTTCGTCATCGGTTTGGCGACTGGTCCTGATCTTCGGGTTTACTGAAGTCGGGTTGGCCGGTGGGCCGTTCCGGAGTGGCCGTACCGGCCGGGGCTTCGGGCGCCGGCGGCTGCATCGCCTCCGACACCATGGTCACCACCCGGCGGCCGCCGACACCGATCGAGACCAGGCCGAGCCCGTCGAAGAGCAGGGCCAGCGAGAAGAAGGTGCCGAGCACGTACAGGCTGGAGTGCGGCCAGTCGAAGAGCACCAGGATGCCGAGCAGCAGGCCGAACGCGCCCTGGACGAGGGTCCATCCGAACTGCGGGCCGCGCACCACCACGCTGCCGACCACCCGGAAGAGACCGCCGGTCAGGAAGAGCAGGGCGGCGAACATGGTCAGCGCTTCGGCGGTGCCCACCGGGTTGCGGATGACGACGACGCCGGCGGCGATGTTGAGGGCCGCGACGACGACGCCGAGCCAGAAGAAGTTGGTGCCGCGCGACTGGACGGCCTGGAGCAGGCCGACGAGTCCGCCGACCAGCAGCAGCCAGCCGAAGAGCACCATCGAGGTGAGGGTGGCGAAGCCGGTGTAGACGAGCCCGATCACCCCGCCGATGACCAGCAGGATGCCGAGGAATGCCAGCCAGCCGAAGTTCCGGCTCAGTTTCTTGCTCTCGCGGGTCGGTTCCACCATGTGAGCACTCCTCGGTCGGCCCCCGTGCCTGCCTCGCCCCCCGATGCCCCGATCATAGGTTCGGGCGGGGCCTATAGCATCCCGTGCATGCAGCTGTCTCCCCAGGTGAATCACACCGTCGCCGACTCCGTAGCCACGGTCGTGCTCAGCAATCCCGCCAAACGCAATGCGATGACGGCCGGGATGTGGCGTGCACTGCCCGTCCTGCTGGGCCGGCTGGCCGCCGACCGGGAGGTGCGGGCGCTGGTCCTTGTGGGTGACGGCGACACCTTCTGCGCCGGGGCCGACATCTCCTCGCTGCGGGGGCCCGGCGACGGGAACGGGGACGCGGGAGGTGGGGACGCAGGCGGCGGCGCGGGCGGGACGACGCAGGAGTTGGCGGTACGCGCCGAGGAGGCCCTGGCCGCCTTTCCGAAGCCCACGCTGGCGGCCGTACGCGGGTACTGCGTGGGTGGCGGGAGCCAGCTCGCGGCGGCGTGCGATCTGCGGTTCGCCGAGGAGGGAGCGCTCTTCGGGGTGACCCCGGCGAAGCTCGGGATCGTCTATGCGTCGTCTTCGACACGGCGGTTGGCGGCGCTGGTGGGGCCGTCTGCCGCCAAGTACCTGTTGTTCTCCGGGGAGTTGATCGATACGGAGCGGGCGCTGCGCACCGGCCTGGTCGACGAGGTTCTACCCGATGGCCAACTCGCCAAGCGGGTGGCCGAGTTCACCCGCGTACTGGTGTCGCGGTCGCAGCTCACGCAGGCGGCGGCGAAGGAGTTCGCGGACGGGCGCATCGACCGGGACGCGTACTGGGCGGAGCAGCAGCGCGGCAGCGGAGACACCGCGGAGGGTGTCGCCGCCTTCCTTGAGCGGCGTACGCCGCGCTTCGAGTGGAACGCACCGCAACAGTGAAGCCGCCTTCCCCGCCGGTGAATTGAGCACACGTCAGGAACGGCTCCTGGTACGCATCTGCTCGACCAGGTCGGCCGGTGCCTTGTCCGGGGAACCCGCGTCGTACGGCGGCTGCGGGTCGTACTCGGTCATCAGCTGGATGGCCTGAGCGACCCGGTCGCCCGCGATCTTCCCGGCCAGGGTGAGTCCCATGTCAATGCCGGAGGAGACTCCGGCCGCGGTGACGTACTTGCCGTCGAAGACGACCCTCTCCCCCGTCGCCTCCACGCCGAGCCCGGCCAGGGTCTCCAGGGCGAGCCAGTGCGAGGCGGCGCGGCGGCCCTTGAGGAGTCCGGCGGCGGCGAGGGCGAGGGAGCCGGTGCAGACGGACGTGGTCCAGGTGGTGGTGGCGTCGACGGCGCGGAGCCAGTCGAGCAGGGCCTTGTTCTCCAGCTGGTCCGCCTCGCCGGGACCACCGGGGACGACCACGATGTCCGGGCGGGGCACCTCGGCGAACGACTTGGTGGCGACGATCGAGACCTGGCCCCGGTCGTTGAGGACCGGACCGGTCTGCTCGGCGACGAAGACGGTCTCGGCGCCGGGGAGGGAGGCGAGGATCTCGTACGGTCCGACGGCGTCGAGGGTGGTGAAGTTCTTGTACAGGACGATGGCGATCTGCATGGTGCGGCTCCCTTTCGGAGTGGGCGGGTTCAGCGTGCGGAAACGATGCGAGGCGCGAACAGGGTTCAGAGGGCGCAGACGCTTCGGAAGCGGCGGCGGTACTCGGCCGGGGCCGTGCCGAGCGCCTTGACGAAGGCGCGGCGCATGGCCTCGGGGGTGCCGTAGCCGCAGGTGCGGGAGATGCCCTCGACGCCGTCGGCGCTGTCCTCCAGGAGGCGGCGGGCGTGTTCGAGGCGTACGCGCTCGACGTAGCGGCCCGGGGTGGTGCCGGTCTCGATGTGGAAGGCACGGGCGAAGTGCCGGGGCGAGAGGCCGGCGCGGGCGGCGAGGGACTCGACGCAGAGGTCGGCGGCCGGGTGCTCGGAGATGTACTGCTGCACGTCGCGCAACGGTTCGCGCTGCGCGGTCTGGGCGGAGAGCTGAGCGCTGAACTGGGCCTGGTTCCCCGGCCTTCGGAGGAAGACGACCAGATGGCGGGCGATGCTCAGGGCGACGTCACGGCCGTGGTCCTCCTCGACGAGGGCGAGCGCGAGGTCGATGCCGCTGGTGACTCCGGCGGAGGTGGAGACGTTGCCGTCCCGCACGTAGATCGCCTCGGGGTCGACCTCGACCGCCGGGTGGTCGCGGGCGAGGCGGTCGGTGACCGTCCAGTGCGTGGCGGCACGGCGCCCGTCGAGCAGCCCGGCCTCGGCGAGGACGAGCGCCCCGGAGCAGACGGAGACAAGACGGTCGGCGCGGGGCGCGTACGTACGCAGCCAGTCGATCAGCCGGGGATCGGACCTCCGGGTGGCCGGCCCGCCGGGAACCAGAAGGGTGAGGGCGGGTGTGCCGGACGCCGGGGCAAGGGCGGGTGTGCCGGACGCCGGGGCAAGGGCGGGTGTGCCGGACGCGGGCGGGCCGGTGGTGTCCCGAGCAGGCGGGGTGGGTGCAGTGGGGGGTGGGGTTGCGGTGGTGGTGAAGCGGGGGGTGAAGTCCGTGAGGGTGCCGTCCGGGACGAGGGTGAGGCCGCTGCTGGTGCGGACCGGGGTGCCGTCGAGGGAGGCGGTGCGGATCTCGTACGGGGTGCCCGTGGTGGGACCCACGCCCGCGAAGACCTCTACCGGGCCGGTCACGTCGATGCTCTGCACGTCGTCGAAGAGGACGACCAGTACGAGCGGGGGTCGCAGCGTCATGTCGCCATCCTTCACGGCGGGCGGGGGTGGCTGCAATGACGAGTACCCCACCTTTTCTGCCATTGGGGCTTAGCTCTTGCGGCGTACTAAGCAGTCGGTAACGTGCCCCTATGACTTCGAACCCTTCGCTGCCCGCACGCGCCGGGCGCCGCTGCCACCACCCCCTCAACTCGCTTCACTCCACGGTCTACTTCTCGCCCGAGTACTCCAAGGAGCTCACCTCGATCGGCATCGTGGACGAAGAGGCGCCGTTCATGGTGGGCCGGGTCGCGGCGCTGGGCACCGTCGGGCCCGGCGTCGTCGCCGCGGCCTTCTACAACTACAGCTACGGCCTGATCGCCAAGGTCGTCCCCGCGGTGTGGGAGATCGCGTCGCCCGAGGCGGTGCTCGGCGCGCGCCTGCGGGCCGCCGACGCGTCGCTGCGGCGGCTGCTCGGGGAGGACGTCGTCGCGTCCGGGGAGATGGCGGAGGCGGCGGGGCTGGCGCGGCGGGCGAGCGAGGCGTGCACCCGGCACGCCCGGCCGCTGTACGCGGCCCACGCCGACCTGCCGTTCCCCGAGGACCCGCACCTGGCGCTCTGGCACGCGGCGACGCTGCTGCGCGAGCACCGGGGCGACGGTCACCTCGCCGCGCTGCTCACCGTCGGGCTCGACCCGGTGGAGGCACTGGTCAGCCACACCGCCACCGGACGCGGCATGAACCCGAGCTGGGTGCTGCGCACCCGCGGCTGGTCGCAGGCGGACTGGGAGGCGGCCGCCGACCGGCTGCGCGGGCGCGGACTCCTGGACGCCGGGGGCGAGTTGACCGAGGCGGGCGTGGCCCTGCGGGCCGACCTGGAGGACACGACGGACCGGCTGGACCTGGCCCCGTACGAGCACCTGGGCGCACAGGGCGTGGAGCGGCTGACGGAGCTGGGCCGCGGATTCCTGATGACGGCGGCTGCGGCGGGGGCGTTCCCGGAGTCACTGGTCGGAAAGGGCTGAGGGCGAGGGCCAGGCCGGTGTGCTCGTGCCGTGTTTGCAAAGGGCAAAGGCGGCAACTCGAATGGGGACCGTCCGTACGAGCAAGGAGGACCCCGTGTTCCGAGCCATTGCCGATGCCCTCCGTACCGTGGGCGGGGCCATCGCCACCGTCGTGACGCTGCCCTTCCGACTGGTCGCCAAGCTGTTCGGCGGGGCTTCCCGGGGCGGCGGCCGGACGCGCCGCGCGTGACCGGCCGCGTGACCGGTAGGAGCCGCGCCGGGCGGTCCCGTGCGTGGCCGCGCACTCCTGCACGGCAGAATGCAGGTGCACCTCGGCGACATCACGCGAGGTGCACCATGCACTGCCCGCAGGAGAAGGCGAGTCGGTAACACCGTGACGACGTCCATCGAAAGCATCGAAAACAGGATCGCCGGGGAACTCGGCGTCAAGGACCGGCAGGTCAGGGCCGCCGTCGAGTTGCTCGACGGCGGTTCGACCGTGCCGTTCATCGCGCGCTACCGCAAGGAAGCGACCGAGATGCTCGACGATGCGCAGCTGCGCACGTTGGAGGAGCGGCTGCGGTATCTGCGGGAGCTGGAGGACCGGCGTTCCGCGATCCTCGATTCCGTACGGGAGCAGGGCAAGCTGGACGCGGCGCTGGAGGCGCAGATCCGGGCGGCCGAGACGAAGGCGCGTCTGGAGGACATCTACCTCCCTTTCAAGCCGAAGCGGCGTACGAAGGCGCAGATCGCACGGGAGGCGGGGCTGGCTCCGCTGGCCGAAGGGCTGCTCGGCGATCCGTCCGTGGACCCGCTCGTGGCGGCTGCCGCCTTCGTCGACGCCGACAAGGGCGTGGCGGACGCGGCAGCTGCGCTGGAGGGTGCGCGGGCGATCCTGACCGAACGGTTCTCGGAGGACGCGGACCTGATCGGCGAGGTGCGCGAGCGGATGTGGACGCGCGGCCGGCTGTCGGCGAAGGTGCGCGAGGGCAAGGAGGAGGCGGGCGCGAAGTTCGCCGACTACTTCGACTTCGCGGAGGCGTTCACGGCGCTCCCCTCGCACCGGGTGCTGGCGATGCTGCGCGGCGAGAAGGAGGACGTGCTCGACCTGGTCCTGGAGCCGGAGGAGCCGTCGGACGAGCCGGGCCCCAGTGCGTACGAGCGGATGGTCGCACGGCGCTTCGGCATCGCCGACCGCGGCCGCCCCGGCGACAAGTGGCTCGCGGATACGGTGCGTTGGGCCTGGCGGACCAGGATCCTGGTGCACCTGGGGATCGACCTGCGGCTGCGGCTGCGGACCGGCGCCGAGGACGAGGCGGTACGGGTCTTCGCGGCGAACCTGCGTGACCTGCTGCTGGCCGCACCCGCCGGGACGCGGGCCACGCTGGGCCTGGACCCCGGGTTCCGTACAGGCGTGAAGGTCGCGGTGGTGGATGCGACAGGCAAGGTGGTCGCGACGGACGTGATCCATCCGCATGTGCCCGCGAACCGGTGGGACGAGGCGCTCGGCAAGCTGGCGCGGCTCGCGAAGGAGCACGCGGTCGATCTGATCGCGATCGGAAACGGAACGGCTTCCCGGGAGACCGACAAGCTGGCCGGTGAGCTGATCGCGAAGAATCCCGAGTTGAAGCTGACGAAGGTGATGGTGTCGGAGGCGGGGGCTTCGGTCTATTCCGCTTCGGCTTTCGCCTCGCAGGAATTGCCGGACCTGGATGTGACGCTGCGCGGGGCCGTTTCCATCGCGCGGCGCCTGCAGGATCCGCTGGCCGAGCTGGTGAAGATCGACCCGAAGTCGATCGGGGTCGGGCAGTACCAGCACGACCTGTCGGAAGTGAAGCTCTCGCGGTCGCTGGACGCGGTCGTCGAGGACTGTGTGAACGGGGTCGGGGTGGACGTCAACACGGCTTCCGCGCCGCTGCTTTCACGGGTTTCGGGAATCGGTTCCGGTTTGGCGGAGAACATCGTCGCGCACCGGGACGCGAACGGTCCCTTCCGGTCGCGCAGGTCGCTCAAGGACGTGGCACGGCTCGGCCCGAAGGCGTACGAGCAGTGCGCGGGCTTCCTGCGGATCCGGGACGGGGAGGACCCGCTGGACGCGTCGAGCGTGCACCCGGAGGCGTATCCGGTGGTGCGGGCGATGGCGAAGTCGACGGGCGCCGGTTCCCTGGTGGGGAACACGGAGGTGCTGCGGGGGCTGCGGGCGGCGGACTTCGTGAACGAGAAGTTCGGGCTGCCGACGGTCTCCGACATTCTGCGGGAGTTGGAGAAGCCGGGGCGGGATCCGCGGCCCGCCTTCAAGACGGCCACGTTCAAGGACGGCGTCGAGAAGATCGGCGATCTGGTGCCCGGGATGGTGCTGGAGGGGGTCGTCACGAATGTGGCGGCATTCGGCGCCTTTGTGGACGTCGGGGTGCATCAGGACGGACTGGTGCATGTGTCGGCGCTGTCGAAGACGTTCGTCAAGGACCCCCGGGACGTGGTGAAGTCCGGGGACGTGGTGCGGGTGAAGGTGATGGACGTCGACATTCCGCGCAAGCGGATTTCGCTGACGCTGAGGTTGGAGGACGAGGCGGGGGCCGGGGCAGGGGGGTCGGGCTCGGCTGCCCGGGGGGCCCGGGATTCCTCGTCGGCCTCTTCCTCCGCGTCGTCGTCCGCCTCGTCGCGCTCCGGCGGGGGACGTCCGCCGCAGCAGCGGCAGGGTGGGGGCGGTCGCAGTCAGGGTCAGGGGCAGGGTCAGGGCCGGGGTGGTCAGGGCCAGGCGCAGGGTGCGGGGGCGAAGCAGCAGCAGCGGGGTGGGGGTGGCGGTGGCGGTCGGCCGGCACCTTCTTCGGCGCCGGCGCCTGCGAACAGTGCGATGGCGGATGCGCTGCGGAAGGCGGGGCTGGTGGATCGGGGGAAGCGGGGCTGAGCGGGGGGCGGGGGTGGGGCCGCTGCGTGGGGCCTTCTCCCCGCCCCGCCCCTTCCCGAAACCGGGGGCTTCACCCCCGGGCCCCCGGGGCGCGTGTGTAGGTGCGGGTGAGTCGTGGCTGGTCGCGCAGTTCCTCCCGCCCCTGACGGGGCGGGAGGGGGCGGCTCGTCGGGGTCAGGCCTCGGTGACGCGGCCTGCTGCTACCTCCAGCCGTCGCGTGGTCCGTACCCCCTCCAGCATCCGGCGGTCGTGCGTGACCAGCAGCAGTGTCCCCTCGTACGACTCCAGCGCCGACTCCAGCTGTTCGATCGCCGGGAGGTCGAGGTGGTTCGTCGGTTCGTCCAGGACCAGGAGGTTGACGCCGCGGCCCTGGAGGAGGGCGAGGGCCGCACGGGTGCGTTCGCCCGGGGAGAGCGTCGTGGCCGGGCGCAGGACGTGCTCGGCGCGCAGGCCGAACTTGGCCAGCAGCGTGCGGACTTCGGCCGGTTCCGTGTCGGGGACGGCCGCCGAGAAGGCGTCCAGGAGGGTTTCCGCGCCGTAGAAGAGGCCGCGGGCCTGGTCGACCTCGCCGACGACGACACCCGGGCCGAGGGTCGAATCGCCCTCGTCCAGCGGGAGTCGGCCGAGCATCGCCGCCAACAGGGTTGACTTCCCTGACCCGTTGGCGCCGGTGATCGCCACCCGGTCCGCCCAGTCGATCTGGAGGGAGACGGGGCCGAAGGTGAAGTCGCCGCGGTGGACGGTCGCCTGACGCATCGTCGACACCACCGCTCCGGAGCGCGGGGCGGACGCGATCTCCATCCGCAGCTCCCACTCCTTGCGGGGCTCGTCGACCACGTCGAGGCGTTCGATCATGCGCTGGGTCTGGCGGGCCTTGGCGGCCTGCTTCTCGCTCGACTCGGTGCGCATGTTGCGGCCCATCTTGTCGCCGTCGGTGGACTTGCGGCGCGCGTTGCGCACGCCCTTGTCCATCCAGCCGCGCTGCATCTGCGCCCGGCCCTCCAGCGCGGCCTTCTTGTCCGCGAACTCGTCGAACTCCTCGCGGGCGTGCCGACGCGCGGTCTCCCGCTCCTCCAGGTATGCCGCGTACCCGCCTCCGTACAGCTTGATCTGCTGCTGGGCGAGGTCCAGCTCCAGGACCTTGGTGACCGTACGGGTGAGGAACTCGCGGTCGTGACTGATGACGACGGTGCCCGCGCGCAGGCCCTTGACGAAGGTCTCCAGCCGGTCGAGGCCGTCCAGGTCGAGGTCGTTGGTGGGCTCGTCGAGGAGGAAGACGTCGTACCGGGAGAGGAGGAGCGAGGCGAGACCTGCGCGGGCGGCCTGGCCGCCGGAGAGGCCGGTCATCGGCTGGTCGAGGCCGATGGTCAGGCCGAGGGATGAGGCGACCTCCTCGGCGCGTTCGTCGAGGTCGGCGCCGCCGAGGTCGAGCCAGCGGTCGAGGCTGACGGAGTAGTCGTCGTCCGCACCGGGCGTGCCGTCGACGAGGGCCTGGGTGGCGGTGTCCAGGGCGAGCTGGGCGTCGGCCACCCCGGTGCGCCGGGCCAGGAAGTCCCGTACGGTCTCGCCCTCGCGGCGCTCCGGCTCCTGCGGGAGATGGCCGACGTTGGCGGTGGGCGGGGAGAGCCGCAGCTCGCCGCCCTCGGGGGTGTCCAGGCCGGCGAGCAGGCGCAGGAGGGTGGACTTGCCCGCCCCGTTGGCCCCGACGAGGCCGATCACGTCGCCGGGGGCGACGACCAGGTCGAGGTCGGAGAAGAGGGTGCGGTCGCCGTGGCCGGCGGCGAGGTCTTTGGCGACGAGAGTGGCAGTCATGAGGGGTCGATCTTAATCGAGGGGTGCGGTGGCGGGCTCCCCCCTCGGGCCGGGGCCGCCGGGAGAGGCCGCGAGCTGCCGGGGCCCCGGAACGGCACGGGCGGCCGGGGCCCGGGAACGGCAGGGGCAGCGGGGGCCGGTCGGGAACGGCACGGGCGGCTTGACGGCGATCCACCGGGTTCCCCCTCGGGCCGGGGCCGCCGGTCCGCTGTTCCCGGTCACCCGCCCGGCCGATGGGTGGTGCGGCTGCCGGCTGTCGTCAGCGGGCCGCGGCTTGACGGCGATCCACCGGGTTCCCCTCGGGCCGGGGCCGCCGGCCCGCTGTCCCCGGTCACCCGCCCGGCCGATGGGTGGTGCGGGTTGCCGACTGTCGTCAGCGGGCCACGGCCTCACAGCAATCCACCGGGTTCCCCTCGGACCGAGGCCACCGGTCCGCTGTCCCCGGTCACCCGCCCGGCCGGTGGGTGGTGCGGGTTGCCGACTGTCGTCAGCGGGCCGCAGCCTCACAGCGAACCATCGGGTTCCCCTCGGACCGGGGT
This sequence comes from Streptomyces sp. NPDC048442, assembly GCF_040651475.1. Lineage (NCBI taxonomy): Bacteria > Bacillati > Actinomycetota > Actinomycetes > Kitasatosporales > Streptomycetaceae > Streptomyces > Streptomyces sp. NPDC048442. Next base: position 94,124 of record NZ_JBEZKB010000034.1, read on the forward strand.
CGCCGGTCCGCTGTCCCCGGTCGCCCGCCCGCCCGGCCGGTGGGTGGTGCGGGTTGCCGACTGTCGTCAGCGGGCCACGGCCTCACAGCGAACCACCGGGTTCCCCTCGGACCGAGGCCGCCGGTCCGCTGTCCCCGGTCACCCGCCCGGCCGGTGGGTGGTGCGGGTTGCCGACTGCCGTCAGCGGGCCGCGGCCCCACAGCGATCCATCGGGTTCCCCTCGGACAAGGGGCCGCCGGTCCGCTGTCCCCGGTCACCCGCCCGGCCGATGGGTGGTGCGGGGTGCCGACTGCCGTCAGCGGGCCGCGGCCCCACAGCGATCCACCGGGTTCCCCTCGGACAAGGGGCCGCCGGCCCGCTGTCCCCGGTCACCCGCCCGGCCGATGGGTGGTGCGGGGTGCCGGATGTCGTCAGCGGGCCATCGGTGTCACCAGTACCCCGCCCATCGTGCGGGCCACGATGAAGGACCGCCCCCTCGTCGCCCTCTCGTCCAGTGGAATGCGGTGCTTGCCCGCTTCCAGCAGGCCTTCGAAGACGACTTGGGCGTGCGTACGGTGCAGGCGGTCCTGCCGGTACGCGACCAGCTGGACCCGGCAGGCCGAGGTGACTTCGACACCCGCCTCGTCGTCCGCCGCCACCAGGCGGGTCAGCCGGCGCTGCTCCATCGGGCTGCGGTCCAGGGCGTGCTCTATCTGGGCGACCAGGAGCGGAATGATCGGGGCGAGGCCCTCCACGTACGCCGGTTCGACGCCCGCGCGGTCGAAGGCCGCCCGGACCGCCGCCTTCTCGTGCTCGGCGATCGTACGGCCGAAGGCGACCGCGCCGTACGTCCTGATCTCGACCGGCGGGACCCGGTCCGCGTCCTCGGCGATCTCCGCGCCGATGTTGATCGTACGGAGGGCTGCCGCGAGCTTGGCGAGGACGGCGACGCGGGTGCCGATGAGCAGGACGCGGCGGCGGAGGGGCTGCCCGTCGGCCCCGTACGCCGCTTCGGAGCCGTCGCCCGCGATCTTGTCCGTGCCCGCGCCCGTGCCCGCGCCCGCGTCGGGGAGGAGTCTGGCGAGTTCGGCACGGTACTGGTCCGCGTCGAAGCGGAACGGTCCTATCCCGTGGTAGCCGTCGCGTTCCAGGTCGGCGGTCTCGGTGGTCTGCCAGGCGAAGTCGCGCCAGACGATGTCCGGGCCCTCGCGTTCGATGACGGCGGTGACGGCCCCGCATTCGAGGCCCTCGCACTCCGGGCAGCCGTAGATGACGTACCGGCCGTCGGGGAGCGGTGGGGCCGCTTCCAGGAGGAGCCTGCGGACGTGTGTGGTGAAGATGGCCGGCGGAACGTCGGAGGCCAGCGGGGAGACGGCGTCGAGGTCGGCGAGCTGGTGCAGGAGGGGGTGGCCGTCGACGATGAAGTCCATGAAGTCGCGGTGGACTTGGTAGGCACCGTTGACGAGTACTCCCCCGGCCCGCATTGCCGGGGCCAGCCCGAAGGTCGCGTGCGCGGCAGACATGGGGTGAGTATTCCCGGTGAAGTGGCGTTGTGCGCACGAGATGGTGAATTCGTCGGCGCGGGCCGGTGGGGGCGGGCGTTGCCTGCGGCGCTCGCCCCCTCCCCGCCCCTTCCCGAAACCGCTGCGCGGAGCGTCCTCGCCCCCCCCCCGCCCGCCCCAACGCCAACCGCG